>NZ_MQTS01000058.1:13018-64759 GCF_020532825.1 Arthrobacter sp. SO3
CGCGTCCGGCGGCTGGAGGAAAAGTGCGTCGAGCTGTATAGCGCCGCCAAGATCCGCGGCTTCCTGCACGTCTACATCGGTGAGGAAGCGGTGGCGGCCGGCGTCCTGGAAACCCTCGCTCCGGAGGACGCCGTCCTGGCCACCTACCGGGAACACGGCCACGCCCTGCTCCGCGGGGTTGCCGCCGGGGCGATCCTGGCCGAAATGTACGGCCACGTCGAGGGCTGCTGCCGGGGCCGGGGCGGTTCCATGCATCTGTTCGACGCCGCCACCCGCTTCTACGGGGGCAACGCGATCGTTGCCGGTGGCCTGCCGCTCGCCGTCGGCATGGCTCTCGCGGACAAGATGTCCGGCCGCTCCCGCGTCACCGTGTGCTTCTTCGGCGAGGGCGCCGTCGCGGAGGGTGAATTCCACGAGAGCCTCAATCTCGCCGCACTCTGGCAGCTGCCCGTGCTGTTCTGCTGCGAAAACAACCTTTACGCCATGGGGACCGCGCTGGGCCGCTCGGAATCCCAGACGGACATCGCACTCAAGGCCGCGAGTTACGAGATCGCGGCGTGGGCCGTGGACGGCATGGACGTCGTCGCAGTCGAAGACGCCGCCCGCCATGCCGTCGAGGCAGTCCGTGCCGGCGGCGGACCGCATTTCCTGGAGCTGCGCACCTACCGTTTCCGGGCCCATTCGATGTTCGACCCGGAACGGTACCGTGACAAAGCCGAAGTCGCCCGCTGGCTCGAGCGTGACCCCATCAACCTGCTGCGCGCCGCGATGGAGGCCGCCGGCCAGCTCACCGCCCAGGAGTGGGAACAACTGCAGTCCGACGCCGACGCCGAGGTAGCCGCCGCCGTCGACTTCGCCGAGGCCGGGACGCCCGAACCGCTGGAGGACCTCACCCGTTTCGTCTACAGCGAGCGCGCCGGGAACACCGGAACAGGCGCTGGGAGCGGGCGGAGCGGGCCATGAAATCCAGCTACCGCGAGGCGCTCCGTGCCGGGATCCGCGACGCCATGCTCCGCGACGAACGGGTCTTCCTGATGGGCGAGGATGTGGGCTCCTACGGCGGGTCCTTCGCTGTGAGCCTGGGGCTGCTGGAGGAGTTCGGCCCGGAACGCATCCGCGACACTCCACTCTCGGAGTCCGGTTTCGTGGGTGCCGGAATCGGTGCGGCCCTGGCCGGAATGCGCCCCATCGTGGAGATCATGACCGTCAATTTCAGCCTGCTGGCCCTGGACCAGATCGTAAACAACGCGGCGAGCCTGCTGCACATGTCCGGCGGACAATTCAATGTCCCGATCGTGATCCGGATGACCACGGGCGCCGGGCGCCAGCTCGGCGCACAGCACTCGCACAGCCTGGAGGGATGGTTCGCCCACATCCCCGGCCTGCGCATCCTCGCCCCCGCCACGCTGGCCGACGCCCGCGGCATGCTGTGGACGGCGCTGGAGGATCCGGATCCGGTGCTGATCTTCGAACACGGCTCGCTCTACAACGTGACCGGGGAGCTCGACGACGATGCCGGCCCGGTGGACATTGACACCGCCGCGATCCGGCGGACCGGAGCCGACATCACCCTGATCACCTACGGCGGAACGCTTCCCGCCGTGCTCGACGCCGCGGAGCAGCTCGCGGCCGAGGGCATCGACGCCGAGGTGCTGGACCTGCGCACCCTCCGTCCCCTCGACGAGGCCGCCATCCTCGCCTCCGTCCGCAGGACCCACCGCGCCGTCGTCGTGGACGAAGGGTGGCGCAGCGGAAGCATCTCCGCCGAAATCAGCGCCCGGATCACCGAGAACGCGTTCTATGACCTGGATGCCCCGGTGGGCCGGGTCTGCAGCGCCGAAGTGCCGATCCCCTACGCCAAGCACCTGGAACTCGCGGCGCTGCCATCGGTGGACCGGATCATCGCGGCGGCCAGGCAGGCGGTCAGCGCCGGTGGGTGACTTCCTGATGCCCTCCCTCGGGGCGGACATGGAACACGGAAAGATCGTCGAATGGCTGGTCAAGCCCGGCGACTACGTCCACCGCGGCGACCTCGTGGCGGTGGTGGATACGGACAAGACCGTCATGGACGTGGAGTCCTTCCAGGAGGGCGTGGTCGCCGAACTGCTTGTGGACGTCGGCGAAACGGTGCCGATCGGGACCCCGCTGGCCCGGATCACCCAGACCCCGGCCGAGGTCGGCGCTCCGCGCCATGAGGCGCCGGCGCCCCCGCTCCCCAAGGCCGGGACGGCAGGGGCCACCACGACGGGTCCCGCCGCGGCGGCCGCCGCCAAGGAGGCCCCACCAATCGCCCCTCCGGTGCGGCACCTGGCACACCGGCTGGGCGTCGATACCGCCAGGATCCACGGCACCGGCAAGGGCGGCGCCATCACACGCGCAGATGTGGAGCATGCCGTGGCCGCCACCCCGTCCGCCGGACGGGTGCGCTCCTCCCCCCGGGCGCGGAGGCTCGCCGCCGAGCTCGGCGTCGATCTTTCCGCTGTCAGCGGCACCGGCCCGGAGGGCGCCGTCACCGTGGCGGACGTGCAGCACGCCGCGGCCGCACGCCCCCCGGAAGCTGCGGTGCCCGTCGCCGGCGTCCCGGCGGAAGAAACCGCTCCGGAGGCCGGTGCCGAGCGGACGGCGCCGGCAGAACCGGCGGCCCGGCGGGAAGCACCGGCGCCCCTGAGGGAAGAAACGGCTCCGGCGGTTCCGGCCGCGGGGAAGACCGCGGAAGCAAGAGAGCGCGTCGCCAGCCTGCGCCGCGCCATCGGCACCCTGATGTCACGCTCGAAAAAGACCATCCCGCACTACTACCTCAGCACCACGCTGGACCTGCGTGCCGCCGTCGACTGGATGCAGTCCGTCAATGCGCAGCGGCCGGTGGCCTCCCGGCTGGTGCCTTCCGCACTCCTGCTCAAGGCCGCGGCGCTTGCAGCCAAGGAAGTGCCGGAGGTCAACGGCTTTTACGACGACGACGGCGGCTTCCGGCCCAGCGCGTCAGTCCACCTCGGCGTCGCCGTCGCCCTGCGCCAGGGCGGCCTCGTGGCCCCCGCCATCCATGACGCGGACACCCTGGCCGTGGACGTGCTGATGGAGCAGCTCCGTGACCTCGTCAGCCGTGCCCGGGCCGGGCGGCTGCAGCGCGCCGAAATGGCGGACCCCACCATCACAGTGACCAATCTCGGAGACCTGGGCGTGGAGAGTGTCTTTGGCGTCATCTATCCCCCGCAGGTCGCGATGGTCGGCTTCGGCCGGGTGATGGAACAGCCGTGGGCGCAGAACGGGATGCTGGGCGTCCGTCCCGCCGTGATCGCCACCCTCTCCGCAGACCACCGGGTCAGCGACGGGCTGCGCGGCGGCCGCTACCTGACCCGGATCGACGAGTTGCTGCAGAAGCCGGAAGAACTGTGAACCGGGTGGGAACGTGATGGGAACGTGAAACGGGAAGAACCATGAACGAACAGGATGCGCGGGCGGCCGTGGAGGCTGCGATCGGCAAGGTGGCACCGGACGTGGACCTGGCCGAGGTGGACGAGGACGCCCGGCTGCGGCAGGACCTCGAACTCGATTCGCTGGATTTCCTCCGGCTGGTCGAAACGATCGACATGGCCACCGGCGTCGACATCCCGGAGCGGGACTACCCCGCGGTGGCCACGGTGAAAGGGCTGATCAGCTACCTGGCAGCCCACGGCTGAGCACACGGTGCCCGGCCGCCCGACGGAGAGCGTGCGGCGCCGCAGCTGTGCGCGGGGAGGCTGGCTGTGCGCGGGTGCGCCCGGCCTATGAGCGCTGCGGGGCCCGCCGCGCGAAGGCGGGCGCGTGCTCCGGCCGCGGCCCGAACGCGATGAAGCGCGGCATCACCCTGCCGATGGCCGGGATGCGCCGGCCCAGGAACAGCAGGACTGCGGGCGCCCCGGACCGCTGCCCGGTCATGATCGGCCTGAACACCAGGCGGTGCATGATCCGCTGCACGGTCTGGACGATCACCGTGGGCCTCTGCCGCCTTCGTTGGACCTTGGCCAGTTCGGTGCGTGGCACCCGTCCGCGGAGCAGAGCCGGGGCCAGGACATCCGCGGCGGCCACGGCATCCTGGATGGCGAGGTTGATCCCGACACCGCCGGCAGGGGACATGGCGTGCGCGGCATCGCCGATGCAGAGCAACCCGTTGATGTGCCATTGGCGGAGCCGGTCCAGCCGCACGTCCAGCCAGTGCAGCTCCTCCAGCGAAGCGATGGCGTCCACCCGGTCGGCGAGGTCCGGGCGGAGCGCCGCGATCCGGCGCCGGAAGCCCTCGACGCCCTCGGCCCGGATCCGTGCGTCCGTGCCCTTCGGTGCGAGGTACCCCATCTGGTAATAGTCGGTGCGGTTGAGTGCCACCAGGGCCTCACCCCGGCCGAACGCGGGAACGATTCCCGCCACGGCGCCCGGCTCGGAGGCGTGGCGCGGCAGGCGGAACCACCAGGCGTCGAACGGCACCGGGTAGTCCTTCGGGGCCAGCCCGGCCGCGGCGCGCAGGGTGGAATGCCGGCCGTCCGTCGCAACCACGAGATCCGCCCGGAGCTCGCCGTCGGCACCCGCCGCGGTCCGGTAGCGGACGCCGGTCACCCGGCCGCCGTTGCGGACCAGAGCGGTGGCCGCATGATTCATCCGCAGGGTAAATGACGGTTCCCCGGCGGCGGCGTCGGCAAGGAAGTTCAGGAAGTCCCATTGCGGCATCATGGCAACGTAGTTGTAGGGCGGCGGCAGCGAATCGAAGTTGCCCACCGTCACCGGCGGCCCGCCCGGCACCGGGAAGGCGACGTTGCTGAGCCGGCTTTGCGGCAGCCGGCGGAATTCCCCACCGAGGCCCAGCTCATCGATCAGCCGGATGGTCGAGGCGTGGACGGTGTCGCCGCGGAAGTCCCGGAAAAAGTCGGCGTGCTTCTCCAGCACCGTCACGTCCACCCCTGCCCGGGCCAGCAGCAGTCCCAGCATCATCCCGGCCGGCCCGCCGCCGACCACCACGCATCCGGTCTTCTCCATGGCCATACGCTACGCCTGCCCGGGGTGCCGCGGGAGAGGATTTCGCGGCGGATTCAGGCCCGCGCGGCGCAGAAGACCCGACGCTACGGGAATTCCGCAGCGTCGGGTGTTTTGCGCAGCGTCCGTCAGGAACCGCCGCGTCAGAGCCTGGTATCGAAGGAATCGCAGAACACGTTTTCGTTGAACGTGCCCTGGAACTCCGACTTGCCCTGGATCTGGCGCCGACTTCTGCAACCCCCCGCTGACCACCATGGCATCCCCGATCGAGCAGGCAGGCCGGGTGGCCGTGTCCATGCTGCTGGCCCAGCTGAACCCGTTGGCCGGCGGGGGCGCCCGCAGCCGGTCCGTGATGCCCACGCATCTCACCGTCCGCGGCTCCACCGGGCCGGCCCCACTGGTGTAACGGCGGGCCGATTCCGCGGCGGCTTCGGGCGTGCGGCGCCTCGGGCGGCGGCTCCGGCTGAACCCGTGCGTGCGAGCGGCTTTGGCGCACGCCGCGGTTCCAGGCGCACGCCGCGCCAAATACCCTGCGCGCGGGTATTCGCGCAGCGAGAGGCATTCCTGCGCCGCGCGGGCCGAGATCCGCAGCGTCAGGCCGTCAGACACAGTTGAGCCCGGTTGACACTGCTGACTAGGCTGTGAAGCATGCGCGAACTCCAGGCGAAAATCATTGAAGAAATGGGCGTGCAGCCCCGGATCGAGCCCGCCGGGGAGGTGCGCAAACGCGTCACATTCCTCAAGGACTACCTCAAGGCGACCCACACCAAGGGTTTCGTCCTGGGGATTTCCGGCGGGCTGGACTCCTCCCTCGCGGGTCGGCTTGCCCAGCTTGCCGTCGAAGAGCTGGCAGCCGACGGTGTGGACGCAAACTTCGTCGCCGTCCGGCTGCCCTACGGCGTGCAGCACGACGAGGACGACGCCCAGGCCGCCCTGGACTTCATCCGGGCCAAGACCGAGTGGACGTTCAACATCTCCGCCGCAGTGGACGGCTTCGAGGACGAATTCGAGAAGACCGTCGGCAACGGGATCTCCGACTTCCACAAAGGCAACACCAAGGCCCGCACCCGCATGATCGCCCAGTACGCCCTCGCCGGCGAGCACAACTACCTCGTCATCGGAACGGACCACGGCGCGGAATCAGTCACCGGATTCTTCACCAAGTACGGCGACGGCGGGGCCGACATCCTTCCGCTGTTCGGACTCGACAAGCGCCAGAACCGTGCCCTGCTCGCCGAACTCGGCGCCCCGGCCCGGATCTGGGAAAAAGTCCCCACGGCCGACCTCCTCGACGGCCAGCCCGGCCGCACCGACGAGGACGAACTGGGCCTGAGCTACGACACAATCGATGACTACCTCGAAGGCCACGACATCCCCGTGGCCGCAGCCGAGCTGATCGAACAGAAATACCTCCGCACCCGGCACAAGCGCACCGTCCCCGTCACCATCTTCGACACCTGGTGGAAGTAGCCGGCGCCAGGCTGCCCGCCGCCCGCGAAGCGGCGCCCGCTAAACGGCGCCCGCTAAACGGCGCCAGCAGTTCCCTGCAGCAGGGTGGAGATCCGGTGGGCCTCTTCCATCAGGAGGCGGCCCAGCAGCTCCTGCCGTTCCCCCTTGAAGCGCGGCTCAATTCCGGTCAGCGACAACGCCCAGGCGGGCCGGCCGCGTTGGTCAAAGACCGCCGCGCCCATCCCCCAGCTGCCCTCCAGAACCAGCCCGGGATTGACCGAGTAGCCCGCCTGCCGCGTCTTCGCCAGGTTCTCCCGGACCAGGGCCTCGGTGTGCGCGGCCGCGAAATCGCGCGCATGCGCGGCCCAGCCGGCGAGCAGTTCCTCCTGCTCCGCCTCAGGCAGGAACGCCATGATGGCGGTGCCGGCGGACGCGACCCCGAGCGGGAAGCGGACCCCCTCGTGCAGCACGAAGGACCGCACCGGGAAGCTGCCCTCCTCCCGCAACAGGCACACCGTCTCGGCGCCGCGGCGAATGGAGAAGAAGGCGCTTTCGCCGGTCTCCTCGGCGAGCCGGCGGAGGCTGGGCCGGGCGATGTCCTCGAGCGGAAAGCGGGCCGAGGCCACGGAGCCCATCAGCAGGATCTCCGGGCCCAGCACCCAGTTGCCGCTCTGCGGGTCCTGGTCCAGCAGGCCCTCGGAGGCCAGCGAGGAAAGCAGCCGGTGCACGGTGGGACGGGTGAGCCCGGACTCCCTGACGAGTTCCACCAGCGGGGAGCCTTCCGGCTTCCGTCCCACAATGCGCAGCAGGGACGCGACGCGGCTGACGACCTGCGCTCCCTGGACCGGTGTTGAAGTCATATATCCCTCCACTTTGCGTAAGATCCACCCAAACCATCCATATTGTGGACACTCATCAGCCTACCGTCCACACTGTAAAAACGGCACAGTTGAGGCCAAAATCATCCATTGACAGCCCGCATTTCGGCACCGTAAGCTCCATCAGCAGAGGAACAGTCCACAAAGTGGATTGCGTCAAGAGCTCAATGAGGAGATCCGATGTCAAAGTTGAAATCCGGAGCGGCCGCCGCGCTGCAGGACGTACTGCGGGACGGCATGACGCTCGCCGTCGGGGGCTTTGGCCTCAGCGGCATCCCGGCTGACCTGATCGAGGCGGTGCGCGATTCCGGCGTCAAAGACCTCACCGTGGTGTCCAACAACATGGGCGTGGATGGCAAGGGCCTCGGCATCCTGATCGAAGCCGGACAGGTCCGCAAGGTCATCGCCTCCTATGTGGGCGAGAACAAGCTCTTTGCCGAGCAGTACCTGGCCGGCAAGCTGGAGGTGGAGTTCACCCCGCAGGGCACCCTCGCCGAGCGCCTCCGCGCCGGCGGCGCCGGCATCCCGGCGTTCTACACCAAGACCGGGGTCGGGACCCTTGTCGCCGAAGGCAAGCCGCTGGCCGAGTTCGACGGCGAGACTTTCGTCCAGGAGCGCGCCATTAAGGCCGACGTCGCCCTGGTGCACGCACACACCGCCGATACCGACGGCAACCTGATCTACCGTTACACCGCCCAGAACTTCAACCCCGTCGTGGCAACGGCCGGCGCCGTGACGGTGGCCGAAGCCGAAGTGATCGTGGAGCCGGGCCAGCTGGACCCGCACCACATCGTCACCCCCGGCGTCTTCGTCCAGCGCCTCGTGCAGGCCCGCGCCCGGGTCAAGGACATCGAGCAGCGGACGGTCCGCCCCCGCGCCGAAGCCACCGAAGCCGCCGCAGAAACCGCACCCGTTCCGGCCTGAGCGCCGCCCCTACTTTCTTCAGGAGACACATCATGGCTTGGACCCGGAATGAAATGGCCGCCATCGCGGCCGAAGAACTCAACGACGGCGACTACGTCAACCTTGGCATCGGCATCCCCACGCTGGTCGCCAACAACCTGCGCGACGGCGTCCGCGTCGTCCTGCAGAGCGAGAACGGCTTGCTCGGCATGGGGCCGTTCCCCTACGAGGGCGAGGAGGACGCCGACCTTATCAACGCCGGCAAGCAGACCGTCACGGTCCTCCCCGGCGGCAGCATCTTCGACTCCGCCGCCTCTTTCGGCATGATCCGCGGCGGCCACGTCAAGGTCGCCATCCTGGGCGCCATGCAGGTCTCCGGGAACGGGGACCTCGCCAACTGGACCATCCCCGGCAAAATGGTCAAGGGCATGGGCGGCGCCATGGACCTCGTCGCCGGCACCCCGCGCGTCGTGGTCCTCACCGAGCACAACGCCAAGGACGGCACTCCCAAGATCGTCACGGAATGCACCCTGCCGCTCACCGGCCTGAGCTGTGTTGACCGCATCATCAGCGACCTCGCGGTATTTGACCTGGTGAAGCATGAACAAGAAACAGGCGGCGCCCGTCAGCTCACGCTGACCCGCCTCGCCCCCGGCGTCACCGTGGAGGAACTCCGCGGGAAAACCGAAGCCCGCTTCGACGTCGCCCCGTCCCTCGACGCCACCCCCACCCTTGAAGGAGCCACCGCATGAGCCTGCGCGAACAGTTCGGCAAAGACGTCCTGCTGACCGGCTGGGGCCACAGCCGCTTCGGCAAACTCACGGACGAGACCCTCGAATCCCTGATCGTCCAGGTCGCCACGGAGGCGATCGGCAACGCCGGGATCGAGCCGGGCCAGATTGACGAAATCTACCTCGGCCAGTTCAATTCCGGCATGATGCCGCTGGCGTTCCCGTCCTCGCTGGCGCTGCAGGTCTCGGAGCAGCTGGCCAACGTCCCGTCCACCCGGGTCGAGAACGCCTGCGCCTCCGGGTCCGCCGCGTTCCAGCAGGGCACCAAGTCGCTGCTGGCCGGTACCGCGAAGACCGTCCTCGTGATCGGCGCCGAAAAGATGACCCAGGCCGGGGCCGACGTCGTCGGGGCTGCCCTGCTCGGCGCGGACTACGACATGGCCGGCAAGGCCTCCAGCACCGGCTTCACGGGGCTGTTTGCCGAGGTGGCCAAGCATTACGAGAAGCGCTACGGACCGGTCTCGGACGTACTGGGCACCATCGCCGCGAAGAACCACCGCAACGGCGTCGACAACCCCTACGCCCAGCTCCGCAAGGACCTCGGCGAGGAGTTCTGCCGGACCGTCTCGGACAAGAACCCGATGGTGGCGGACCCGCTGCGCCGCACCGACTGCTCGCCCGTGTCCGACGGCGCCGCCGCCGTCGTGCTGAGCGTCGCCCCCACCGGCGGCGCCACCGCCCCCGTCCGGCTCGCCGGTTTCGGCCAGGCCAACGACTTCTTCCCCGCCGCGCGCCGCGACCCCACCGCATTCACCGCGACGCGGGTCTCCTGGCAGCGCGCGCTGGGGATGGCCGGCGTCGGGCTCGATGAGCTGGACTTCGCCGAGGTGCACGACTGCTTCACCATCGCCGAGCTGCTGATGTACGAGGCCATGGGACTGACCGAACCGGGCCAGGGCGCCCGCGCTGTCCAGGAAGGCTGGGTCTTCAAGGACGGCAAGCTGCCCATCAACGTCTCCGGCGGCCTCAAGGCCAAGGGCCACCCCGTGGGCGCCACCGGCGTCTCGCAGCACGTCATCGCCGCGATGCAGCTCACCGGCACCGCCGGCGGGATGCAGCTGGCCAACCCGCGCCGGGCTGCGGTGCAGAACATGGGCGGGGTCGGCATCGCCAACTACGTCAGCGTGCTCGAAGCCCTCTAGAACAACCAACAAGAACCAACGCGGGGTCACATCGCGCCCATAATCCCCGCCGGATGGGCCGCATCTGACCCCGCGTTGCTAGTGGTGTGGGAGGGCGTTGGACTCAGGTGTAGTCGTTGTAGAAGCCGCGTCCGCTCTTGACGCCCAGCCAGCCGTTCGCGATGTATTCCTCCAGCATGGGGGCCGATTTGTTCTCCACCCCGGCCAGTTCGCAATAGTGGTTCTCAATGTCCAGGACCACGTCCAGGCCCACCTCGTCCATGAAACGGAAGGGAGTGGTTTCGGATTTGAAGACGTCTGCGAACAAGGCGTCCACGTCGCGCGGTTCGGCCACGCCCTCGGCCACGACCAGGAGCGATTCGCGCTTGATCGCGGCCCAGATCCGATTGAAGATGAAGCCGGTGCTCTGCTTGCGCACCCGGTGCGGGACCAGCGCGTACTTCGGCAGCTCGGCCATGAGCAGCTCGATGATCCGTGGGTCGGTCTGGCCGCAGGACATCAGCTCCACCGAACGCACGTCCGGCGGCATGTAGAAGTGCATGTTCAGGACACGCTCCGGGCTCTTCACTCCACCAATGAATTCCGCGGAAGCGAACGAGGAAGAGTTGCTGGCCAGCACGGCGTCCGCGGCCGCCAGCTGGTCAAGGTCAGCAAAAATTGCCTGCTTGAGGCCGAGCTTTTCGGGAACCGCCTCGACCACGAGCCACGAATCCCGGAGGGCGTCGACGAGATTGTCCCCCGCCGCAAGACGGACCAACGGGTTACCGCCCAGCTCTTCCACGGCGCGGTGGCGCTGCGTGGCGATGTACTCGATCGCGGCTTTGGCCACCGCGAGGTCCGTGTCGTAGACGCGCACTTCGGCGCCTTGGAGCGAAAGCATCAAGGCGATGCGCCGGCCCAGGGTTCCGCCGCCGATGACGGTAACGGGCCGTTCCGCGATGTTGGCTGGGAGCGTGTAGGTCATGTCAATTCCTCTCAGGAAGCTGCCGGCGATGCGGCGGCCAGGTTGATGGGGTTCATGCGGGTGCCCCTGGCGATCAATACAAGGGCAGGGACGGCAGCAAGCACAAGGGCCGAACCGTAGATCAGGGTGGTGACCGGCAACAGAGGACTAAACTCGGTCCCAGCCCAGCCCGCAACCCGAGGAGCCTCCATGCGCGCCACCATCATCCACGCCCCCGGTGACATCCGGGTCGAGGACCGCGACTACCCCACCCTCCAGCTGCCCACCGACGTCGTCGTCAAGGTCACCGCCTCGTGCGTCTGCGGGTCGGACCTGTGGCCGTACCGCGGCGTGCGCCCCATCCACAAGCCCACCGCGATTGGCCACGAGTTCATCGGCACCGTGGAGAGCGTCGGCTCCGGGATCACCAGCCTGGCGGTCGGAGACCTCGTGATCGCGCCGTTCGTGATCAGCTGCGGCGCCTGCCCCCCGTGCCTCAACGGCGTCACCGTAGCCTGCGAGCACCTGGCCGGCTGGGGAGGCAAGGACGACACGGGCCACGCCGTCGACGGCGGCCAGGGCCAGGCGGTCCGCGTCCCGCTCGCCGACTCCACCCTCGTCAAGGTTCCCGGGATCACGGAACCGGACGATGCCCTCCGGAAAAGCCTGCTCACACTCTCCGACGTCATGGCGACCGGCCACCACGCGGCCCTCGCCGCGAAGGCCGGCCCGGGCCGGACCGTCGTGGTGGTGGGCGACGGCGCCGTCGGGCTCTGTGGGGTGCTGGCCGCCAGGCGGCTCGGTGCGGAACGGATCATCGCGATGTCCCGCCACGCCGACCGGCAGGCGATCGCCCGCGAGTTCGGGGCCACCGACATCGTGGAGGAGCGCGGGGACGATGGCGTCGCCAAGGTCCGCGAACTACTCGGCGGGGTGCTCGCCGATTCCGTCCTCGAGTGTGTCGGGACCAAGGAGTCGATGGAACAGGCGCTGCACAGCACCCGTCCGGGCGGGGCTCTGGGCTTTGTCGGCGTTCCCACCGGCGGCGGAGAGGTCCCGCTGCGCTACCTCTTCGACACGAACATTTCCATCGGCGGCGGCATGGCCCCGGCACGGACCTACATCCCGGAACTGCTGGCTGACGTCCTCGCCGGCACGATCAATCCGGGCCGCGTCTTCGACGTTGTGATGCCGCTGGAGGAAGCCCCGGAGGCCTACCGCGCAATGGATGAACGGCGCGCCATCAAGGTCCTGCTGACCCCCTAAGAGAGCGTCCGACGGCGGCGCGCGGGCAGGTGCGCGGGCCCCGCACCGCCTTGTGCCCGGTCTCCCGCACGGGCTCGTGCGCGTGCCCGTGTTCTGGCTCTTGTACTGCAAATGCGCTGGGTCTAGCGTGAAGCGCATCAGCATCCGCCGCCGTCGAGGAGCCGTCATGGCAAGGTTTGTGCAGATCATCGAATTCCAGACCTCCCGCATCGAGGAAATTGAAGCACTGGGCCGGCCATCCCGGACCGAAGGATCCACAGCGCCCACCTTCCGCCGGATCCTTGCCACCGCGGACCGAGACCGCCCCGGAACGTATTTCACCCTGGTCGAATTCGATTCCTACGATTCGGCCATGGAGAACTCCGCACTGCCCGAGACCTCCGACTTCGCTGAGCGGATGGCGGCTCTCTGCGACGGGCCGCCGGTGTTCCGCAACCTGGACGTGATGTGGGAGGACAACGGCAGTCCAGCGGACCTTCCGTAGGCGCGGGCGATGAATTCCCTCCCGGACACCCCGCCCGCGCACCGTTCCGCCGTTGAACCTCTCGTCCTGGACCTCGGCGGGGCCGGAGCAGCTCCGCTGCGGCTCGTGGGGGGAAAGGCCCTGAACCTTGGCAGACTCGTGGCGGCCGGGCTGCCGGTCCCGTCAGGGTTCTGCCTGACCACTCTCGCCTATGAACTGGCGGCACCACCCGGGCTTGATGCCCTCGCGGCCGAGCTCGACGCGATCGGATCCGGGACCGGGACAGTAACAGACAGGGCGGCCCTGGGCATTGCTGCCGGGCGGGCCCGGGCGTTGATCGGGGAGTCCCCGATCCCGCCCGCGGTGGATGCCGACGTCCGTACCGCCTACCAGGCAATGGGCGGAGCTCTGCCGGTGGCGGTCCGTTCCTCGGCCACGGCGGAGGACCTTCCCTTCGCCAGTTTCGCCGGCCAGCAGGACTCCTACCTCGACGTCGTCGGCGCCGATGCCGTCGTGGAGGCGGTCCGGCGCTGCTGGGCGTCCCTCTGGAGCGACCGCGCGGTGGCCTACCGGTCCGCCAACGGGATCAGCAACCGCGACGTCGGGCTCGCCGTCGTCGTCCAGACCATGGCCGACGCCGCCACCGCGGGGGTGCTGTTCACCGCCAACCCCGTCACCGGGACCCGGACGGAGACGGTCATCAACGCCGCCCCGGGCTCGGGGCAGGCCGTCGTCTCGGGAGCCGTCAACCCGGACCAGTTCGTGCTGGAGACAGCATCCGGCCGGGTCACGTCGCGGACGCCGGGAGGCAAGGAACCCGGTCTGAGTCCTGGTCTGGGCCTTGGCCTGGACGACGCCCGGCTGCAGGAACTCACGGCGCTGGGAGACAGCGTCCAGCGCCTCCTAGGGGCGCCGCAGGACATCGAATGGGCCATCGACTCCGGCGGCAGGCTTTGGCTGACGCAGTCACGCCCGATCACGACGCTGTATCCGCTGCCGGAGCCCGCGCCTGGAGACGCCGCAGCCGGCGCTGCGGCCCCGACCCGGGTGTACCTCTGCGGAACCCTGTTCCAGGGGCTGACCCGGCCCATCACCCCAATGGGCCTGGCCGTCCTCGAGGTGATGCGGAACAGCAAGGGGCCCTGGCGGTACGTCAATCCCGGCTTGCGGATGTACGTGGACCTGACAGCGGTGGCCCGCAACAAGTCCGGACGCGCCTACCTGCTGCGGGTGCTCCCCCTGGCGGACGGCAGGTCCGGTGCCGTGATGCCGGCATTGCTTGAGGACCCCAGGTTCAGCCTCATCAAGCACTCATTCTGGGAGTCCCTCCGCAAAGCCGCGGCCAGGCGCAGGCTCCCACAACCGCCCCGGCGCACTGGCGACACGGAGCAAACGGACATCTTCGTCCTCCTTTTGCGGCTCATTCCCGCCATGCTCCGGCCCGCATTCCGTCCCAATGCCGAGCTGCGCCGGGCCAAGAAGTACGGGAAACAGCTCGAATCCGGCCTCTCGCTCGCCGAACCCGCCAGCGCCGTCCAGCGGCTCGATTACACCCGGGCGATCCTGGACCGGACGATTGGCGGCCTGATCCAGGCCACCCTGCCCGGCCCCTCGCTTGGCTACGTCATGCTGGCCGTGGCCCGCAGGCTGCTCCGCGGCATCGCGGCGCCCCGGGAGCTGGAAGCTGTCCTGCGCGGACTCCCCCACAACATCACGACTGAAATGGACCTGGAACTCTGGCGGCTTGCCGTGTCCATCGGGGACGACCCGGTGTCGCGGGGGGAGTTCCTGACGAAGCCTCCCGAGGAGTTGTCCGCCGCATATCTGGACGGCAAACTGCCGCCGCAGGCCCAGTCCGGAGTGCGCGGCTTCCTCGCCCGCTACGGCCACCGCGCCGTCGCGGAGATAGACCTCGGCATGCCCCGCTGGTCCGAGGAGCCCGACCACATCCTCGGCATGATCTCCAACTACCTCCGCGTCGAGGATCCGGAGCAGGCTCCCGACCGGCAGTTTGCCCGGGCAGCCGAGCACGCTGAGGACAGGATCCGCAGCCTGGTGGAGCGCACGCGGACCCGGAGCCCCTGGCGCGCCCGGGCGCTGGAACTCAGCCTGCGCCGCGTGCGGCAACTGGCGGGAATGCGCGAACTGCCCAAGTTCTACATTGTGCTGGTGCTCGGCGAAATGCACCGGCAGCTGCTGCGGATCGGCGCGGACATGGCCTCGGCCGGCACCATCGCCGCCGCCGACGACGTGTTCTTCCTCGACTTCGACGAGCTCCGGGTCGGCCTGCGCGGGGCGGACCTGCACGGCATCGTCGCGGACCGACGCCGGCTGTACGACGTTGAACTGCGACGCCGGCGCATCCCCCGGCTGCTGCTGTCCGACGGCACCGACGTCGAAGCCGCGATGGTGGCGAAGGAGCCCGTCTCCGGCGCCCTGGCCGGAACACCTGCCTCGGCAGGCACTGCCACCGGACGGGTCAGGGTCATCATGGACCCGGTGGGCGCCCACCTGGAACCCGGCGACATCCTGGTGGCGCCCTCAACGGACCCCGGCTGGACCCCGCTGTTCCTGACCGCCGGCGCCCTGGTCATGGAAATGGGCGGGGTGATATCCCACGGGGCCGTGGTGGCCCGCGAGTACGGCATCCCGGCCGTCGTCGGCGTCCCGGACGCCACGACGCGGCTGCGGACCGGGCAGACGGTAACGGTCGACGGCGCTGCCGGAACCATCCGCGAGGAGCCTTGATCCCGGCGACCCGTGCCGCAGCCGCCACGTGGTTCGAGGCCGGGCAGCCTGGCCTCACAGCTGTAGCACAGTTGTGCCAGATAGAATGGAACCATGACCACACCGGCCCACCAGCCAACGCACCACCAGCCGTCGTTTCCGCTGACCCGGCGCCAGCCGCAACCATCCGGCGGCACGTTCGCACCGGCCCGCAAGGCGAGGAACGTCCTGCGGCGGGTTCCGGTGTGGACTTGGCGGCTGCTGATGCACTCGGTGAAGGCCAGCGAGAACTCCCGCTTCAACGTCGACCCGATTACCGGCGTCGAATACTTCCATGACATCGATTTCGTGGGCGATGGCATCAGGGGGCACCGCCTCGACGTCATTACGCCGTCCCGTCCCGGCGGCACCGCCGCGCCCGGCGCCGCAGCAGCCACCGCCGCAGGAGCCGGCGACGGCGTGCCGGGCGGATTACCGGTTTACGTGTACTTCCACGGCGGCGGCTGGACATCCGGGGACAAGGCTTCGCTGACCAAGTACTGCGCGAGCCAGGCCGAGGGCGGCATGGTGGTGGTCAACGTGAACTACCGGAAGGCACCGCGGTTCCAGATGGCCCACGTCCTGGCGGACGCCAACGCGGCACTGGCCTGGGTCCGGCAGAACATCGCCGGCTATGGCGGCGACGGATCGCGGATCGTGCTCGGCGGCGACTCCGCCGGCGGCCAGATCGCGGCACTCCTGACCGCTGCCAGCTTCCGGCCGGAGCTGGCGCGGCACCACGGCCTGACACCGGCTGTGCCGGCCTCCGATTTCAAGGGCCTGGTCCAGCACTGCAGCGTGGTGGACTTCTCCGTTTTCTTCGAAAAAGGCTTCGTGCTGAGCCTGAACTTCATCCGCATGCTGCTGCCCGGCCTCCGGTCCGACGGCAGGAGCCGAGGCCTTGGCGGGGGCAAGTTGGAGGCCCTCCGCAAGGGTGCGGGCTTCCTTTCCCCGATCGAATGGCTGGATTCCCGCTTCCCGCCGGTCTTTGTCACCACTTCGGAACGGGATTTCTTCTACGCCGCCAACATGAACTTCATAGCCCGGTTGCACGAACATTCCGTCCCCGTGGACAGCCTCATCTACGACTGGGAGAGTTCCAACACCGAACACACCTGGCAGCAGGACTTCCGCTACCCGGAATCGCAGGAAGTGTACCGCCGGCTCCATGCATTCGTGCGCAAAGTGGCCTAGGCCCCGGCGGGCCAAGCGCCGCCACTCCTGCCGGATCCGCCCCAGTAGCAGCCGCACCGGGCTATGTTTAGTCCATGGTGTCTGCCGGCAGCAACGCACAGAACAATCCGGAACCTGAGGGGTTCGGATCGGCGCTGGTTGATGAAGCCGCCCGCCGGGATGCCGCCCTGGGCGACGTGGACTGGGCCGCCCTCCCCGACGGCGCTGTCCGGGGCAGCTTCCATACCCCCAGCGGAACACTCGCCACCGTGTCCATGGGCACCCCGGGAAACCCGCGGGTGCTCCTGGTTCCCGGGGCCACCGGATCCAAGGAAGACTTTGTCCTGATGCTTCCCGAGCTCGCCGCTGCCGGGTATTACGTCCTGAGCTGCGACATCGCCGGCCAGTACGAATCGGCCGCGGCTGGCCCCGAAAACCTGGTGCCCCCCCGCGCCCACTACGATTACGACCTGTTCACCAACGACCTGATCGCCTTGCTCGACGCCGAAGAAGGGCCCGCACACGTCGTCGGGTATTCCTTTGCCGCGATCGTAGCCCAGCTGGCGTTCTCCCGGCGTCCGGAAAAGTTCCGGAGCCTGACGCTGCTCAGCTGCCCGCCCGAGCCTGGCCAGGGCTTCCGCGGCGTCCAGCGCATCGGCCGGTTCAGCCGCTGGGCCAGCCCGCGGGTCGGCGCCGCGCTGATGATCTGGGGCATCCGCGTCAACGTCGTGCACGTCCCGCCCAGCCGGATACGGTTTGTGAAATACCGGTTCCGGTTCACCCGCCGGAACTCCGTGAGCGACATCTTCGGGCTGATGCAGCACGCTCCCGATCTGCGGGCGGCACTGGCCGCGGCGTCGCTGCCGAAGTTCGTCGCCGTCGGCGAACACGACCTCTGGCCGCTGGCGCTCCACCGCCGCTTCGCGCAGTCGATCGGCGCGCGCATTGCGGTCTACCGCGGCGGGCACAGCCCGAGTGAGACCTCGCCGCACCAGATGACCCGGGACCTGATCGCGCTCTACGGAGCTGTGTGACGCGGCTGGTCGCGTTCCCATTGGCGCCGGCGCCGCCGCCGCCGGAACGGGCCCTCCTCCTTAAATTCGATGGCAAAGGTGGTCCGCGCCATCGACAGCCGCTTCCCGACGGAGTGCCAGGTCGCCAGCGGCCGCGCTGAGACCAGCACCCGGAGCGAGGGGTCAGCGATCACCGTCACTTCTGGCGGGATCTGGTAGGAAATGTCCAGATCATCGTGGACCGGCGGAAGGCCGCGATGGATGGAGCCGCGGATGCGGTCCCACACGTCCGAGCGCAGGGCGAAATTCGAGCCGAACAGCGGAGGATGCCCCAGCAGCCAGCCGATGGCCCAGAAATACCCGGGAATGTAAACACTCGTGCCCACCCACCGGGCGAACCGGGTTTCCCCGTAGAAATCGCCGGGACCGGACACGGCGGACAGTGGACCTGCCTTCTCGAGGATGGCTGCAACCCGTTCGAGCCAGTCGGCGGGCGGAACCGAGTCCGTGTCCAGCCTGGCGATCAGCTCGAAGCGCGCCTGGTCGAAGCCATACGCCGTGGACGCGGCGATGCCCGGGAGTTCGACGGCGATCCGCCGCACGCCCGCGGCGGCACAGACCTCTGCGGTGTTGTCCGTGCTGGCGTTGTCTATTACGACGATTTCATCAGCCGGACGGGTCTGCCTGGCGAGTGCGGCGAGGCAGACCGCGAGCATGTCAGCGTCGTTCCGGGTAGGGATAACCACCGAGATTGTTGTCATATTGCCCCGACTATAGTCCGGGGACGGGACGAAATGCCCCCGTTGGCCTCTTGCACCGCGGCCCCCGGCCCCGTAGGTTGGGCAACAGCGGACGAATGTCTCCGCAGCCGTTGGCCTCAGGGCCGCCGGAGATCAGCAGCATTTCAGAAGGATATGGCATGGCTACAGGCACAGTTAAATGGTTCAACGCCGAAAAGGGTTTTGGCTTCATTGCCCCGGATGACGGGTCAGCCGACGTTTTCGCCCACTACTCGGCGATCGCCAGCAGCGGCTACCGCTCGCTGGACGAGAACCAGAAGGTCGAGTTCGACGTCACCCAGGGCCCGAAGGGCCCGCAGGCCGAGAACATCCGCCCGCTCTAAGTACTCCGGATAGCAGCACCGGCCAGCCGGCCGCCATGCTTTCCCCAAGACCACAGACGCCCCACCCGAGGCTTTTCCTCGGGGGGGCGTTTGTTGTTGGGGCTGCCATTTGCCCTGCGGCCGCCGTCAGCCGACGTGCACCCAGGGCCGTTTGGTGACGTCCGGTTCGGCTTCGCGCAGCACCTCGCGGGTCACGGGAGCGATCTCGCCCTCGCCGAAGGCCAGGAACCGCAGGAGGTTGCTGACGGGATTCCCTTCGGTCCAGCGGAAGTAGATGTGCGGCATCAGGCCGGTCACGTCGCGGATGTGCAGCAGGACTGAGGCGATCGTGTTCGGAACCACAGGTCCGTGGACTTCCAGGATCCGGTAGCCGTGCCTGGTGATGCCGCGAACGGCGAGCTCCGTCTCAAAGTCGGAGGAGTCGTCCACAATCACCTCGAGGAAAAGGGCGCGGTAGTCCAGCGGCAAGTGGCTGACCTCCGTGGCGGACTCCAGTTTCTGCCGGTAGGCCTCTGCGCTCATCCGGAGCGGCTCATGGGCGATGATCCGGATGGGCCCCTCCAGCTCATCGGACATGAACTCCAGCGCCGCACGGTCCAGATGGACATGGGTGGCGTGCAGCTCAAACGAGCGCCGGACCCGCGACAGCAGCGAAATCACGATGATCCCCAAAATGAAGACCGAAGCGATCCGGATGCCTTCGGGCCGTTCGATGACGTTCGCCACGGTGGTGTAGACGAACACGACGGCGATGACGCCGAACCCGAGCGTGCGTTTGCGCTGACGCTGACGTCGGGCCGAGAGCGTCACGGCCACCGCCGCCGATGTCATCAGCACCAGCACACCGGTGGCGTAGGCACCGCCCTGCGCGTCGACGTCGGCGTTGAAGATCCAGGTGATCAGGAAGCCGACCAGGGTGAAGACGAGCACCAGCGGCCGGACGGCACGCGCCCAGCCCGGGGCCATACCGTACCGGGGCAGGTAGCGGGGCACCAGGTTCAGCAACCCGGCCATGGCGGAGGCCCCGGCGAACCAGAGGATCGCGATAGTGCTGATGTCATAGACGGTGCCGAACCCCACCCCGAGGTATTCGTGGGCCAGGAACGCCAGCGCGCGCCCGTTCGCCTGGCCGCCAGGCTGGAATTCCTGCTCCGGGATGAGCACCACGGTCGTAAAGCTGCTGACGATCAGGAAGCTGCTCATAATCACGGCAGCAGTCGTCAGGAGCCTGCGGGCGCCCGCGATGCGGCCAGCCGGATTGTCCTCGGTGTCGCTCTCGTGTCCCCGGATCTGCGGCATGACGGCCACCCCCGTCTCGAACCCGGACAGGCCCAGTGCCAGCTTGGGGAAGACGAGCAGGGCAAAGCCGACAGCCAGCAGCGGGTTTCCGTGCGAGGTGGAGATGGCCTGCCACCAGTTGTCCACAGCCATGGGGTGGGTGAAGACTTCAAAGACCGAAGCGGCCAGCACCACCAGGTTCAGTCCCAGATAGACGGCGACGAGGAGGACGGCGACTCCAATGGCTTCCTTGAAACCCCGCAGGAAAACAGCACCCAGCAGCGCCAGGAGAAAGAGCGTGATCAACACGTTTTGTCCCTGCAGCCAGCCCGGGGCCATCGGATTCTGGATCAGGTGCGCCGTGGCGTCCGCAGCCGAAAGCGTCATGGTGATCATGAAGTCCGTTGCGGCGAAGCCCAGCAGGACCAGGACGAACAGCTTGCCGCCCCACCGCGGCATGAGCCGCTCGAGCATCGCGATGGAACCCTCGCCCCGGTGGCTCTCGCCTGCCACGCGCCGGTAGACGGGCAGGGCGCCGAGCAGCGTGATGAGAACGAGCACGAGGGTCGCCAGCGGCGAGATCACGCCCGCGGCGAGCGCGGCGATCGCCGGCTGATAGCCCAGGGTGGAGAAATAATCGACGCCGGTCAGGCACATCACCTGCCACCAGGAGTGTTTTTTCTCGTGGGCCGTGGGCATGCCGCCCGGGCCCTGGTGGCTGCCCTTGCTGTCCTGCAGCCCGAACAACAGCCAGTTCCTCATCGTCGCTCTGGCCCGTGGCCGCGGAGCCGACGGGTCTGCCGGCGGCCTGCTCAGCGTGGTCATGTCTTCCTTCCCTCACGGCGCGGTCTGCTGGTGCGGGCGCCGCACTGCTCCCAGTTGTGAAACTAGCAGCGGCCGGCCGCCGCCTCCCAGCCCCGGCGGGGATCTTGACGAATCCCTGACGCAGCGCGGCACTCCGGGAAGCGGACGTGAATGCAAGAATGGCTCCATGGCACGTGGAACGCTGCGCATCTTCCTGGGGTCTGCACCCGGCGTCGGCAAGACCTACACGATGCTCCGGGAAGGACACCGGCTGCGCGATGGCGGCGAGGACGTCGTCGTCGCGTTCGCCCGGGACCGCGGCCGCCGCGACACACGAGCCCTGCTGGCAGGGCTCGAGCTCATCCCGGCCGCGCGCGTCCCTTACCGGGCGCTCCATCTCGAAGAGCTGGATTTGGACGCGGTGATCCGCCGCGGGCCCGCCACGGCATTGGTGGATGAGTATGCCCACACCAATCCGCCTGGGAGCCGGAATGCCCACCGGTGGCAGGACATTGACGAACTGCTGGACGCCGGCATCAACGTCCTCTCCACACTGGACGTCCAGAACCTTGCATCCCTCAGCGACGTCGTCAGTACCATTACCGAGGACCGGCCGGCGGAGACCGTGCCTGATGAGATCGCCCGGCGGGCCGGACAGATCCAGCTGGTGGACATCGCCCCGGAGCTCCTGCGGCAGCGGCTCGCGGACGGCAAGATCGTCGCCACTGACAGGATCGATGCTGCGCTCGCGGGCTACTACCGTCCGGGCAACCAGGCGGCCCTGCGTGAGCTGGCCCTGCTGTGGCTGGCGGACCGGGTCGACGAGGGGCTCGCAAGCTATCGGGCGGGAAAAGGGATCGAGACCAGCTGGCCGGCCCGGGAGCGGATTGTCGTCGGGTTGCCCGGCGGCCAGGAGGGCGAGATCCTGATCCGCCGCGGGGCGCGCATCCTCAACCGGGTCAACAGCGGGGACCTCCTGGCGGTGCACGTGCGTGCAGCGGACAGGGTGGCCGCGGAACCGCCGCAGGTGCTGGAGTCGCAGCGCCGCCTGGTCCAGGACCTGGGCGGCAGTTACCACGTTGTGGCCGGCGACGATCCGGCCGCCGCGCTGTTGGACTTCGCCCGGAGCGTCAACGCGACCCAGATCGTCATCGGAATGCCACGCCGCGGCAGCGTGTCCGGACTGCTGGCGGGCCTCCGTGGCACGCGCACCGGAGCCAGAGTGGTCCGCGGAGGCGGTGCCATCGATGTCCACATCGTGTCCCGGCCGGCAGAGCGCACAGGCCCGGGGGTGCCACGGCGGCGGGACCTGGGCCGTGTCCGCGTGGCGACTGGGTTTGTGATGGCAGTCTGCCTTCCTGCGCTGCTGGAGCTTCTGCTGGCCGTGATCCCGGAAAAGAGCCTGGCCACCACCGTCCTCGTCCAGCTCACCGGATCCGTCGCCGTGGCCCTGGTCGGTGGCCTGTGGCCCGCGATCCTCGCGGCGCTCTGGAGCAGCCTGCTGGTGAACTACTTCTCCACTGCGCCGGTGGGCAACCTGACCATCAGCGATGCGGAGAACGCGCTGGCCCTTCTGGTGTTTGTCGGCGTGTCCGCCGCGGTCGCCATCGTTGTGGACCTCTCCGCGCGGCGTTCCAAGGAAGCGGCTCTCGCGAGTGCGGAGGCCGCCACCCTCGCGGATCTCTCGCGAGGGGCTGCCGGCTCGGAGGACACCCTTGTCGGCTTGCTGGAACAAGCGCTGGAAGTCTTCCAGGTCCGGGGCGCAGCCCTTTTGGGCCGGGCGGACGACGACGGCGGCCGGGCGGGTGATGGCGCTCGAGCCGCGGGCGGGGGCTGGCAGCTGATCGCCAGTGCGGGCGACGTTCCGGCCCTCGGTTACGGCGCCGGGGGCGGTCCCGGCATGGCGGACATCCTCGGTGACAACGTCGAAAGGATCGACGCCGCGACGTGCCTGGTCCTGACCGGCCGGGTGCTGCCGGCCAGCGACAGGCGGCTACTCGGGGCCTTTGGTGTCCATCTGATGGCCCAGCTGGAACGCCAGCAACTGCAGGCCAGCCGGTCCGAGGTCCTCAAGCTCGCTGAAGGCAACACGATGCGGACCTCGATCCTCCGCGCCGTCTCCCACGATCTCCGCACTCCGCTGGCCGGAATCAAGCTCGCGGTCGGAGCCCTGCGGCAGGAGGGCGTCCGCTACACCCGGGAAGAGGAGCAGGAGCTGCTGGCGACCATCGAGGACTGCTCGGACCGGCTGGAAGTGCTGGTGGGCAACTTGCTGGACATGTCCCGGATCACGTCCGACTCGATCAAGCCGCTGTTGCGCGCGGTGCGCTGGTACGAGATCATTCCCGGCGGACTGCACGGGATCGCTCCGGGCCGGGTGCGCGTTGAGCTCCCTGCCAACATGGCAGAGGTCGATGCGGACGAGGGCATGCTCGAGCGTGTCATCGCGAACATCGTGGAGAACGCCGTCAAATACGCCCCCGGATCCGACATTGTGATTACCGGCTCCGCGGGCGGGCTCGGGGCTGCCAGCGTGAACGGCATCCCGGCCGGGGATCTGCGCATCATCGACCACGGCACGGGCATACCGGCGGATCGGGTCGTGGACATGTTCCGCCCCTTCCAGCGCCTCGACGATGCCACGCACGCAACCGGGGTGGGTCTTGGCCTCGCTGTCGCCAAGGGATTCACCGAGGCGATGGGCGGCAGGCTGACCGCCGAGGCGACGCCGGGCGGCGGACTCACCATGGTGATCAGCCTCCCGCTCTCCGCCGGGGCCCCGTTCCAGGCGGAGCCGGTCCAGGCCCCGCTGCAGCCGCAGTCGGCCGTCGTCGGGCGCCACCATGCACCGCCGATCCTCTCCTCCGGGACGGACGCGGTATGACCTCCGTCCTGGTGGTCGACGACGACAGTTATCTGCTCAGGGCGCTGCGGATCACCCTGCAGGCCCACGGCTACGACGTTGCCACGGCGGCGGACGGGCGCTCGGCGCTGCTCGCCGCCCAGCAGCACCCGCCGGGCCTCGTGATCCTGGACCTTGGGCTCCCCGACATGGACGGGGCCGCCGTGATCCGGAAGCTCCGGACCTGGAGCCGTGTTCCCGTTCTCGTGTTGTCCGCACGCCACGGTTCACAGGACAAGGTGGACGCCCTCGACGCCGGGGCCGACGACTACCTCACCAAGCCGTTCGGGCTGGAGGAACTTCTCGCCCGGCTGCGCGCCCTGCTGCGCCGCAGTGCGGACACGGACCAGCCGGCGGCCATCATGACGGATGCGTTCACCGTGGATCTCGGAAAACACCGTGTCACCCGCGACGGCCAGGACATCCGGCTCACTCCAACTGAATGGAAAATGCTGGAGGTGCTGGTCCGGAATCCGGAGAAACTCGTCACCCAGCAGCAGCTCCTGTCCGAGGTCTGGGGTCCGGCATACGCGAAGGAGACCAACTACCTCCGCGTGTACATGGCACAGCTCCGCCGCAAGCTGGAACCGGAGGCGGCCACTCCACGTCACCTGATCACCGAGGCCGGCATCGGCTACCGTTTCCAGCCCTGACGGGATTCCGCGGCACACGCGGGACCCCGAACCCGGCTAAACGAAAGCCGACTTGCCGGTCACGGCCCTGGCCACGATCAACGAATTGATCTCGTAGCTGCCCTCGTAGGTGTAAAGGATTTCGGCGTCCCCGAAGAGCTTGCCCATCTCGTAGTCGGTGCTGATCCCGTTGCCGCCCATCAGCGAGCGCCCCATCGCCACCGATGCCCGCGCCAGCCGGGTGGTGGTGGATTTGGCCATCGCGGCCTGGACCATCTCCAGCTTGCCGTCTTCCTGGATCCGGGCCAGCTGCGCCATCAGCGACAGCGAGGCCGACGCGTTGCCCAGGATCTCCGCCAGCTGCTGCTGGATCAGCTGGAAGCGCGCCAGTTCCTTGCCGAACTGCTTCCGCTCCAGCGAGTAGGACCGCGCGACGTCGAACGCGGCCAGCTGGATGCCGGCCGCCTGCCAGCCCACCCACGCACGCGAATCGCGCAGCAGTTCGTTGGCCTTGGAGAAGTCCGTGGCACCGGGGAGCATGTTGGTCTCCGGAATTCGGACCTCATCGAGCACGATGTCGGCGTTCTGCATGATCCGCAGCCCGATTTTGTTCGCGATCTTTGTGGCGGTGTAGCCGGCGCGGTCCGTTTCCACGATGAAGCCCTTGATCTGCTGGTCCGCGACATCACGCGCCCAGACCAGGGCAAAGTCCGCAATGGTGCCGGCGCCGATCCAGCGCTTGGCGCCGTTGATGACCCACTCGCCGTCCTCGAGCCGGGCCGTGGTGGCCAGCCCTCCGGCGATGTCCGAGCCGTGGTCCGGTTCGGTCAGGGCGAAGGCACCGATCTGGGTGAAGGCGGTGAGCCCCGGCAGCCAGCGCTCCTTCTGTTCCTGGGAGCCGAGCTGGTCGATCATGCCCACGATCAGCTCGTTGTGGATCCCCACGAGCGCGGAAAGGGACACATCGGCGCGGGCCACCTCGACATACATCAGGCCTTTGAACAGCTTGGAGGTGCCGTCCGTCTGCAAGCCGCCCAGGCCGTACTTGCCGAGCTCGGCGAGCAGCCCGAAGGGGAACTCCTCACGGTTCCAGTAATCGATCGATGCCGCCCGGATCCGGGACTGGAGGAAGTCCCGGATCTCCTGGTAGCGGGACTGTTCCTCCGGTGGCAGGAGATCGACGATGTACATCAGGTCCGCATCCGGAAAAGGTGGCGCCGCCACGCCTTCCAGCGCCGTTCCATCCTCGGTGACCCTCTGTCCGCTGGCACGTCCTTGTGGCTGCACGGGCATGTATCCCTTCGTAGTGATCCGGTCATGAACCGGGTCGGCTCTTCCAAACCCTTGGATGTCCTAGTATATTGCACAGTGATGGGGATCACTAGGCAACTGGTGATCTCCGGGCAACGGCGCCGGGCTTAGAGCGGCTGCGCCACCAGACTTCGAAAGGTGCACCATGACAGTCACTGAGGAATTCCGCGCAGCACGCGACCGCATGCTTGATCTCCGCAAGGACTACGAGGCGGCACGCAGCGAATTCCAGTGGCCACGCTTTGAACACTTCAACTTCGCCCTGGACTGGTTCGACCAGATCGCGGCGGACCCGGCCAAGGCGGACAACCCGGCCCTTGTGATCGTCGAGCAGGACGGCTCCGCCACACGGCGCAGCTTCGCGGACCTGTCCCGGCGCTCCGACCAGGTGGCCAACTGGCTGCGCGGCCAGGGCGTGCGGCGCGGCGACCGGATGATCATCATGCTCGGAAACCAGGTGGAACTCTGGGAACTGATGCTCGCCGGGATTAAACTGGGCATCGTCATGATCCCCACCACCACCCTGATGGGACCCGATGACCTCGAGGACCGGGTGGAGCGCGGCGGCGCGAACTGGGCCGCCGTCGGCAGCGCCAACATCGGCAAGTTCGCTGGGGTCCCCGGCAACTACACCCTGATCGAAGTCGGCGACGGGGCCGGGAATACAGCCGCCCTGCAGTACGCCGGGTCGGCCGGCGCGGCGGAAGGATTCACTCCGGACGCGCCGACCCTGGCCGACGAGACGCTGCTGCTGTACTTCACCTCGGGCACCACCTCCAAGGCCAAGCTTGTGGAGCACACGCACACCTCCTACCCGGTGGGCCATCTGTCCACCATGTTCTGGATCGGGATGGAACCCGGCGATGTGCACCTGAATGTGGCCTCGCCCGGCTGGGCCAAGCACGCCTGGTCGAACGTCTTCACGCCATGGATCGCCGAAGCCTGCGTCTTTATCTACAACTATGAGCGCTTCGACGCCAAGGCGCTGATGGCGCAGATGGACCGCGAGTCCGTGACCAGCTTCTGCGCCCCTCCCACGGTCTGGCGCATGCTCATCCAGGCCGACCTGACCCTGCTCAAGAACCCGCCCACCAAGGTGGTGTCCGCCGGGGAACCGCTCAACGCCGAGGTGATCGACCAGGTCCAGCGCGCCTGGGGGCAGACCATCCGCGACGGCTTCGGCCAGACGGAATCCACGGTGCAGATCGCGAACACACCCGGCCAGCCGATCAAGATCGGGGCCATGGGCAAACCGTTGCCGGGCTACGACGTCGTCCTCGTGGACCCCGCCACCGGCGCCGAAGGCGACGACGGCGAGCTCTGCCTGCGCCTTGACCCCCGCCCCGTCGGGTTGATGAAGGCGTATTACGGCGATCCCGAAAAGACGGCGGAGGCGTTCCGGGACGGTTACTACCACACCGGTGACATGGCCAGCCGGGACGAGCGCGGCATCATCACGTACGTGGGCCGCGGCGACGACGTCTTCAAGTCCTCGGATTACCGGCTGTCCCCGTTCGAGCTGGAGAGCGTGCTGATCGAGCACCCGGCGGTGGCCGAGGCCGCCGTCGTCCCCTCCCCCGACCCGCTCAAGCTCTCGGTGCCCAAGGCGTTTGTGGTCCTGGCGGCCGGGCACGAGCCCGGCCCGGAACTCGCCGAAGACATCCTGCGCTACTGCCGTGACCACCTGGCGCCGTTCAAGCGGATCCGCCGGCTGGAATTCGCCGAACTGCCCAAGACCATCTCGGGCAAGATCCGGCGCGTGGAACTGCGGCACAGCGAGGAACTGCGCCACGGCGGGGGGACGGTCCCGGCCGGACTCGGCACGGAGTACTCCGAAGCCGACTTCCCCGGGCTGAAAAGCGCGACCGAAAAGCTACGCTGAACCTTATGAGATTCAGGCCGAGAAACTGGGGGTGCCGTGGCAACGCCGCTGCCGCGTGATCCGATCGCCGACGCCCGGCTGAACTGGGAGCGGCACGGCTGGTCCGACGTCGCGGCGCCGATGGCTGCCATCACCGCGATCATGCGGACCCAGCAGATCCTGCTCGCCCGGATCGAGGGGGTCCTGAAGCCGTTCGGGCTGACGTTTGCCCGCTACGAATTGCTCGCCCTGCTCAGCTTCGCCCGCAGCGGCGCCCTGCCCATGAACAAGGCCAGCGCGCTGCTGCAGGTCCATCCCACCTCCGTGACGAACGCCGTCGACCGTCTGCAGCAGGCGGGGCTGGTCCTCCGCTCGCCGCATCCGACCGACGGCCGCACCACCCTCATTGAACTCACCCCGGAGGGGCGGACGCTGGCAAAACGGGCGACGGCGGCACTGAACTCTGAGGTGTTCGCCCAGTCCGGCTTCGCGGAACATGACGTTGACCAGCTGATCGGAATCCTGGGCACCTTCCGCCGCAACGCCGGCGACTTCAGCGAGTGACCCCCGGGCTCAAACGACTGACCAAGACTGACGCCCGTCACAAAGCGGTGACTGGGTTCCGCGGCACCAGGAGACGACTCATGCAGCCGAACGCCTATTCCCGCCCCGACGACCGGGAGCTGCTCCGCGCCTCGCTGCGCCTGCTCTCCGGACGGTTCCGGCCGGCCGTGCTCTTCGCCGGGCTGGCCAGCGGTGAGCTGCTGCAGCTGACGGACTTCCTGGGCACCGCCACGTCCAGCCTGCACCAGGTCGTCGTCGTCCCCGGCGCGGGTCTCGGCGGCCGGGTCTTCACGCAGCGGCGCCCGTACCTCGTGGAGGACTACATCGCCTCCGACGGAATCACCCATGAATACGACGTCGCCGTCAGGCGGGAGCGGCTGACCTCGATGGCGGCCGTCCCCGTGGTGGTCCGGGGACAGTCGCGGGCGGTGCTGTACATCGCGAGCCGGGACTGCACGCCGCTGGGGGAAAATGCTGTGTGCGAGGGCATGGAGGCGGCCGCCGAGATCGCCGAGGAACTGCGGGTCCGGGACGAGGTCGACCGGCGGGTTTCGATCATCGATACGGCCCGGGCCGCACCTGCCCTGGTCCTGGACCGGAGCTGGCTGGAGCACGTCCGGGAAGCCCACGCCGAGCTGCGCTCCCTGGCCGGCACGGTTTCCGATCCGCACCTGGCCCGGCAGCTGGACATCATCGGCAGCCACCTGGCGCCGCCGCCCGCCGACGGCGTCCATCCGACGGCCAGGCTGGCCCGCCGGGAACTTGATGTCCTGGCGCAGGTGGCACTGGGATGTTCCTACCAGGAAACCGCGGAGCGCCTCGGCCTGAAGGCCGTGACCGTCAAGAGCTACCTGCAGAACGCCATGGTCAAGCTGTCTGCACACAACCGGCTCGAGGCCGTATCCGCGGCACGCCGCCTGGGGTTTATCCCGTAAAGCGGGGCCGCCGGTGTTTCACCGGAAGCCCCGCTCCCCCCAACAGCGGGACCGCTCGGATCCCCCAAAGCCCGGAATCCGCAGGCTGGATTGCCGTCGGCAGATCCCTAAGGACCGGCGACGGGCTCGATAAATGCTGCGTCGTCCACATGCTTCGAGGAGGTGCGCGGACCGCCGTCTTCCAGTCCCTGCTTTTCGCGGTTCGGCAGAGCCAGGGTGCAGAGCACACTGAATACGCCGATCCCGGCGAGCAGGATCCCGATGGACCACGCACCGGACGTAACGGCGAGCTGCGCCGCCACGAGCGGGACAATGCCTCCGCCGACGACGCCGGCCAGGTTGTAGCCCATGCCGGCGCCGGTGTAGCGGTAGCGGGTCTCAAAGAGCTCCGGCAGCAGGGCCCCGGCGGGGCCGTAGGCGATGGCGAAGATCACCAGGGTGACGGTGAGGCCGAGACCGAAGGCGAAGACGGTGTTCGCGCTGAGGATCGGGAACAGCATGAGCGACCACGGCACGGCGAGGATGCACGAGGTGGCGATGACCTTCTTGCGGCCGAAGCGGTCCGAGAGGACGCCGGAGGCCAGGGTGGCGGCGGCGACAAACAGGGAGGAGACCATGCCCGTGCTCAGCACTTCCACGCGGCTCAGTCCCATGCCGGTGGGGCTCGTGGCAAAGCTGGTGAGGTAGGCGGTGCCAACGTAGAAGAAAGCGAACAGGAGCGTCAGGGAGCCGCCGGCGAGGAGGATTTCGCGCGGCTGGCGCTTGACGGATTCGAGGATGGGCAGTTTGGTGCCGGTATGGGTAACCTTGGCGGCGTTCTTGAATACCGGGGTCTCCTCGATGCTCAGCCGCACCCACAGGCCCACGAGGACGAGCACTGCGCTGAGGATGAACGGCACCCGCCAGCCGATCGTGATGAAGGCCTCGGACTTGTCCCCCAGCGTCAGGTTGGTGAGGAGGAACGTGCCGCTGGCCAGGGCGAAGGCAACGGACGGGCCGAGTTGCGGGAAGGAGCCGAACAGCCCGCGCTTGCCCACGGGAGCATATTCGGCCACGAGGAGCGTGGCGCCGGCCCATTCGCCGCCGACGGCGAGGCCCTGCACGAAGCGGAGCACCACCAGCAGGATGGGGGCGGCCACGCCGATGGTGCTGGCGTCCGGAATCAGGCCGATCGTCACGGTGGCGATACCCATCATGAGCAGCGTGGTGATGAGGGTCTTCTTCCGGCCAATCCGGTCGCCGAAGTGGCCGAAGATGATCGCGCCGACGGGGCGCGCGAAGAAGGCGACGGCGAACGTGCCGAAGGAGGCAATCGTGCCGGCGGCGGCACCCAGGGCCGGGAAGAACACGACCGGGAAGACCAGGGCGGCAGCGGTGCCATAGATGAAGAAGTCGTAGAACTCGATGGTGGTTCCGGCGGCGCTGGCGAAGGCAACCTTGCGCAGCGTCTTCTTGCTGGGCGGCGCTTGCAGCCCTGCCGGCGAGGTCGGTGAAACTGAGCTCATGGCAATCTCCTTTGATGTCAGCCCCAATGCCAGGCTGTGTGACTCAGCTCACCGTAGCCAAAAGCATGGACATCCAACTACCTCCTTAAAGAGGTAGCCGCGGAAGAGGTAGCCGGGGAAGAGGGGGCCGGCCCTGGCCGTCCCCTAGACTTCGGGAGGAACCAACCCTGGACCTGAGGAGAACGCGATGATTCCGGAGATCAACATCTGGGCCGTACTGCTGGCAACCCTGTCCAGCATGGTGGTCGGGTCCGTCTGGTACACGCCGAAGGTGTTCGGCAATTACTGGATGCGCGTCGCCAAGGTGACCCCGAGCGGTGACGCCAAGGACGCCGTCAAGCCCATCCTGATCACGCTGGTGGTCAGCCTGGTCAGCACCTGGGTGCTGGCCGGGGCGGCCGCCATCTCGCAGCACTTCTACGGCGGGAACTTCCTGGTCAACACCCTGGTCACCGCGCTGATCCTCTGGGCCGGCTTCACCGCGGCACGGTTCATCACCCACGATGCCTTCGAGGGCCGGCCCGCCGGACTGACGGCGCTGAACTGCGCGCACGAACTCGTGACACTCATGGTGATGGCCCTAATCATCGGCCTGTTCGGGATCAGCGCGGCCTGATGCGCTGACGGCGTCGGGCAGGTCTGACGAGGCCCCGACGGACTGGCGTGACGATGCGGATGCGGCCCCGCGACTCGCAAAAGCCCTGGCGCTACCGGAATTCGGCGGCGACAGGGCTTTGGCGCGTCACTGGGCGGTTGGCGCGTCACTGGGCGGCGTGCCCGCTCCTGGTTAGCGGTGCGTGAAGTCCGGCTGGCGCTTCTCGGTGAAGGCTGCCATGCCTTCCTTCTGGTCTTCGGTGGCGAACAGTGAGTGGAACACGCGCCGTTCGAAGAGCACCCCCTGGGCCAGCCCGGTCTCAAACGCCGCGTTGACGGCTTCCTTGGCCACCATCGCCACCGGCTTTGACTTGGAAGCAATCACTTCGGCGGCTTTGAGCGCCTCTTCAACCACGTCCGCGGCCGGCACTACGCGGGACACCAGCCCGGCGCGTTCGGCTTCCTCGGCGTCCATAAAACGACCGGTCAGGATCATGTCCATGGCCTTGGCCTTGCCCACCGCGCGGGTCAGGCGCTGCGAGCCGCCCATGCCGGGCAGCACGCCCAGGTTGATTTCCGGCTGGCCGAACTTGGCGTTGTCGCCGGCGATGATGAAATCGCACATCATCGCGAGCTCGCAGCCTCCCCCCAGGGCGAACCCGGACACGGCCGCGACCACCGGGATGCGCAGCCGGGTGAAGTCTTCCCAGCCGCGGAACCAGTCCGCGGCATACATGTCCATGTATCCCTTGGACTGCATTTCCTTGATGTCCGCGCCGGCGGCGAAGGCCTTGGCGGAGCCGGTCACCACGACTGCCCCCACCTCGGGGTCGGCATCCATAGCCGACACTGCGGCCACGATTTCGTCCATGGTGGCCTTGTTGAGGGCGTTCAGCGCCTTGGGCCGGTTGAGCGTCACGAGCCCCACCCGGCCCCGGCGCTCCACCAGAATGTTTGTGTACTGCTCCGTCATGCCTGTCCCCTCAGCTGCTGTTCAGAAATGTCCGCTGCCCTGCTTGTCAGGACCCGGAACCGGCTAGTGTGCGGATTTGTCCCGGATGTCGGTGATGATGCCGGAGAAGTCCCGGCCCGCGCCGCCCTCCGCGGCAAAGCTATCGTAGATCTCGGAAGCGAGCGGCCCCAGCCTGGCGGCAACGCCGGTGCTTTCCAGCGCGTTGAGCGCCAGCTTGAGGTCCTTCGCCATCAGGGCTCCCGCAAAGCCGGGCTGGTAGTCGCGGTTGGCGGGGCTGGTGGGCACCGGTCCCGGCACGGGGCAGTTGGTGGTCAGCGCCCAGCACTGGCCCGAGGCCGCCGACGCGACGTCGAACAGCGCCTGATGTGTGAGTCCCAGCTTCTCGCCCAGGACAAAGGCTTCGCTGACCGCGATCATCGAGACGCCGAGGATCATGTTGTTGCAGATCTTCGCGGCCTGTCCTGCACCGTGCTCCCCGCAGTGGACCACGCGTTTGCCCATCACCTCGAGCATCGGCTTGACCGCCTCGAAGTCCGCAGGAAGCGCCCCCACCATGAAGGTCAGGGTGCCCGCTTCGGCCCCCACGACACCGCCGGACACCGGCGCGTCGACGGCCCGGTGGCCGGCCGCGACGGCGAGTCCGGCGGCCTCGCGCGCCTCATCGACGTTGATCGTGGAGCAGTCCAGGAAGAGGGTGCCGGGGGCTGCGGTGGCGAGCAGGCCCGGCTGGCTGGGGCTGCCGCGGTAGGCATCCAGCAGGTGTTTGCCGCTGGGGAGCATGGTCAGCACCACGTCGGCACCTGCCACGGCCTCGACGGCGGTGTCCGCGGTGGCGATGCCGTGCGCCCGGGCAGTTTCCAGTGCGGCCGGCACGACGTCGAAGCCGGTCACGGCATAGCCGGCTTTGACCAGGTTGATGGCCATCGGCCCGCCCATGTGGCCGAGGCCCAGGAAGGCGACGGTGCCGCCCGGGGCCCCGGGCCGGCCCGGTTCAGACGATCGTTCAGACGGCGATGGTTCAGACATTGTCGCGCTCCTTCGAAAGCATCAGTTCACGGTCGCCCAGCGGCGCAAAATAGGATTCGACGTCGTCACGTCTGACCTCCGCCAGCGTGGCGGGCTGCCAGTGCGGATTGCGATCCTTGTCCACCACCTGGGCGCGGATGCCCTCGCGGAAGTCGGGCCCGGCGAGGAACCGCAGGCCCACCCGGTATTCCTGTTCCAGGGCTTCCTCGAGGCTCAGGCCCCTGACCCGGCGCAGGGATTCCAGCGCCACCTTCACGGCGGTCGGTGACTTGGCTTCGATGGTGTCGGCGACGTCGGAGGCTTCGCCGCCTACGGTGCGCAGCCGGCGCACGATTTCCTCGGCGTCGTCGCTCGAATAGCAGGCGTCGATCCATTCCTGCTGCGCCGCGAGGACGGAGGGCGGGGCCTCCCCGGCAAAGCGGGCGACGGCGGCATCCGCCGCCTCGCTCTCCAGCGCCTGGGCGAGTTCCTCGAGCTTCGCGGACGGAACAAAGTGGTCCGCGAGCCCCAGAAACAGTGCGTCGGCACCGCTCAGGTGCGCGCCGGTGAGGGCCGCATGGGTGCCTGACTCCCCCGGTGAGCGGGAGAGCAGCAGGGTTCCGCCGACGTCGGGCACAAAACCGATGGTGGTCTCCGGCATGCCCATCCGGGTGCGTTCGGTGACGATCCGGACTGAGCCGTGCGCGGAAATCCCCACTCCGCCGCCGAGGACCAGTCCGTCCATGAACGCCACGTACGGTTTGAGGTAGCCCGAGATCAGGGAGTTCAGCTTGTATTCCTCGGCCCAGAAATCGGCCGTCGCGTCGCCGTCGTCGAGCATGTCGCGGTAGATGGCCACGATGTCGCCGCCGGCGCACAGGCCCCGGTCACCGGCGCCGCGGACCAGCACCGCAGCCACGGCGTCGTCGTCCGCCCAGAGCGTGAGCTGCTCCAGCATGGCCGACGCCATGCCCGCGGTGAGCGCATTGACGGCTTTGGGCCGGTTGAGCGTGACCACGCCCAGCCGGCCGCGGCGTTCGAACAGCACCTCCGCCGCCCCGGACTCCTCGGAGTACTTCCCCGCCATCAGCTGCCTTCCGGCATGACGAAGCTGGCACCGGTGCGGATGCCGGACGGCCAGCGGGTGGTGACCGTCTTGGTCTTGGTGTAGAAGCGGAACGCGTCCGCGCCGTGCTGGTTGAGGTCGCCGAAGCCGGAGGCCTTCCAGCCGCCGAAGGTGTAGTAGGCGATCGGCACCGGGATGGGGACGTTGATGCCCACCATGCCCACCTGGACCCGGCTGGCGAAGTCACGGGCGGAGTCGCCGTCGCGGGTGTAGATGGCCACGCCGTTGCCGAACTCATGTTCGCTGCACAGGCGCAGGGCCTCGTCATAGTCCTCCGCGCGGAGCACACTCAGCACCGGGCCGAAAATCTCTTCCTTGTAGATCGTCATGTCCTTGGTGACGTTGTCGAAGAGCGTGGGGCCGACCCAGAAGCCGCCCTCGTAGCCCTCGACCTTAAGTCCGCGGCCGTCGGCCAGCAGGGTGGCACCCTCGTCGACGCCCGCCTGGATGTAGCCTTCGATCCGTTCCTTGGCGGAGGCCGCCACGACCGGGCCGAAGTCCGAGTCCTTGGCGAGGCTGTGGCCGACTTTAAGGTCAGCGATCCGCTCCTGAAGTTTCGCGACGAGCGCGTCGCCGGTGGCTTTGCCGACGGGTACTGCCACCGAGATCGCCATGCAGCGTTCTCCGGCGGAGCCGAAGCCGGCGCCCATCAGGGCATCGGCCGCCATGTCCAGGTCCGCATCCGGCATGATCACCATGTGGTTCTTGGCGCCGCCGAAGCACTGGGCTCGCTTGCCGTTCGCGGCGGCGGTGGCGTAGATGTACTGGGCGATCGGTGTGGAGCCGACAAAGCCGATGGCCTGGACCCGGGGGTCCTCCAGCAGCGCATCCACCGCTTCCTTGTCGCCGTTGACCACGTTGAAGACGCCCGCCGGCAGGCCGGCCTCGGTAAACAGCTCGGCGAGGCGCAGCGGCACCGAGGGGTCCCGTTCGGATGGCTTAAGGATAAAGGAGTTGCCGGCGGCGAGGGCCGGGCCGGACTTCCAGAGCGGGATCATCGCCGGGAAGTTGAAGGGGGTGATGCCGGCGACGACGCCGAGGGGCTGGCGCAGGGAGTGGACGTCGATGCCGGTCCCAGCGTTGTCCGAGAATTCGCCCTTGAGCAGGTGCGGGGCGCCGGCCGCGAACTCCACAACCTCGATGCCGCGCTGGATGTCACCTTTCGCGTCCAGGAAGGTCTTGCCGTGCTCCGAGGACAGCAGGGTGGCGAGTTCGTCCAGGTTCTGGTTGACCAGATCGACAAACTTGAGCAGGATCCGGCCGCGGCGCTGCGGGTTCATGGCCGCCCATTCAAGCTGGCCCTTTTCCGCGTTGGAGACCACGTTGCGGACTTCCTCGGTGCTGGCGAGCGGCACCCTTGCCTGGACCTCGCCGGTGCACGGATCGTAGACATCGCTGAAACGCCCCGAGGTGCCTTCAACATGCTGTCCGTCAATGTAATGGGATAGTTCGCGAACCATGATGGAATGCTCCTTTGCACCGTGTGATTGCCGTAGTGACGGCCGGGTCGCCTGTGACCCACGTCATCTTCCGTTTCTGAATATACTCGGACTTCCTACTAAATTCCAGAGGGCGTGCCCGGTGGGCAGCTTCGTCCGGCAGCCAAGTTCGGTAAGTTAGGGATTGTGAAGATTGCTACCTGGAATGTGAATTCGCTCCGTGCCCGTGCCGACCGCGTTGAAGCCTGGCTTCAGCGCACCGACTGTGATGTCCTGGCCATCCAGGAAACCAAGTGCAAGGATGACAACTTCCCCTGGGAGCTGTTCGAGAACCTGGGCTACGAAGTGGCGCACTTCGGCCTGAGCCAGTGGAACGGCGTGGCGATCGCCTCCCGGGTGGGGCTGGACGACGTCGAGCGCACCTTTCTGGACCAGCCCGCCTTCGGCAAGAACGGCAAGGACGCCGTGCAGGAAGCCCGCGCCATCGGCGCGACCTGCGGCGGTATCAGGGTGTGGAGCCTCTATGTCCCCAACGGACGGGCCCTCGACGATGAGCATATGCCGTACAAAATCAGCTGGCTGGACACACTGCGGTCCCACGCCGAAGGCTGGATCCGGGAGGACCCCCAGGCGCAGATCGCGCTGATGGGCGACTGGAACATTGCCCCGCAGGACGACGACGTCTGGGACATCGACTACTTCCGCTCCGCGGGCCTCACCCACGTCAGCGAGCCGGAACGGGCAGCGTTCCACGCCTTTGAAGAAGCCGGCTTCCTGGATGTGGTCCGGCCGCATACGCCCGGACCCGGCGTCTACACCTACTGGGACTACACCCAGCTGCGTTTCCCGAAAAAGGAGGGCATGCGGATCGATTTTGTCCTCGCCTCCCCCGCACTGGCGGCCCGGGTCACCGGCGCCGCCATCGACCGCGAGGAACGCAAGGGCAAGGGCGCCTCGGACCACGCCCCCGTGATCGTGGAGCTGAGCGACTGATGAGCGCCCGCGAGGGAAACGGCGTGGCCCAATGACCGGCAACCTCTACCGCGGACAGGCCGGGTTGCCGTTCTCCTCGGCGCTGCGGGTTTACGAACCCCTGAAAGCGTTCCCGGCGGAGCAGCAGGAAGCCCTGCGAACGGCGGCCGTCCGGAGCGTCTCCCGCGCAGCCGTCGAAAACGCCGAACTTCTCGCCTCCCTGGGCCGCATCACACGCCCGGGCGGGGACCCGTTTCCCACCGGGGCGACGGACCTGGTCCGTGTCCTTGCCCCACGCCCGAACAACACTCCCCCGGCAGCGCCTCCTGCCGACGGCGGCCCGAAGACTCCCGCCGCCGGGGAGCCGGACAGCCTGCTCTACTGCCCCAGCCAGCTGGTGCTCCGCGCCGGGCTGGCCGCCAACGCCCTGATGGAGGGCATCCATGGGCCGCTGGCCCAGCTGCTGATCCCGGAGGAACAACGCGACAGGCACCAGGAACGCATCAATGAAGTGCGGGCGCAGGCGGGGCTCGGCCGCGTACACACCCGGGCCTCCACCTGGGGCATCCCCTTCAGCTGGTTCTGCCTCTTCAAGGAGTCGGACCCCACGGACGTAGTGGAATCAGAGGGGCACATTGTCACCGTGCGCATCCGCGCGACGATCGGCGAGGCCCTGGAGCGGGTCCGCTACGCGGTGGCCCACCTGTCCCTCGCCGCGCCGGATCTGGACATGCTCGAGGACCTGACCCAGCTCACGGAATGGCTGGAGCTCTTCCACCCGGAGTCGGTGGTGGAACTGGACTACGGCGCGGTGGCGGACAAGGTCTACCCGGACGACTCACCGATGGATGTGCGGCTGGGCATCGAGTGCCTGGCCGAGGGGGACATGACCGGCGCTGCCGCGGCCTACCGCCGGCTGGCGTCCCGCTGGATCCCGATCCGGCAGCTGGCCCGCGCTTCCTGACTGCGGGTCTTTCCGCGGCGGCGCCGTCGTGGTCCGAACGATCAGCTGGTGCGGGGCGACAGTGGATCGCACTGCCCCGGCGATCCCGCCAAGTTCGTCCAGCAGCATCTTAGTGCCCAGTTCGGCTTGCTCGTCCGGTCGCTGCCTGACGGTGGTGAGACCCATGGCCTCGGCAAAGTCGTGGTCATCGATTCCGATCACGGACAGATCCTCCGGGACCCGCACGCCGGCCCGGTGGGCTTCGAAGATGATTCCCATGGCCATCTCATCCGAGGCGCAGAAGATTGCGGTGGGCTTCGGTCCGGGCCGGTCCCAGAGCCGGTGGAAGGCGTCCTGGCCGCTGCGGACGGTGAAGTCCCCCCATTCGTCCCATTCCTTTCGGACGTTCAGGCCGGCTTCCGCCATCACGTCCTGGAAGGCTTTGATCCGGACCCGCGGCACGTCGAAGTTGAGGTCGGTTTCGTCGTCGCCGTGCAGCAGGGCGATCTCGGTGTGGCCGAGGCTGATCAGGTGACGGACGGCCGTTGCGGCGGCGGCGTAATCGTCGATTCCGATGTAGGGGCATTCCTCGACATGGCCGCCGACGACGACCATCGGGATGTCGATTTTTTGGAGGTGTTCGATCTCTTCATGCGTCAGTGCCATACAGAGCACCAGCAGCGCGTCGATCTGCTTGTAGACCATTGTCTTGCTGAAGAGCCGTTCGCGGTTGCTGCCGTGGCCGCCCAGGTTGAACAGTGAGAGGTTGTACTGCCGGGCATGCAGTTCCCGGTCCGCGCCCTCGATGGCCTTGGAGAAAAACCAGCGGCTGACGAACGGTGCCAGAACACCAATGGTCATGGTGCGTCCGGTGGCCAGGCCGGACGCCGAGGAGGAGGCCACATAGCCCAAGTCCTCGGCGATGCCCAGGATCTTCTCCCGGGTGGCCGGCGAAACCCTGGGCAGGCCGCGGACGGCCCGGGACACGGTAGCGGTGGATACTCCGGCGGCCGCGGCCACATCCTCGATGCTGACGCCGGAGTGGCCGCCGCGCTGCGCCCTGTCTGTTGTCTTTGCCACCGTGTTCCCTTGTCGACCGGCTGCGGAGACGGCTCGCGGCCTCCGCAGCACTGGATTAGTCTGCCTTCCCAACGGCAACACATGCCCCGCCCAGGCAACGCGGGGTCACTTACCGCCCATAAATACCCGCGGAACGGGCGCGATGTGACCCCGCGTTCAGTTGCGCCTGGTAGCCGTCCTTTGGGGCAGGCGGCGGCGCAGTCGGATCATTCCGTACAACGCCGCGAGGATGGCCAGCAGGCCCAGGGCCCAGCCCAGCGCCGGCTGGGCCGTTACCTCCATCCAGACGGTGACCACCAGCAGCACGACCGCCCAGAAACCAAGGAAGCCGATGATGATGTCGAAATCTTCCCCGGAACGGACGCGGCGGTGTTCGCGCCGGACCAGTCCGTGGTTGGGCTTTTGGTTCATTGCCAACCCGTCACTTCACAGCGCCGGCCGTGAGGCCCGCGACGATCTTGCGCTGGAAGACCAGCACCAGGACCACCAGCGGAATCGTGACGATCGTTCCGGCGGCCATGATGGCCGTATACGGGATCTGGTTCGGCTGTGCGCCGGCGAAGCTGGCGATCGCAACGGTCACCGGCTGGGTTTTGTCGCTGGAGAGCTGGCTGGCGATCAGGAATTCATTCCAGGAGGAGATGAAGGCCAGGATCGCCGTGGTGAAGATCGCCGGCGCCGCCAGCGGCATGATCACCTTTCGGAAGGCCTGTCCCTGGGTGCAGCCGTCCACCCGGGCGGATTCCTCGAGCTCCCACGGCATTTCCCTGAAGAACGAGGTCATGGTGTAGACCGTCAGCGGGAGGACGAAGGAGATGTTCGGAATGATCAGGGCCTGATACGTGCCCATCCAGCCGATGGTGGTGAACAGCTGGAACAGCGGCGTGATGAGGGCGACTCCGGGGAACATGGAGGCCCCGAGGATGAAGCCCAGCACCAGGTACTTGAACCGGAAGTTCAAGCGTGCCAGCGCGTAGGCGGCAAACACTCCGATCAGCAGCGAAACTATGGTGACGACGGCGCCGATGAACAAGCTGTTGAGGAGCGCCTGGCCGAAGTGGTTGCCGAAGGACGTGTCGAACGCTGTCCTGAAGTTGTCCAGGGTCACGTGGGTCGGCAGCACCGAGGTGTCGTAGGTGAAGCCGACGTCGCGGAAGGCCGTCACCACCATCCAGTAGGCCGGAGCCAGGCACCAGATGAGGATCACGACGGCGCTGATGTAGGTGCGTCCCTGGGCCCACTTTTCGCGGTTCTGCGCCACCTTGCGGCCACGGTCCTGCCTGGCCCTGAGTTCGGTCGCGGCGGTCATTTCTTCCCCTTAGCTGCGCCGGTTTGCTGCTCCACGACGTTCGCTCCGAGGAAGCGCACGAAGATGAAGGCCACAAGAAAGATGATGATGAACGTGATGGTGGACAAGGCCGCGGCGGCGTTGAACCCTTGCCTGATCTGGTTGATCACGAGGATCGAGAGCGTGGTGGTGTTGTTGGCCCCGCCGGTGAGGATATAGGGGAGGTCGAACATCCGGAGGGCATCCAGGGTGCGGAAGAGGATGGCCACCATCAGTGCCGGCTTCACCAGCGGCAGGGTGATCATCCGGAACCGCTGCCAGGCGGAAGCGCCGTCAACCTTGGCTGCCTCGTACACTTCGGCGGGAATCATCTGGAGCCCGGCGAGAATCAAGAGCGCCATGAACGGAGTCGTCTTCCAGACATCCGCGATGATCACTGCCCACCTCGCCGGCCATTCGCTGCCGGTCCACAGGATCGTGGTGTTGAAGAGTTTGTTGCCGATGCCTTCAAAGGCGAAGATGAACAGCCACAGCTTGGCCGTAACGGCGGTGGGGATGGCCCACGGCACCAGGACGGCGGCACGGACCAGGCTGCGGCCCTTGAAGGCCCTCGCCATGATGACTGCCATCCAGAAGCCGAGGACCGTCTCCAGGGTCACCGTGACGATGGTGAAGAAGAAAGTCGTCCCGGTGGCGGACCAGAACTGCGCGCCGAGCGTTCCGGGCGGGCAGGCCACCGTTTCGCCGGCCGGAGCGGCGCACTGCTGGAAGATCCAGTTAGCGTAATTCGAGAAACCTGCCGGACCGCCCGCGGTGAAGAGCCCCGTGACGGGGTCCAGGCCGGCATCCTTCTGGAACGACATGATGATGGCGCTGATGATCGGGTAGACGATCACGATTCCCAGCGCGATGATGGTCGGCGCCAGGAGCCATGCGGCCCACTTGCCCTGGCTCTTGATGGCGTTGTCCTCCCCGACGCCCTTGGGCGGGTGGTGGACCGGAGCCCCGCCCGACGCCGGTTCCTTGACCGGCGTCGGGCCCAATTCGGTTGCCATGATGTACCTACTGTCCCGCGCTAGCGGACTCGATGGACTTCTGCATGTCGGACAATGCCGTTTCAACGGTCTTCTCACCCTTGATGGCTGAGTAGGCATTTTCCTGGATGGCCTTGGTGACGGCCGGGTAGAACGGGGTGACCGGGCGCGGCACGGCGTTCTCGATCGAGGTCTTCAGCACCGGCAGGTACGGGAGCTTGGCGACCAGTTCAGCATCCTCGTACAGCGAGCCGAGAACCGGTGCGAGCGAACCCTGGGTGGCGAAGAACTTCTGGTTCTCTTCAGTGGTGAGGAATTTCAGGAAGTCCAGCGCGGTGGCCTTGTTCTTGGAATAGACGCTCACCGCGGCGCTGTGGCCGCCGAGGGAGGAGGCGCCCGGACCGGCCTTGCCCGGCAGGGCGGTCATGCCCAGGACGTCTTTGACCTTCGAGGAGCCTTCGGTGGTGGCCAGGTTGTACACGTAGGGCCAGTTGCGCAGGAACAGCAGCTTGCCGTCCTGGAACGCCTGGCGGCTCTCCTCCTCCTGGAAGGTGATGGCTTCCTTCGGGATCTGGCCCCCGGCGTAGGCCTTGGCCAGGTTTTCAAGGCCGGCCTTCGCCTCAGGCGTGTTCAGGCTGGGCTTGCCGTCCTTGTCGAGCACGGCGCCGCCGGCGGAGTTGATCGCCTCGGAGGCGTTGACCGTCAGCCCCTCGTACTTCTTGAACTGGCCGGAATAGCAGCCCATGTTGTTGGCCGTGGCGATGGAGCACATGCTCATCATCTCGTCCCACGTCTTCGGTGGTGTGGGGACCAGATCCTTGCGGTAGTACAGGATGCCGCCGTCGGATGATTCCGGCGCCGCGTACAGCGTGCCCTTGTAGGAAGCGGCTTCGACGGTCGGCTTCAACATCTTCGAGGTGTCGAGCGCCATCTTGTCCTTGAGCGGCTGCAGCCAGCCCTTGGCGGCGAATTCGGCGGTCCAGACGACGTCAACGCTCGCAACGTCGTAGTTGGCGTTCTTGGCCTGGAAGTTCTGGACAAGGTCGTCGTGCTGCTGGTCGGCGTTGTCCGTCTGTTCCTTGAACGTGACCTGCTCGTTCGGGTGGGCGGCGTTCCACTTGTCGATCAGCGGACGGACCACGTTGCTGTTGTCCTTGCCCTGGACGTAGGTGATGGGGCCTCGCCCGTCCAGGCCGTTCGCGGCGTCTCCGCCGCCGCTGCCGCCGGCGGCAGTACCCCCGCCGCCCCCGCCGCCACAGGCGGAGAGGGTGATGGCGAGAACGCCTGCTGTGGCTACGGGAAGTAGGAACTTCGATTTCTTCATTCTGGGGGGTCTCCTCGCTGAGTACCGGACAAAAAACGGCGTGCGTTCATGTGGTGCCCATCACAATAATCATCATGCGGTGAGGAATGCAAGCGTTTACACAGAAGCTTTACGGAAAGGAGACCCTTGTGCGGCGCACAGCTTTATGTGCCGATCGGCGCCATTTCAGCGGAACCGGCCCGCGGGGCGGCCCCGGCGGGCAGCGCAAACATCGCGCAAACATATTGCCGGAAGCTCACCCCGACGGGTCAGCGGACCCGCTCGGCCCGCCCGAACCTCGACCGGGCACCGGCGCCGATATGGATGAGCACGGGCGTGCGTCTGCCGATCGCGACGTCGAGCGCCTCCACGAGGGCGGACACCTCGGCCGCAAGGCGGTGCGGGGCCACGCCCTGCCGGGGTTCGATCCTGATTTTCAGGGCCGGCTCGCCGCGGAACTCGTAGGTGGCGACGCTGACGCCGGCCAGGTCGTGACGGTCTGCCAGGGCGGCTCGGAGCGCCTGCTCGGCCACCGCGCTGCCGATCCTGACGTTGCCGGGCACCTCGCCCGGGTCCTCTTCGGAGACAAGGAGGTTGGCCCTGCCCCTGCCCTGCTGGGCGCCCCAGGCCACCATCACGCCAATCACCAGGAGCAGGGCCAGGACCACCACAAGCCACAGCCAGCTTTCCGAGCGCCCCGGGAAGCGCGTGCGTTCGAAGAGGTCACGCCAGATACTCCAGACCCCGGCGGCCCAGTCCTGCCACCACCGTCCCACGGCGGGAACGCTCGCTAGCAGGATGAGCAGGACTCCGATGGCGAGGAGCTTTAGGCCCAGGATGCCGAGCAGAATCCGGTTGAGGAGGCGGGGGGTTCCGTTCACGCGCCAATCACCCCTGCCGAGGAGACACTGACTCGAACGTCCGGCAGGGGGAAAGGACTCATGTCCCGGAGTTCATCCAGCACGGCTGCGCGGACGGCATCCGGGCTCAGCGGCACGCCGGAGGTCGGCCGGACATTGACCTGCACCTGCCGTCTGGACACCGTCACCATCACCTGTTCCTGACTCAAATTGGCCGCCACCCGGGCCCGGCGTGCCAGGGCGGAGGCGATCACCTCGTCGTCCACGACGACGGCGGCGCGGCGGGCCCGCAGCAGGTGGCGGGCCCGCCGTCCGGGCAGTACCGCGTTCAGGAAGAAAAACAGCCCGGCCATCACCAGCACCGCACCGAGGACACCGAGCAAGAGCATCGGGACCCCGTCCGGGAGCGCCACCAGCTGCTCCGCCGCAGTCTGCGGATCCACGAGCCAGGGCGGCTGTCCGACCGCCCGGACGGCGGTTTCGAGGAGGGCATAGCCGCACAGCGCGATTACGAGGACTGCGGCGATGATCGAGGCCACAGCCCTTGAGGAGTGGGTTTCGCGTTTGAGGATCACTGCCATGCCCGCGGCGCCGTTCGCCTCAGGGACGGCACTCGCCGCCGAAGGTGCTGCGCCGGGAGCGGGCGGACCGTAGCCTCCGTGGGCGGAATCGTGATCGGTGTCCTGGCTCAATGGACACGGCCTCCTTCACTCACGCTGGCTCCGCTGATCCGGATGTCCACCCGGCTCAGCTGGGCACCGCTCAGCTCGGTCACGCGGTCCAGGATGCTGGCTTTGGCAGCGACGGCGCGGTCCCAGATGGAACCGCCGAAGGCCGCGACCCGTCCGGCGTCCCGCAGGACTGCCGTGAGCGAGGGGACGGTGATGGGCGCGACAAGTGACAGGGCCAAGAGACCGTCGTCGTCCGACCACTCAGCCCGGACCTCCTGCGGCGTGACACCGAGGGATTCCGCCGCGGCGGCCCGCGCCACGCTGGTAAGCGCCTGGGTGCTGATTCTGGTGTGCCCTGCCATGGCGGCGGCACGGACAGCGCCAGCGGTGCCGCTCATGAGGAGGAACGCCGGCCTGTGAGGGCGTCAAGCACGCTGCGCAGGTCCAGTTTCCCTTCCGCGGCGCGGCCCAGCAGGGCTCCGATCCCCATTAACAGCAGTGCGCCCAGGAAACCCCAGACGCCGAACTGGAAGGCCATGAATGCCACGAAGGCACCCACTGCGACCCCCACAACCGTCAGATTCACTGGATTGCCTCCCTTGCGGTACGGGTGTCGGCCGGGGCGCCGGGCTTCGGCGGGCCGGGCACGTAGACGTCGGTGATTTCGATATTGACTTCGATGACCTGGAGCCCAACAAGCTCCTCAACCGCCGAATACACGGCGGCGCGGATCTGGTCCGCCAGGGCGTGAAGGGGCGTGCCGTAGAGGGCCACCAGATCGATATCGACGGCCACCTGGGTTTCGCCGACCTCGGCGCGGACACCGGCGGCGTGGTCCGAGCTGCCGACGGCGTCACGGAAGGCGCCGAGCGCGCGGGACGGGCCTGTCCCCAGGGAGTAGACGCCGGGAACTGACCGGGCGGCAATGCCCGCGACTTTCGCGACGGCGGCTTCTGAAATGACGGTCCGGCCACCGCCGGGCATCGGCGCGTTGATGGGCAATTCGGGCACCACAGCCGCAACGGGTTGAGAATTCTGGTATTCCATGAGGCGCTCCCCCTTCTCTTTGTGACCACCCTAGTACCTGCCACCGACAAGGCGCCCGTCTGGGGTCCGGTGCGTGCAGTTGGCGGCGAGCGGGTTAGCGGCTAACCCGCGAACCAGCCGCCCCGGCCCGCCGCTGGCCTGGCGTTAAAGAAGAAAAGCACCAGTTCCAAAGAACTGATGCTTCCCAGTGGTGGCTCCGACCGGCGTCGATCCGGTGACCTTTCGATTTTCAGTCGAACGCTCTACCAACTGAGCTACAGAGCCTAGGTGACACGTCACCTTGAGAGCCGGAATTTCTTCTGGCAATCAGAGCGACCCTGACGGGACTTGAACCCGCGACCTCCGCCGTGACAGGGCGGCGCGCTAACCAACTGCGCTACAGGGCCTTGCTAATTTCTTGCTTCTCTGCAGTATCGCTACTGCAATTTTTCAAGGCCTTTAGCCTACCAGACTTTCACATCCGGTTTGACCAGTTCCTTGCGTACCCCCAACGGGATTCGAACCCGTGCCGCCGCCGTGAAAGGGCGGTGTCCTAGGCCGCTAGACGATGGGGGCCAGGACGCCATTCGGATAAAACCCACTGAATCAAAGACAAAAATTAAGGGCCGAAGCCTGTCGTTTTTGTCCTTTCGGGTTGCTCCGAACTGGACTATAAAACTATAAGGGCAGACCCCCGGATTATCCAAAATCGGCGGCGGCTGCCACCGGAAGCGCTCAGCTCCCCCGGGTGCGGTCCTGCTGCGCCCGTTCGACGTCGGCAGCCGATGCCAGGTCCCCCTTGGCGCGCAACCCGGCGATGACGCCGTCGACGTCGGCGGTCGGCCGGTTCTGGCTCAGCTTTCGTTTCGCTTCAACCCGTGTGATGAGAAGTTCGACGCCGACAATCGCCCGGAGCTGACCGGCGAGGTAGCGGGCGGGCGCATCGTCCACGGTCCAGGGCCGTTCCGATGCCGCTTCATGCAGCGTGGTCAGCCGCCGGACCAGGTCCTCAAGCCAGACCGGATCGTCGTGGATGACGAGCCTGCCGTAGACATGCGCGGTGGTGTAGTTCCACGTTGGCACCACCCGGCCGTGTTCGGCCTTGGACGGGTACCAGGTCGGCGAAATGTAGGCATCGGACCGCTGGATGATGACCAGGGATTCACCCGATGCCGGCAGCCGCCACTGGTCGTTGTTGCGGGCAACATGTCCCAGCAGCGCCCCGTGCTCGCCGGCCCCGGGCTCATAGATGAACGGCAGCAGCGTCGCGAGCAGTCCGTGTTCCGTGGAGGTCACCAGGTTGGCCGCGCCGGGAGTGGAGAGCAACTCCGTGACGGCGTCCTGGTCGACGGCGAAATGCGAGGGGACGTACATGGGCGTTTCCTTCGTGAAGATGTTGTGAAGTACCGTGCGGGACGGCTGATCAGCTCAGGCTACGAGCATGACAGCCAGGGTGACCATGACCAAGGCGATGCCGCCGTCGAGCGCGCGCCAGCTGCCCGGCCGGGCGAACACCGGCGCGAGGAACCGGGCTCCGGCGCCGAGCGCGACGAACCACGCGATACTGCCCAGTCCCGCGCCGGCAGCAAACCACCAGCGCCCGTCCGGCCCGTGGGTGCCGGCCAGGGATCCCAGCAGCAGGACGGTGTCCAGGTAGACGTGGGGGTTCAGCCACGTCAGCGCGAGGCAGGTACCCAGCGCGGCCGCCCAGGATCCCGCCTGCCCGGCCGCCGGCCGCGCCGCCTGCGTTCCGCGGATGGCCCGCAGGGCAGCCATCCCGCCGTAGGCCAGGAGGAAGGCGGCGCCGGCCCAGCGCACCACCTCAAGAACCCCGGGCGCCCGCTCGATGAGGACGCCCACCCCGGCCACCCCCAGCCCAATCAGCACGAGGTCGGACAGCGCGCAGACGGCAACCACCAGCAGGACGTGGGCGCGCTGGATGCCCTGGCGGAGCACGAAGGCGTTCTGGGCACCGATGGCGACGATAAGGGACAGCCCGCTTGCGAGGCCTGATACGAGGGAGAGGATCACAGGATTCACGCTAGAGGGAGCGGGCACATGAAACCAGTTAATATTTCTTGGCTAACATAAGATGAACTAATGATCGACATCCACCCGGACCAGGCGCGGACCCTGGCCGCAATCGTGGCGCACGGCAGCTTCGAGGCAGCCGCGAACCACCTCTCGGTCACGGCGTCGGCGGTGAGCCAGCGTGTCCGCGCCCTTGAGGTCGCGGTCGGCCGGCCCGTGCTGAAGCGGACCCGCCCCGTTGAACTCACCCCGTCCGGCCACGCGGTGGTGCGCTTTGCCCGGCAGCTGGACATGCTCTCGGCTGATCTGGCCGAAGAACTCCAGCCGGGCGCGCAGCCCTCCAGCGTCCGGCTGACCCTGGTCATCAACAGTGATTCCCTGCATACCTGGGCACTGCCCGGCCTGGCCGCAGTGGCGGGAAAGGTCCAGCTGGAAATTCTGCGCGAGGACCAGGACTACTCGCTGGAGCTCCTCCGCAGCGGCGCCGCAGCCGCGGCCATCACCACCACGGCCAAGGCCGCCCCGGGCTGTTCCTCCCGGCGGCTGGGTGTGATGCGCTACCTGCCGGTCTGCACCCCGGAGTTCGCCGCCCGGTGGTTTCCCGAGGGGGCAGTGACGAAAACACTCGCCGTCGCTCCGGTCATCGTCTTCGACCACAAGGACGAGCTGCAGGACCGGTATCTGCGGTCAGTGAGCCGCAGGGCACTCCAGCCGCCACGGCATTATGTCCCGGCCGCCCACGAGTTCGGCGAAGCCATCCGTTGGGGGATGGGCTGGGGGCTGCTCCCCGAAATTGAGGTCTCGGAGGAGCTGAGGCGCCGGACGCTGGTCTCCCTGGACCCCGCGGCGCACGTGGATGTGCCGCTCCACTGGCAGCAATGGCGGCACGGATCCGCAGCCCTCGACGAGGTCGCGGCGGCCATCCAGGCCGCCGCCCGCCCGCTCCGGTGAGTGCGCCGGGGCCGGCGCAGCGGCCTTGGCAGGAACTCGACTAGACGTGGCCGATTTCCGCCAGTCCCCGGGGCGCCGCACGGACTAGATTGGCAGCATGGCCACAACCGCCCCGACAGGCTCCCCCCAACCGGACAGCACGCACCACGACAGCATGCACCCGGACGGCACCCACGAAGTGCCGCCGCCCGCTCTTTCACCCCAGCCCGCAAAGCACCCCCTGCAGCCGGGCCAGATCAGCAGGCTCGGCATCGCCGCCGTGGTTGTCACCGTGGTGCTGTGGGCTTCCGCCTTTGTGGGCATCCGGGCCGTCGGACCCAGTTTCTCCCCCGGCGCCCTGACGCTCGGCCGGCTGGCGATTGCCGCCGTCGTGCTGGGCCTGGTGGTGCTGCCGCAAGTCCGGGGCAACCTCCCCCGGGGCGGTGAATGGTGGCCCATCCTGGCCTACGGGGTGATGTGGTTCGGCGGCTACAACGTCGCACTGAACGCCGCCGAACACCTCCTCGACGCCGGTACGGCCGCCTTGCTGATCAACGTCAACCCGATCCTGGTCGCCATCATGGCCGGGGTGATCCTCAAGGAGGGCTTCCCGCGCTGGCTGATCATCGGCAGCCTCGTCGCGTTCGGCGGGGTCGCGGTGATCGCGCTGGGTTCCGGCCAGCGGTCGACGGCGGACGTCGCCGGTGTGCTGCTCTGCCTGCTGGCGGCCGCCCTCGCCGCGGTCAGTGTCATTGTGCAGAAGCCGGTGCTGCGGAAATTCCCCGCGGCGCACGCCACTTGGTTCGGCATCATGGTCGGCGCGCTCTGCTGCCTGCCCTTCAGCGGCCAGCTGGTCAGCGAACTCCAGGCGGCCCCGCTGCCGGCCACCCTGGGACTGGTCTACCTTGGCGTTTTCCCCACCGCCATCGCGTTCACCACCTGGGCCTATGCACTGTCGCTGATCGACGCCGGCCGGCTGGCCGCCACCACTTATCTGGTGCCCGGCACCACGATCCTGATCTCGTGGCTCGTGCTCGGGGAGGTCCCCACCGTCTGGGGACTGGCGGGCGGCGCCATCTGCCTCGTAGGCGTGGGGCTGACCCGGCGGCGGTCCCGCTGATTCGGCGCTAGAGTTTCAGCTATGCCCGCTTCGCTCCCGCCCGGCCTGCCGATCGTTCCGCACGGCCCTAACGGACCGGGCAGTCCGGGCAGCCCGGGCGGCCCGGACGACGGCGGGGCCCGAGCCGGCCACGACCACACACCGTTCCCGATGTCCGAAAACGAGTTCGAAGCGGCGGTGAACGACGCCCTGGACCGGATCCCACCGGACCTCGCCAAGACCATGAGCAACCTGGCTATCTTCATCGAAGACGACTACACGCCGCAGCCCGGCGAGGACCCGGATACCGTTCTGCTGGGCCTCTACGAGGGCGTGCCGCTGACCGAGCGGGACTCGTGGTGGGACGCCGGGTCGCTGCCGGACCGCATCACCATCTACCGACAGCCGATCCTGGACATCTGTGAATCACGCGAGGACGTGATCGAGGAAGTGACGATAACCGTGATCCATGAGATCGCCCACCACTTCGGCATCAGCGACGACCGCCTGCACGAGCTCGGCTGGGGCTAGCCTTGTAGGCATGGGACACGACCACAGCCACTCACACGGCATTTCCGCCTCTGCCACCGGCACTGCCAAGCACCGGAAGCGCCTGATCGCGGTACTGGCCATCACGCTCGCCGTCGTGCTGATCCAGATCATCGGTGCGCTGGTTTCCGGATCCCTGGCGCTGCTGGCCGACGCCGGCCACATGCTTTCCGACGCGGCCGGAGTCTTCATCGCCCTGCTGGCCGCCTGGATCGCCGCCCGGCCGGCGAGCGACCAGCGCACCTACGGCTACCAGCGCGCCGAGGTGCTGGCTGCCCTGGCCAACGCCCTGGTGCTGATCGTCATCTCGGTGGTCATCTTCACCGAGGCGATCCGCCGGATGGGCTCCGCGCCCGAGGTCCACACCGATGTGATGCTCTACGCCGCCGTCCTCGGCGCCGTCGCCAACCTCGTGTCCCTGCTGATCCTGCGCGGCGGCCAAAAGGAGAGCCTCAACGTCCGCGGCGCCTACCTGGAGGTCCTGGGCGACCTGCTCGGCTCCTTCGCCGTGATCGCCGCCGCACTGGTCATCATGGTCAGCGGCTACCAGGCGGCGGACACCATCGCCTCGATCGTGATTGCCCTGATGATCCTGCCGCGGGCCTGGCACCTGCTCCGCGATGTGGTGGATGTGCTGCTCGAGGCGACCCCCAAGGGGGTGGAAGTGCAGCTGATCCGCGAGCACATCCTCGCTGTGGAGGGTGTGGTGTCGGTGCACGACATCCACATCTGGACCATCACCTCCGGCGTGCCCGTGTTTTCCGCCCACGTGGTGGTGGAGGATGGGGCCCTGGGCGCCCGCGGCGCCGATCAGGTCCTGGACAAGCTCGTCAGCTGCCTCGGCTCGCACTTCGACACCGAACACTGCACCTTCCAGCTGGAACCGCTCTCCCACGCGGAGCACGAATCGCACCAGCACGCCTGAGCCGGACGTGACGGCGGCTGCGGCCGACACGCCCCACCGGAATGTGACCAAATGACACAGTTGTTGTTTATGTTATTGATGTGACCAGTGTTGCCAAAGTGGCAATTGGCACGTAGCCTCGACCGTGCTGGGGATCAGCCGAACGTTTCCACGCGCCGGAATCCACACTCCCCGCTCCAGCCCGACACTGCAGCGAGGTTTGCCCATGACTTGGACCGGCTCCGGCCGAAAGACGGCCGCGCTGTGCGCCGCCGTCGTCTTCCTGGGAGCACTGGCCCTGCCCGCGCACGCAGACCCGCTCCCAACGGTCTTTCAGGTCCCCGCTTCACCCGAAATTCCGTCGCCGGAGGATATTGCCGCGGCCAAGACCAGTGAAAGCGCGACGGCGGAGCAGGTCACCGCGATCGACCGCCTCCTGGCGGATGCTTCCACTGCCCAGGAAGCCAGCCTCGCAGCCTCCTTGCAGGCCAACAATTCCTATGGCGAAGCCCTCGTCGAGCTCCAGTCCCGGCGCGACACCGCCGCGGTTGCCGCCGCCAAGGCTTCGGCAGCCGGGGCGGAGGAGCAGAGGATGCGCAAGCAGATCGGCCAACTCGCCGGCGATCTCTACCGCAACGGCGGGCTGAATCCCGCACTGAGCAGCTTTGTCAGCGGGAACGGCAACCCCCTGGAACAGGCCGCCACACTCGAAGCGGTGACGGCCGGGCGCACCAGAGCCTTCCAGTCGGCCGAAACCGCCGCAGTTGCCGCCGAATCGCTGACCGCTGCCGCCGAGGACGCCAACCGGGCGGCCGACGAGGCCGCGCGGACGGCGGAGACCCGCAAGCTCGACGCCGAGCGTGCCAACGATGCCGAGCGGAAGGCGGTGTCCGAGGCGAGCGCGCAGCGGACCGTGCTGGTGGACCAGCTCGCGACCCTCAAGAACACCACCGTCGCTCTGGAATCGGCCCGCGTGGACGCCCTGGACCGCCAGCGCCAGCAGGACCGGCTGGCCGCAGTCACGGCGGCTGCCGCCCAGGGTCCCGGCCAGGGCGCCGCCCGGCAGCCCGACGCCGGGAACCCCACTCCGGGCAACCCGGCCCCGGTAAACCAGAGTCCGCAGGCACCGGCCGCACCGGCCCCCGTTCCGCCGCCCGCACCCGTTGCCCCCGTTCCAGGTCCAGCCGCCCCTGCTCCGGCCCAGCCGGCGC
>NZ_MQTS01000059.1 GCF_020532825.1 Arthrobacter sp. SO3
CACTCCGGCTTGCGTTCCACCGGGGTGGCCGCATTGCGCTGCTCGATCCGCAGCATTTTCCGGCCTTCTGGTGCCAGGGTCACAGTAGAGCTCCTTCATGGGTTGCAACTAGCGCTTCTTCATTGTTGCGCAGTTCTTCGATGATCCGCGACACGAGGTCGGCGGGCGCGACGTCCCGGCCCGTCTCCTGCGAGATGGTGGTGACGCCGGCGTCGGTAATGCCGCAGGCGATGATCTGGCCGTACGGTGCGAGATCGTTGTTGCAGTTGATCGCGAAGCCGTGCATCGTGACGCCCTCATGCACACGGATGCCGATCGCGGCGATCTTGCGCGCAGGGCCTTTCTCATCCTGGTCGATCCAGACGCCGGCGCGGCCCTTGATCCGGACAGCCTCGATGTCGTAGTCGGCGAGGACGGCGATGATCACGGCTTCAAGCCGCTCCACGTAGTCGCGGATGCCGGCCTTGTTCCTGAGCTTGATGATGGGGTAGCCGACCAGCTGTCCCGGACCGTGCCAGGTGAGCTTGCCGCCGCGGTCCACCGGGACCACGGGAGTGCCGTCAAAGGGGCGTTCATGGTCTTCGGTGCGCTTGCCCGCCGTGTAAACGGCGGCGTGTTCCAGCAGGAGGACCGTACTGGGGGCAGTACCGGCGAGGACCCTCTCATGGAGTTCGCGCTGGATGTCCCAGCCGTGTGTATATTCAACGAATTCCGGGGCGAGACCCAGCTGGGAGAACTCAAGAGTCATGCCTTCCAGCTTAGACCTCGGGTGTCCCAGCGGCTGATTCTGTGGCGAAGCTCTCACCGCCCTGTGGATAACTTCTGCGGGATTCCGACGGATCCGGTATTCCTTGGCTATGGAAGATTACGAAGCGGCCGGCGTTGCGGGCCCCGAGGTTCCCGGCCACGACGTCGGCCGGTGCCTGGGACGCGGCGCCAGCGCGACCGTCTGGCTGGTGACGGAACAGTCGACCGGACGCGAGTTCGCGCTGAAGTACTTTTGCCCCGGCACTGGTTCCGACCCAGACGACGCGGAGGAATCGATCCGGCGGGAGATGAGGATCCTGTCCGTTCTGGACCACGAGCATCTGGTGCGGGCCCTGGGAGTGCTGCGCGTGCGCAGCGGTCGCCGGCCCGGCATCCCTGACGACGACGGCGGTGATGGCGGTGATGGCGCCGGCAATGACGACGGCGGTGATGGCGGTGATGGCGCCGGCAATGACGACGGAGGTGATGGCGACGAAGGCAATGACGGCGACGGCGGTGGCGAACGCGGCGACGGTTCCGCCGGCAAACGCCTGGGTTTGATCATGGATTACGCAGCTGGCGGCTCGCTGGGCCAACTCGTGGCCGGCAGGGGGAGTCTGGGGCCGGGGGAGACGGTGACGGTTCTGACGCCCATCGCCCAGGCCCTTGCGTATCTGCACAGTCAGGGCTTCACACACGGCGATGTGTCACCAGGCAACGTGTTGTTCACCGCGCACGGAAAACCGCTGCTGGGCGATCTTGGCGTGGCCCGCATGGTGGCCGACGCCATATCGGTGTCCGGAACCGGGACCGAGGGCTTCCGTGACCCGGCGCCGGTGGACCCCGTCCGGGCCGGACTGCAACCGGACCGGAATGTCTACTCGCTCGCGGCGCTGGGCTGGTTCTGCCTGACAGGACGCGCCCCTGAGCCGGGCGCGCAGCGGCCTCCGCTGCCCCTCCTGGTTCCGGGGGTTCCGGCAGCGCTGACCGCGGCGCTGGAAGCCGGACTCCAGGGGGACCGCAGGCTCCGGCCGTCCGCCGCCGAGCTGGCGGCCGCCGTCCACCGCAGCACCGCGGCCGCGCCGGTGGACCTCTCGGTCTCGGTCCACCCCACCGTCATTCCGCAGCTGCTGACCCGCCGTGCCCTGCCCGGCACGGCACGCGAGCGGCGGGCCGAACTGTTCCGGTCCCTGCCGCGCCGCTTCCACAGGACCCGCTCTGCCGGGCCCCTGCCCTCCGCGGTGCCTCGACCCTCCGGGCCGACCGCCGGGCTCACCGCCGGGCTCACTGCCGGGCTGACTGCCGGGCTGACTGCCGGGCGGACTGCCGGGCGGACTGCCGGGCGGACCGAAGCGCGCCACGCTGCCCGCGGGGTGTTCCGCGGCCGCGGCAAGGAGGGCCAAAGCAAGCCCCGTCCGAAACCTGCGGGCCCGAAACCTCCGGGCCACCGCGGCTACCGGGCCGCGGCTGTGGGCCTGGCACTTGGCGGTGTCCTCGTTATCGTGTGGGCGTTCGCCGGTGCCCGGCTCCCCATGCCGTTCCCAAGCGTCGAAAACCTGGAGGCCGGTCACAACTCCGCCCCTGCCCCCGGCACGCCGGCCCTGGGTGCCGCCGTCGTTCCTCCGGAGGTGCAGGACCAGCTCGCGTCGCCGGACCCGGAGGAAGCGGTCCGCGGGCTGGCGCGGCTGCGCTCGTTGGCGTTCAGCTCGGGGGATTTCCGGCTGCTGGAGCAGGTAAACGTCCCGGAGTCCTCAGCTGCCGTGGCGGACGGACGGATCAGCGCCGCGCTCACGGAGTCCGGCCGCGTGCTGGCCGGTTTCTCCACCGACCTCACCGAGGTGTCGGCTGCCGGGGAGAACGGCCGGCCGCTGGCAGTCGTGGCCGTTACGGCGGCTACGTCCGCCTACCAGGAACGCGATGCCACCGGGACGGTGGTGGCCGATGCTGCCGCCGCGCCGGCGCAGCAGCTGAGGCTCGTGCTGGTGCCGGTGGAGGGCCGCTGGCGGATCCGGGACATCCTCCCGGCCGACGCCGCTGCCGACGCCGGTGAAGACGCCGCTGCCGACGCCCGTGAAGACGCCGCTGCCGACCCCGGTAACGACGCCGGTATCGGTGCCGACCCGGCTAGCGGGGGCTGACGGCGTTGCGGCTCCTCAGGAGCGCAGCTCCCCAGAGCCGCGGCGCCTCAGTCCTCAGGGCCGCGGCCGGTGACCCAGGCGGCGGCCTGGGCGAGCGACGGGTGCTGCCATTCAAAGCCGGCGGCGCTCAGGACTGCCGGTTCCATCCGCTGGCTGGCGAGCAGCAGCTCCTCGGCGAGTTTGCCCATCACCAGGCGCAGCACCGGCGCGGGGACGCGCAGCACCGCCGGCCGGTGCAGGGCCGCGGCGAGTTGCGCGACCAGCGAGTTGACGTCCGCGGTTTCCGGACCGCAGAGGTTCACCGGCCCGGACAGTGGGTTGTTGAGCAGGAAATCAAAGGCGCCGGCGACGTCGGGGAGCGTGATCCACGGCCAGTACTGCCGCCCGTTGCCCAGCGGTCCACCCACGCCCAGCCGCAGCAGCGGCATCAGCCGTCCCAAAGCGCCCCCCGAACGGCTCAGCACGACGCCGGTGCGGGGAGTGACCACCCGGACGCCGGCCGGAGCCTCGTGCGCGGCAGCCTCCCAGTCGACGCAGATCCCGGCGAGCACACCGCTGCCCGCGGGGGCATCTTCCCGGACCAGCGCCGCGCCGGCGTTGCCGTAGTAGCCGGAGCCCGACTGGCTCAGGAAGACCGCCGGCGGAGCGTCCAGCCGCCCCATTGCCGCCGTCAGCGTCCGGGTCGCCCCCAGCCGCGAGTTGCGGAGTTCGTTGATACGGGACCGGGTCCAGGGCCGATCGCCGATGCCGGCGCCGGAGAGGTTGATGACGGCGTCGGCCCCCTTCAGCGCGGTGTCGTCGATGTAGCCCTCCGCGGGGTTCCACTGGAACTCGGACGGCGCGGCGGGCGGCCGCCTGACCAGCGTGCCGACGTCGTGCCCGGAGTGGCGCAGGGAGCGGGAAATGGCGGTTCCGATCAGCCCTGAGGCTCCGGCAACAATGATTCGCATGATCCATCTCACCATGCCCGGCACGACGGGGACACCTCCCGGGCGGCACGGCCCTCTTGACTATGATCTAACGATGACCTCTTCGAGTTACTTCCGTTTCCCGCATCTGCACGGTGATCTGGTCACTTTCGTGGCCGAGAACGACGTGTGGATCGCGCCCCTGGGCGGGGGCCGCGCCTGGCGCGTGTCCTCGCTTCAGCTGCCCGCCCGCAACCCGCGCTTCACGCCGGACGGCAAGCGGCTGGTGTGGACGGTGGTTCAAGGAACGGCCCCGGAAGTTGTCACCGCGGATGTCGACGGCGGCGGCTACCGCCAGCTGAGCTACTTCGGCCACGCCACCACCAAGGTTAAGGGCTTCACCCCCGACGGCGACGTGCTGGTCACGAGCGCCTTCCGCCAGGCTGACAGCCGCCATACCCATGCCTTCAGCCTGCCCGTCACGGGCGGCTGGGCCACCGAACTCCCGCTGGGCCCGGTGGAATCCGTCGCCTTTGGGCCGGTCGTCGGCGACGAACGCCCCGTGGTCCTCGCCAGCGTGCTCTCCCGCGAGCCGGCCTGGTGGAAGCGCTACCGCGGCGGCGCCGCCGGCAAGCTCTGGATCGACGCCGACGGAAACGGCGAATTCGAACGCCTCGCCGCCTCGCTGGACGGCAACCTGACCGACCCGATGTGGATCGACGGCCGGATCGCCTTCCTCTCCGACCACGAGGGCTTCGGCAACCTCTACTCCGTGCTGCCCAACGGCTCGGATCTGCGCCGCCACACGGACCATGAGGACTTTTACGTCCGGCATGCCGCGACCGACGGCCAGCGCATCATTTTCGAATCGGCCGGTGAGTTGTGGCTCCTGCCGAACCTCGGCGCGGACGCCGTCAAACTCGAGATATCGCTGGGGTCCGCGTCCCAGGCCCGCCGCGCCGCGCCGCTGAAGCCGTCCAAGCACCTGGGCGACGTGGTTCCGGACCGCACCGGCGGCTCCAGCGCGGTGGAAACCCACGGCACGCTGCACTGGCTGCGGCACAAGGACGGCCCCTCGCGGGTCCTGGAAGCCACCCCGGGTGTCCGCGCCCGCCTGCCCCGCCCCTTCGGCGAGGGCCGGATCGCCTACGTGGCTGACCACGACGGCGTCGAAGCCCTGTATCTGAAATCGATCGCCGGACCCCTGGACTTCGGGAACCGGGGCTCCGGGAACCCGGACTTGGGAACCACCCCAGCCGGGCACCAGCCGGGCGGAAAGCAGTCCGACGGAAACGCGGCCGACGGACAGCCGGCCGATCCTGCGGCGCAGAAAGCCGCGACGCCGCGGGAGGGTTCCGACGCCGGCACACCCCTGCCCAGCCCCGTCTCGGCGGCGGCGCTCACCCGGCCGGACGCCGTCGCCGTGGTCCCGGCACCCACAGCCGCACCAACGGCCGCCGCGACGGTCCAGCAGACAGCGGACGCCGCTGACGCTACGGGCCCGGCGGAAGCAACCGCCCCGGCGCCGCAGGGGCGATCCCCTCAGCTCACCCGGATCGAATTCCCCAAGCCGACCCGGGCCAGCGCCATCGAGGCCAGCCCGGACGGCCACTGGCTCGCCGTGGGCACCGCCTTCGGGGACATCTACCTGGCCGACACCCGCACGGGCACCCTGTCGCTCGTCAGCAGCATCGGCGAAGGCAGCATCGAAGGCTTCAGCTGGTCCCCGGACTCGGCCTGGCTGGGCTGGTCCGAGCCGGTCACCTCCTTCGGCTCCCGCAGCCGGCTGCGCCTGACCAGGGTCGACGACGCCGGCGCCGCCCCGGACGGGACGCGCACCATCATCGACGTCACCGACGGACGCTTCCGCGACGAATCGCCGTCGTTCACCCCCGACGGCAAGTACCTCGCGTTCCTCTCCAACCGCAGCTTCGACCCGGTCTACGACGGACACTCCTTCGACCTGTCCTTCCCGAGCCCGATCAAGCCCTACCTCGTGGCCCTTGCCGCGGACACGCCCTCGCCCTTCGGCCCGAGCGTTGACCTGCAGGAAGCCCTCGAGGCCACGCAGCCGGTGGAAAACGCCGACGCGGACCAGATTCCTGCAGTCCGGGTCGACGCCGACGGCCTGGCCCACCGGGTCATCAGCGTGCCGGTGCCGCAGGGCAACTACTCCGACCTGACCGCGACCGCCGGAGCCCTGCTTTGGCTCGACAGCGAACTCTTCGGCGTCACCGGAGAGGGCCGCGCGAGCCTCGAGGACAAGAACGCAGCACCGTGCCTGGTCCGTTTCGACCTGGCCCGGCGCAAGGCCACGACCATCGTGGACGCCCTGGACAGCTACCGGCTCTCCGGCGACGGCGAGAAGGTTGTGGTCCTGCAGGACAAGCAGATCCGGGTCTCGCCCGCCAACGCCAAGGCTGACGAGGAGTCCGGCCAGCTGGTCAAGGTCGACCTCAGCCGCATCCGTGTGCAGCTCGATCCGCTCAGCGTCTGGGGGCAGGCCTTTGATGAAGCCTGGCGGCTCCAGCGCGACTTCTTCTGGACCGAAGACATGGCCGGGCAGGACTGGGACTCGGTGCACGCCCGCTACCGTCCGATCGTGGACCGGCTCGGCTCGCACGACGACCTCGTGGACCTGCTGTGGGAGCTCCACGGTGAATTGGGCACCTCCCACGCCTACGTCCGTCCCTTTGCTGTCACCGAGAACGGCAGCAACGGCCAGGGCCGCCTCGGCGCGGATCTCGCCTTCACCGGCGAGGGCTGGGAGATCACCCGGATCCTGGCGGGGGAATCCTCCGACCCGCTCGCCACCTCGCCACTGACCCGCCCGGGCGCTGACGCCAAACCGGGCGACTTGCTGCTGGCGATCGACGGCGTCGAGCTCACCGAAGCGCGCACCCCGGCCATGCAGCTGGTGGGCGCCGCGGGTCGCGCCGTCGAGCTCACCCTCCGCAACGGTGCCGGGCACGGAAGCCTGGCCGGGAAGCAACGCCGCGTCGCCGTGGTCCCGGTCCGGGACGAGGAGCGGCTGCGGTACCAGGAGTGGGTGGCCGCCAACCGCCGGACGGTCCGGCAGGCCTCGCAGGGAAACTTCGGCTACCTGCATATCCCCGATATGATGGCGCACGGCTGGGCCCAGCTGCACCGCGACCTGGACACCGAAACAGCCCTCGACGGACTGATCGTCGACGTCCGCCGCAACCGGGGAGGACACACCTCCCAGCTCGTCGCGGAACTCATCGGCCGCAAGGTCACCGGCTGGAGCATGCCGCGCGGGGAGCGGCCGCGGACCTACCCGCACCATGCGCCGCGCGGTCCGGTCATCATCCTGACCGACGAATTCGCGGGCTCCGACGGCGACATCATCACCCAGGTCTCCAAGCTGCGGGGGATCGGCCCGGTCATCGGTACCCGGACCTGGGGCGGCGTGGTTGGCATTGACAACCGCTTTGCCCTCGCGGACGGCACCGGCGTTACCCAGCCGCGCTACGCCACCTGGTTCTCCGGCGGCGTCGGATGGGGTGTCGAGAACTTCGGCGTCGCGCCGGACATCGAAGTCACCTTCCCGCCACACGCCTACGCCGCCGGCACCGACCCGCAGCTGGAATACGGCATCGGTGCGCTCAAGGAAATGATCCAGGAGCTGCCCACGGACCGTCCGCCGCTGCGCGAGGGCTACCGCCTCGTGCGGCCTGCCCCGCTGCCGGCCCGCCGGCCGGAGGTCTAGGCCGCAGCACCCGCCGGCGCGGCCCGCCCACGGCTAAGGCCCCCGTTCCCTGCAGGGAACGGGGGCCTTAGCCGTGGGCGTGTCAGGAGCTAGGAGGCCAGCGTGGCGTCCAGGGTGATCTTGATGCCGGTGAGGGCGGCCGAGACAGGGCAGCCCACCTTGGCTTCCTCGGCGATACGCTGGAATTCGTCTTCCGTGATTCCCGGAATCCGCGCGCTGACGGTCAGGTGGCTGTCCGTGATACCGGTGCCGGGCACAAAGGTGACATCAGCCTTCGTGTTCACTTCCTCGGGCGTGTGGCCGGCCTGGGCGACGGCGAGGCTGAAGGCCATCGAGAAGCAGGCCGAGTGGGCGGCGGCGATGAGCTCTTCGGGGCTGGTCTTGCCCTCGGAAGCCTCAGCGCGCGCCTTCCAGGTCACATCGAAGTTACCCAGCCCCGAGCTGTCCAGGGTTGTGTTGCCTGCGCCCGTCATCAGGTCGCCATTCCAAACAGTGTGTGCGGTGCGTGTTGCTGCCATGTCCACTCCTCAAGTTCGTTGAAATCCACAGACCCGGCGATCCGCCGGATCGTGCCGTTTCCCATCCTAGGGATTTAGCGCTGCCGCCGCACCGGTGTCCGCTGTCAGTGGATTGTGACCCCCTTGAACGACAACGGCGACGCTCCCCGTGCGGGGTGCGTCGCCGACGTCGGACTACACGACTACACGACTACTGCCAAAGGGTAGCGACTGCGATATTGATAAGTCCCATCCCGCCGACGGCGTGTGCCAGGCCTTTGGGGACGCCTGCACCGGACGTCGCCTTGCGGTAACCGATGACAGCGGCGACCAGCACAACGACGGCGATCACCAGTTTGACCGCGATCTTGCCGTAGTTCAGCGGATCGTGGGTAGCGCCCGCGATCCCTACGAGTGCCAGTCCGGTGACCAGCTGCGCAATGGCGCCGTACAGCTGCACCGGCAGGACCGTGGGCTTCTTGAAGGTGGCGAACCAGCCACCGACGATCGCGGCGGCGCCGAGGATGTGCAGGAAGACCAGAAAATATTTAAGAATGTCCATGACTTCAGCTTAGCGACAAACTGTCGGTAAACACCGCAGGGCACCCTCCCTTGCGGGAAGGTGCCCTGCAGTCACCTGATTCCAGGCGGGGTACAGCTCCTAGAGCCCCAGGTCGGCCTCGAAGGCGCCTTCCTCAAGGCGTGCCTTCAGCGTCTGCAGGAAGCGTCCCGCGTCGGCGCCGTCGACCAGCCGGTGATCGTAGGTCAGGGAGAGGTACATCATCGAACGGATGGCCAGCGAGTCATCGCCGTTCTCATCGGAAACCACTACGGCCCGCTTGACGATCGCGCCGGTGCCAAGGATGGCCACCTGCGGCTGGTTGATGATCGGGGTGTCGAACAGCGCGCCCACGGAACCGATGTTGGTGATGCTGAAGGTTCCGCCGGAGAGCTCGTCCGGTCCGATCTTGCCGTTGCGGGTGCGGTCCGCGACGTCGGCGATCTTGCCGGCCAGACCGGCGAGGTTCAGGTTGCCGGCGTCGGCAATGACCGGAACCAGGAGGCCCTTGTCCGTGTCCACCGCAATCGCCAGGTGCTCGGCGTTGTGGTACGTGATTTCCTGCTTGTCCTCGTCGTAGGAGGCGTTGACCTTCGGGTGCTGCTTCAGGGCTTCGGCCACAGCCTTGGCGATGAAGGGCAGGAAGGTCAGCTTGGAGCCGTTCTGGGCCTGGAAGGAGTTCTTGGCCTTGGCGCGCAGCTTGGCGACCTTGGTCATGTCGACCTCGTGCACCTGGGTCAGCTGGGTGGAGATGTCCAGCGACTCGCGCATGCGGCGGGCAATGACCTGTCGGATCCGCGGTGCCTTCTGCACGGTGCCGCGCAGCGAGGACTGGTCAGCGGCCGGACGCGCGGCCGGAGCAGCGGCCGGTGCTGCGGACGGTGCGGCTGCCGCAGGAGCCGGGGCTGCCTTGGCTTCCGCTGCTGCCAGCACGTCCTGCTTGCGGATGCGGCCACCGACGCCGGTGCCGGTCAGGGAGTTGATATCCACGCCCTGCTGGTTGGCAAGCTTGCGGACCAGCGGAGTGACGTAGCCGGACTCTGCGGCCGAAGCGGCCGGGGCAGCCTCCTTGGCCGGGGCAGCCGGGGCTGCGGGGGCTGCG
>NZ_MQTS01000006.1 GCF_020532825.1 Arthrobacter sp. SO3
CACCTCGACGGCCTCGCCCGCACCCACGGCCACAGCGACGCCGACGGCAGCCGGCTCCCCCACGACCACCGCCACACCGGTCCCGACAGCGTCGCCCGCGCCCAGCCCCGCGCTGACCACTGCCCCGGCAACGACCGGGTCGCAGACCCTGGCCGCTCCGGAACCGCTGTTCACCGAAGTCCTTGGCGGAAGCAAACCCTCGTCAAGCTCGTCCGTTGAGAGCACTTCGATCCAGGTCAGGAAGGGTGCCGAACAGCGCAAGGCAAGCACCGAGGCCTACTCCCTCAGCCGCAGCGGTGACATCAAGGTGAGACTGGTTATGGTCCAGCTGGCCGACCGGACGGCGACCATCCCGGAGGCGGACGCCCGTGCCGCCGTCGACACCAGCAGCCAGTACTGGCAGGCCATGTCGAACGGCAGGCTCTCCATGAGCGTCGCCACGGCCGAAAACAGGACAAGCAAGGCAACGTCCACCCAAAGCTATTCGTCCATGATGACTACGATCGTCGCAGAAACCGGCTGGGTCCCCAGCCCCCTGACGGCACTGGTCGTGTTCGTTTCCTCACCCACGCTGTCCGACGGGGCCTACGGCGCCGGCTGGAGCTACAGCGGAACGAGCGGACGCGTCATTATGCCGCTCCCGGCGTCGCTCACCAAGAGCGTGCTGACTCACGAATTCGGGCACGTCCTGGGCCTGATGCACGCCAACAGGCTCCGGTGCGGGGATGGGGCCGTGGACACCGCCAGCAACGCCGACGGTTCATTCGCGAACAGCACGTGCAGCGTGGAGGAGTACAAGGACAACCTCGACGTGATGGGCGTGTCACAGAGCAGCCAGCCGGTGATCAGCTCCCCGATGTACGAATACGGCGGATTCGGCGCCGGCGCCGAGGTCAGGAACCTGGGGAAGGCGGTCGGCCGGAACTCCTACCAGTTGAAGGCCTGGGGAAGCGCCGACGAGAGCCGCGCACTTAAGTTCACCGATCCCGTCAGCGGGGAGAGCTACAACCTGGAACTTCGCCTCCCGGTGGGCAATGACGCGGCAACGGCCGTCAGCGGCAACCGCGGAGTCAAGGTTGTCCAGGCCTTCGGTTCAGGGTCCATCGCCCTGCAGCCCAACACCACGACCTTCAGCGGCTATTACAGCTACAACCAGGCCTGGCAGGCCGGGCAGACCTTCACGACCTATGCCGGGACCAAAGTAACCATCGACTGGGTCTCAGATTCCGCCGCCGGGGTCACCATTGATGCCATGCCTGCGGCCAAGCCGTTGCTGGTCGCCCCCGGTGACTTCAACGGTGACGGAAACACTGACCTCATCCAACGCAAGGTCAACGGCGAGCTGTGGTTCTACCCGGGCGACGGTACGGGCAAGTCCGGTGCCGGCCAGCGGATCGGCACCGGCTGGGAGATCTACGACACCATCGTGGGGACCGGCGACTTCAACGGTGACGGCAGGAACGACCTCGTCGCCCGCAAGTTCGACGGATCGCTCTGGTTCTACGCCGGCACCGGAAATGTTTCGGCGGGCAACGAGGGGTACAGCGCGGCCGTCAAAATCGGCAACTTCGGCTGGGACGCCTTCGATGCGCTCCTGGGCGTCCGCGACTTCGACGGCGACGGCAAGCCGGACCTCCTGGCCCGGCGCCCGGACGGCGTACTGATGCTCTACCCGGGAATGGGAACGGGCTGGCCGGGAACCCCCCGGCAGATCGACTACGGCTGGGACATCTTTGACCAGCTGATCCCGGTCCAGGATTTCAACGGCGACGGAACCAACGACCTTGCGGCACGGCGCCCGGACGGAACCCTCTGGCTGTATTCCAACTCCGGGCCCGCGAAGCTCGTCCAGCCCCAGCAGATTGGGGCAGGCTGGGGCATCTACACGACCATCCTGGGCGCTGGCGACGCCAACGGGGACCGCACGGCCGACTTCGTGGCCAGCCAGGCCGACGGAAACGTCTTCTTCTACGCCGGGACCGCCATGCGGGACGAGGGGTACGGCAGCGCCCGGAAGATCGGCGACTTCGGCTGGGAGGTCTTCGACTCCCTCACGGCCATCGAGGATTTCAACGGCGACAAAATCGCCGACCTGCTGGCCCGGAAGCCGGACGGCACCCTGTGGTTCTATCCCGGCGACGGGAAGGGCGGCTACGGTGTGCCGCGGAAGATCGGTCTCAGCGGCTGGGAAGTGTTCAATGCGCTGGTCAGCGTCGGGGACTTCACCGGGGACGGAAAGAACGACCTCGTCGCCCGGAAGCCCGACGGCACCCTGTGGATTTACCCCGGCACCGGCCGGGTCGACGCCACCGACCCCGGCTACACGGCACCGAAAAAAATCGGCACCGCCGGCTGGAACGCCTTCACCGCCCTGACCGGAACCGGGGACCTGAACGGGGACGGAAAGAACGACCTCGTCGCGAGGAAGTCCGACGGCTCTCTCTGGCTGTACCGCGGCACGGGCACCATCAGCGGAACCAACGAAGGCTACTCCTCGCCGGTCAAGATCGGCGACTACGGCTGGGAGGTCTTCGACCAGCTTTTCGGAGCCGGTGACTTCAACGCCGACGGAAAGAATGACGTCGTCGCCAGGAAGTTCGACGGAACCCTGTGGATGTACCCGGGAGACGGCACGGGAAAGCTTTCCGCCCCGCGCAGGATCGGAACAGGCTGGAGCGTGTTTGACACCGTCCTGGGCGCCGGAAACCTGACCGCGGACAGCTTCCCCGACCTGGTGGCCCGCAGGCCCGACGGTTCGCTCTGGGCCTACTCGGGAACAGGCATGCAGCCGAACGAGGGCTACCTCCCCCGGACCTTCACGGGTTCGGTGTCGTAGGCCGGGACCGCACCCGGGAGCCCGGGAGGTGAGAGAAAAGGGCCGGATCGTCAACGATCCGGCCCTTTTCTGTCACCCCGGGGCACCGGCGGAGCGGGCTGCTACGGCGTGCTGCTCAGCGGGCTGCCCGGCGGGCTACTCCGGCATGATCATGGTGCGCAGGTCCAGCTGCCGCAGGACCCGGTCCGCGACCTCGGGGTCCACGCCGGGCTCGTTGCGGGCCGCGACGACTTCCTGGCGGGCCGCATCGAGCGCGATCGTCTGCACGGCAATCGCCAGCTCCCGTCCGCGTTGGCGCAGCTCCCCCACACTTTCGTTGCGGATGCTGCCGTCGAGCAGTTCGGCGTGCAGCCGGGTCATTTTCTCCTTGACCAGCGCCACCTTCTCCGGCGGCAGCTCCTTCATCAGCTCGTTCGCCTTCAGCGCCGCGATGGCCGCCTCCTGGGCGCGCCGGGCGAGTACCCGTGCGGCGTCGCGCTCTTCCGAGCCGTCGCCCGAAGCCTTCAGGGCCCGCATGAGCCACGGCAGGGTCAGCCCCGGGAGCACCAGGGTGGCCAGCAGGACCGCGCAGGCGATGACGATGAGCTGGCTCCTGGCCGGGAACGGGCTCCCGTCGGCAACGGTCAGCGGGAGCGCCAGTGCGAGGGCCAGCGTGGCGAGTCCACGCATGCCGCACCAGGTGAGGATGAGGACTTCCTTGGCGGAGGTCGGCCGCAGGGAATCCTGGGTGCGCGCCAGGCCGGACATCATGGCCATCCACGCAAACCGGACGGCGAACACCAGCACGCAGACCACCGCGGCGTTGCCGATCATCCCGACGATGCCGTCGCCTTCGTCGCGGACCACCTGCCGCACCTCCAGCCCCACCAGGCCGAACGCCAGCCCGGTGACCAGCAGCTCCACGACGTCCCAGAAGGCGCTGCGGGTGACCCGCTCGGCGGCGTCCTGCGGCCGGGCGTGCCGCTGGATCTCCAGGGCGGTGACGACGACGGCGATCACACCCGAGGCGTGCACCTCCTCGGCGAGGATGTAGGCCGCGAACGGCACCACCAGGGTGACGGCGCTGCGCGCCACCATGGACTGCACCAGCCGGGTGATCAGGCTGGTGAGCCAGCCCATGCCGATGCCCACGGCCACCGCGATCGCCGCGCCGAGCACAAACTGCAGGGCGACGTCAGGTGAGAACTCGGTGCCGGAGACGGTCGCGGCGACCGCGGCCTGGAATATGACGACGGCCGCCGCGTCGTTGAAGAGGCCCTCGCTTTGCAGCACCGTGATGAGCCGCCGGGGCATGTGGACGCGGCCGGCGATGGACTCCACGGCCACCGGATCCGGCGGGGCGACCATGGCGCCCAGGGCGATCGCCGCGGGAATACCGATCCCCGGGATCAGGAGCCAGGCCGCCCCGGCCACCACCGCGGTTGAGACCACCACGAGGGCCACCGCAAGCAGCAGCAGGGTGCGCCAACGGACCCGGAACACGGCCCAGGAACTGCGCTGGGCCGTGGCGAAGAGTAACGGCGGCAGGAAGATGGGGAGGATCAGTTCCGGCGAGATGGAAATCTCCGGAAACCCCGGAATGAAGGTCAGCGAGGCGGCCAGGATGAGCATCAGGACCGGAAACGGGAGCCGCAGCCGGTCCCCGACGCCGACCGCCACCACCGTGGCCAGCAGGAGTCCGATGATGAGTGCCAGCTGGTCCATAGGCCTACTTTCCCGGGAGTTGTCGGGTCAGGCCGCTGCGTTGGATGGGCCGCCCGCCCCCACTACCCTATCGGCACCTGCCGGGCGCAAGCTGGGACGCGTCCGGCGGCCTCCCCGCCGGGTTAGCTCACTGGCTCCAGTGCGGCCGCCAGGGGCAGCGTGCCGTCCCGGAATTCGATCGTGCTCCGGGCCGTTGAGGGCAGGCCCAGCACCGCGGCCGCGACGAGCGCCACGTTGGCCCGGGCCGTTTCCGAGCCGTCGGATGTATCCGCAGGGTTGACTTCGATCAGGCCGTTTCCGGGCCCGTCCGTGAGCGCTCCCGGGCCCAGGATCGTCCAGTCAAGTGCCGTCCCGTGCAGATAGGCGTCAGCGGCGGCCTTGGCATCGGCGTACGCGTAGAAACTGTTGTCCTCGGGGACGCCGTGGTCCGGCCCGGCACCAAGATAGGAGACCATGACGTACCGCCCGACGCCGGCCTCGGCCGCCGCATCCATCGACCGGATGGCGGCATCCCGGTCCACCGAGTAGGTCCGCTCGGGGCTTCCACCGCCCGCGCCGGCCGACCAGACCACGGCGTCATGGTTCCGCAGCGCCTCGGCGATCTCCGCCGTCGTCGAATTTTCAACATCCAGGACAACGGGAGTGGCGCCCGTGGCCGCGACGTCCTCCCGGTGGTCCGGGTTCCGGATGAACGACGTAACGTCCATTCCCTCCCCGGAGAGGATGCGGGACAGTTCCAGAGCCACTTTGCCGTGGCCGCCAATGATTGCGATTCGCGTCATGGACCCATTCTGTCCCACAACCGCCCCGGCCACCGTTGCTCTGTCACTTTTCGTGGCCAAAACGCCCGTTTAAGCACCCAGAGTGATAGCGCAAATGGGGGTTAAAACAAAAGGACCCCACAGGCTGGGCCTGCAGAGTCTTTCTGTAGCGGCGGGGAGGCTCGATCTCCCGACCTCACGATTATGAGTCGTGCGCTCTAACCAACTGAGCTACGCCGCCATAAATGAGGAAAACCTGCGCTAAGCCGGTCAAAAACCGCCTTGACACAGGCCCTCATTCAGAGCCCCCCACCGGAATCGATCCGGTGACCTCGTTCTTACCAAGAACGCGCTCTACCACTGAGCTAGGGGGGCAACGAGTAAATACTCTACCGGAAGATTCCGCTCCCAACAAATCGGCGCCGGGAGGGCTCCGAAAGCGTCAAAATCGGCGGAAATCAGGGCTGCCGGGGGCCCGGCGACGGCCCGCGGGCGGCCCTGGAGCTCCGCCGGGACCGCGGATGTGACCAAGGGAACTTAACGAAAAACGGGCCGGCTGTTCAGCCGGCCCGTTTTCAGGGTGAATCAGTGCTTAGCAGCTGATGGTTACCACTTGGTGCGGGGCTTGAAGCCGCCTTCGGTGCGCGGCTTGCGGGCCGCGTCGGAGCCGACGCCACGCTCGTTGCGGTCGCTGAAGGAGCGTCCGCCACGGTCAGCGGAAGTCCGCTCGCCGTCGTTCTTGCGGAATTCGCGCTTGAAGCCGCCGTTGCCCTTGAAGTTGCCGCCACGGTCGCCGCCGCCGGAGTAACCGCCGCGGCTGCCGCCCTGGCCGCCACCCTGGTAGCCGCCACGGTCGCCGCCGCGGTCGCTCGCGGGCGAACGGCCGTTGTCCAGCTCGAGGTGGATCAGCTCGCCGCCGATCCGGGTGCGGGACAGCGCCTTCAGCTGGTCGGCACTGAGGTCCGCGGGAAGCTCCACGAGGGAGTGGTCCGCACGGATGTCAATGCCGCCGATCTGGGCCGAGGAGATTCCGCCTTCGTTGGCAATGGCGCCAACGATGGAACCCGGCATAACGCGCTGACGGCGTCCGACGGCGATCCGGTAGGTGGCATTGCCCTCGGTCAGGGTGCGGGTCGGGCCGCGTGAGCCGAAGCCGTCCTTGGACCGCTCGCGCTTCTGGAACTCAGGAGCAGCAGGCAGTTCCTTGACCAGGAGCGGCTGGCCGCCCTGGGCCATGACGGCCAGTGCAGCAGCGATCTCCGACGCCGGGACGTTGTGCTCTTCTTCGTACGAGGAGATGAGGTCGCGGAATGCGGCGACGTCCTCGGACGCAAGCGTCTCCGTGATCTTCTCGGCAAACTTGCCCAGGCGCAGGGTGTTGACCGATTCCGCGGTCGGCAGGTGCATCTGCTCGACCGGCTGGCGGGTCGCCTTCTCGATGGAGCGCAGCAGGTACTTCTCCCGCGGCGTCATGAAGAGGATCGCGTCACCGGAACGGCCTGCACGGCCGGTACGGCCGATGCGGTGCACGTAGGACTCGGTGTCGTGGGGGATGTCGTAGTTGACCACGTGGCTGACGCGCTCGACGTCAAGGCCGCGGGCTGCGACGTCGGTGGCGACGAGGATGTCGATCTTTCCGTCACGCAGGGCCTCGACGGTGCGCTCGCGCTGCTGCTGCGGGATGTCGCCATTGATGGCGGCAGCCTGGAAGCCCCGTGAACGCAGCTTGTCGGCCAGGTCCTCGGTCGCCATCTTGGTACGCACGAAGGCGATGACGCCCTCGAACTCTTCAACCTCGAGGATGCGGGTCAGTGCGTCGAGCTTGTGCGGGCCCATGACCTGCAGGTAGCGCTGGCGGGTGTTCGCGCCGGTCGTGGTCTTGGACTTGACCTGGACCTCGGCCGGGTTGTTCAGGTACTGCTTGGACAGCCGGCGGATCTGGCTCGGCATCGTGGCGGAGAACAGTGCAACCTGGCGGCCCTCGGGGGTCTGCTGGAAGATCTGCTCAACGTCTTCAGCGAAGCCCATGCGGAGCATCTCATCAGCCTCGTCCAGCACCAGGTACTGGAGTTCGGACAGGTCGAGGGAGCCCTTGGCGATGTGGTCGATCACGCGGCCGGGGGTACCGACAACGACCTGGGCGCCGCGGCGGAGGCCGGCGAGCTGGGGGCCGTAGGCGGAGCCGCCGTACACCGGGAGGACGGTGAAGTCATCGATGTGCTTGGCGTAGGAGGTGAAGGCCTCGGCGACCTGGAGTGCAAGCTCTCGGGTCGGAGCAAGCACCAGGGCCTGGGTCTTGCGTGACGGGCCGTTGAGGTCGTGGAGCTCGGCCAGGCGGGACAGTGCCGGTACTGCGAATGCTGCAGTCTTACCGGTGCCCGTCTGGGCCAGGCCCACGACGTCGCGGCCTTCGAGCAGCAGCGGGATGGTTGCTGCCTGGATCGGTGACGGCTTCTCGTAGCCGACGTCCTGCAGGGCAGCCAGGACACGGGCGTCGATGCCGAGGTCAACGAACTTGACGCCTTCTTCTTCGTCTTCGTCCTTGGCCGGGGCGGGCGTGGTGTCAGCCTGCGGTGCGGTCTCGGCAGCAGCCGGAACCTCAACGGGGGCAGGAGCCTCGGTGAATACCGGGGCGGTGCCGGCTGCGGGGGCAGCCGTTTCAGAAGTCTCGACGTCGCTCTGAATGTTTTCGGTTTCGACGGAGTTGTTCTGAGTTTCGGGCATAGGTGAAATATCCTCATCCATAGGGGCCAAGCGGCACAACCCGAGGTGAGCGGAGCCGCAGTACGCGTGACACAAAATCGCCGGGCATACTTTGACCGGCCGGTCACATAGAAGCCCGGCGCTTTCGCAATCCCGTGGCAGGACTTCCCGCTGCAACTCTTGGCTGCTATCCCAGCAGTCTGTACAGCGTTTTCTTTAGCCGGCTCTCCCTATGAAAATGCCCGCATCTCAATTGCGCGGGCCCCAACACTTACCAGTCTTGCCTCAAGAATTGGGCAGGAAATAAGGGATTTCCGGAGTGGGGGATAGTTCAATTGTAGGGCATGGATCCGCCCTTGGGTAACCCGGCCGCCCACGACGGCGGTGAGCTTGCGCACACGGGCACCCGGCCCGCTACATCCCGGGGCGGCGCTGCAGCTTCTCGAACTCCCCCAGATACTCCGGCTGGAGGCGGATCTCACCGTCGGCGTCGGCGTCCCGCAGGGCCTCCATGTCCGCCACCGTGGGATCGCTGAACCACTTGCCGATGGTGACCCCGTGGGTGGGGAGGAAGATCCGGTGGATGTGGTCCCCCGCCTGGATGCTGCCGACCCGCACGACCCGCAGGTAGGTCCCGACCCGCCCGGCGTCGCCGAACCGCTTCACCCAGTGCGGCTCATGCATCCGCCGCTGGAAGGTGGCGCAGGGCACGCGCGGGGAGGTCAGCTCGACTTCGACGTCGAGTCCGATCTTCCAGCGTTCGCCGATCAGGGCGTCGGTGGCGCTGATGCCGGCGACGCGCAGGTTCTCGCCGAAGATCCCCGGCGGCAGTTCCCGGCCGAGCTCCGCTGCCCAGTAGTCGGCGTCGTCCTGGGAATAGGCGTAGAGCGCCTGGTCCTCGCCGCCGTGGTGGACGCGGCTGGCCTGGACGTCTCCGCGCAGCCCGAGCTTGTGCACTCTGACCGGTCCGGCCACGGGACGTTTGTCGATCGCGGTGACGCCGACGCTGCCTGGATCCTCCAGCAGCTGGTGTACGCGGCAGACGGCAAGAACGGAAGCGGTGTCCATGGCACCAGTGTAGGCCGGGGCCGCGGCGGCCGGGACCGTAGGATGCTGGAATGAGCAACGAAGCTGGTTTTCCCCATGCGTCCAACGATGTATCCGACGTCCTGGCCATCGATTCCCTGCTGAGCGCCGGGGAACTGGCCGTCCGGGAACGGGTCCGCGATTTCACCGATCAACGCATCCGCCCGGGCATCGCGGGCTGGTACGACGACGGCGTCTTCCCGCTCGAGCTGGCCCCGGAGCTGGGGGAACTCGGCGTCCTCGGCATGCATCTTCAGGGCTACGGCTGCCCGGGCCGCTCCGCCGTCGAATACGGCCTGGCGGCGATGGAACTGGAGGCTGGTGATTCCGGCATCCGCACCTTCGTCTCCGTCCAGGGTTCGCTGGCCATGACGGCCATCCACAAGTGGGGCTCCGAGGAGCAGAAACTTCACTGGCTCCCCCGGATGGCCGCCGGCGAACTGATCGGCTGCTTCGCGCTGACCGAGCCCACCGCCGGTTCGGACCCCGCCGCGATGAAGACCTTCGCCCGCCGCGACGGCACCGGCGAGGACGCCGGCTGGATCCTGGACGGCACCAAACGCTGGATCGGGCTCGCCTCGGTGGCCGACGTGCTGGTGGTGTGGGCGATGACCGACGACGGCGTCCACGGTTTCCTGGTCCCCGCCGGCACCCCCGGGGTGACCGCGAGGCCGATCGGGCAGAAACTTTCGATGCGCGCCTCGATCCAGTGCGATGTCACGTTCGACGGCGTCCGGCTGGGCCCGGAGGCCCTGCTCCCGGCAGCCCGCGGGCTGCGCGGCCCGTTCGGCTGCCTGAACGAGGCGCGCTACGGGATCGCGTGGGGCGCGATGGGTGCGGCCCGCGACTCCTACGAGGCGGCGCTGAAGTATGCGCAGGAGCGGCTGCAGTTCGGCCGGCCGCTCGCCGGGTACCAGCTGACCCAGGAGAAGCTCGTGAACATGCTGCTGGAGATCCAGAAGGGCACCCTGCTGGCGCTGCAGCTGGGCCGGCTCAAGGACGCCGGGAAGCTGCGGCCCGAGCAGATCTCGCTGGGCAAGCTCAACAACGTGCGGGAGGCGATCACCATCGCCCGGGAGGCCCGGACCATCCTGGGCGGGAACGGCATCACGCTGGACTATTCGCCGCTGCGGCACGCCGCGAACCTGGAGTCGGTGCGCACCTACGAGGGCACGGACGAAGTTCACACCCTGGTTCTGGGCCAGCACATCACCGGGCTGCAGGCCTTCCGCTAGGCCGGAACGGGCACGGCTTCCTTGGCGCCGGCATCCTTGCGGATGGTCGCGCTGATCACGGCGGCGATGGTGCACATCGCGGCCGCGCCGAACCAGGCGTAGGTGTACTGTCCGGTGGCGTCCCTGATGGCGCCGGCCGCCAGCGCCGCGGCGGCCGCACCGAGCTGGTGGGCGGCGAAGACCCAGCCGAACACCACGCTGCCGTCCGCGCCGAAGACCTGGCGGCAGATGGCAGCGGTGGGCGGCACGGTGGCCACCCAGTCCAGTCCGTAGATCACCACGAACACGATCATGCTGGGCTGGACGGTGGCGCTCAGCAGCAGCGGCAGCACCAGCAGGCCAATGCCCCGGAACTGGTAGTAGACCGCGAGCAGGATCCGCGGATTGAAGCGGTCCGTCAGCCAGCCGGAGGCGATCGTCCCCGCGATGTCGAAGATCCCGACGACGGCCAGCAGGCCCGCCGCCGTCGTCTGGGACATGCCGTGGTCGTGGGCGGAGGGGATGAAGTGGGTGCCGATCAGTCCGTTGGTGGTGGCGCCGCAGATCGCGAACCCGGCCGCGAGGGCCCAGAAGGTCCGCACCTTGCTGGCGCGCTTGAGCACCTGCAGGGCCCGGACGGCGGCATTCCGGCTAGGTTCCCCGGCCCCCGCCCGGCCCGGCCCGGGCGCGGACCCGGAAGTGGACTCTGAAGTGGACTCTGGCGTGGACCCGGGCGTGGGCTCAGGTTCCGCTTCGGCCCCGTAGGGCAGCACACCGGCGTCGGCGGGCGAGTTCTTCAGGAACTTCAGCACCAGCGGCACCACGGCCAGGGCACCGGCGGCGATCAGCAGCGACGCCTGCCGCCAGCCCGGATCCTGGGCCAGGGCGGCGATGAAGGGCAGGAAGACCAACTGCCCGGCGGCGCTGCCGGCGGTGAGGATGCCGATCACCAGGCCGCGGCTCTTCGCGAACCAGGTGTTGGCAATGGTCGCGGCGAAGACCAGCGCCATGGACCCCGTCCCGAGCCCGATCAGCAGCCCCCAGGTCAGCAGGATCTGCCAGGACTCGGTCACCAGCACGGTCAGGGCGCTGCCGGCCCCGATCAGCACGAGCGCCACGGCGGTCACGGCGCGGACGCCGAAGCGTTCCATCAGGGCCGCGGCGAAGGGCGCGGTGAGGCCGAAAAGCACCAGATTGATGCTGACCGCGGCGGAAAGCGCGGTGGTGGACCAGCCGAATTCGCTCTGCAGCGGCACCATCAGCACCCCCGGCGCGGCCCGGAAGCCGGCGGCGCCGACGAGCGCCAGGAACGCGACAGCGGCGACGGTCCAGGCCGGGTGGATCCTCCGCCGGCGGGCGGCCAGCAGGGTGTTCTTGGGGGCGCTCATGCGGCGGTTCCGTTCGCCTGGATGATGGTGCCGGCCGGGGCTGCCGGCGCCGGGGCGGCGGCGAGCGGCACGGGGTCCGGGGTCCGGGTGAGGCTGTGCCAGCTGGTATTCCGGACGGTGAGCCGTTCCCCACACGCGGTGCAGCTGTCCGCGGACGTGGTGCGCGCCCCGCAGCCGGTGTGGATCACGTACATGTGGGCCTGCTCCGAGGGCGCCGGCAGGTGCTTTTCGGCCCAGAGGACGACGGCGTTCAGCACCGGCAGCGCGTCCTCCCCCTTGGCGGTGAGCACGTACTCCTGGCGGGTGCGGCCGCCGTCGTCGTAGGGCTGCCGGGTGAGCAGCCCGGCGTCGACGAGGGCCGCCAGGCGTTTGGTGAGGACGGAATCCGCGGCCCCGAGCCGGGACTTCATCGCGTCGAAGCGGCCGTTGCCGAAGAAGACCTCGCGGAGGACGAGCATGCCCCACGGGTCCCCGAGGATGTCCAGCCCGCGCGCCATGCTGCAGTTCCGCTGGGACCAGTCTGATCGAAGTGCCATGCGGACAAAACTAGCTGACTATCTTCAAGAAAGCTAGACCCGGTGGCAAAGTTTCAGCGGAACCGGAGTTAGAGGTCTCAGCGGGACCTGTGGTAACAGCTTCAGAGGAGCCCGGCGTTGATGCGCGTGCGGAGCGCGGCGCGGGAAGGGTGGTAGGCAAGGGCCCAATAGACCAGCATGGCGATGCCGCAGACCACACCGAGGCTGGCCACAATGAGCTGCCACTGGGTCTGCGGGTCCTTGCCCCACTCGGCCGCCCCGGCCATGACCGAGAGGTACTTGGGCGTCAGGTAGAAGGCGAGGGCCGAGAACGCCACGATGATCCACCCTGCGAGGCGCATCCGCCCGTTCCGGGACGGCACCCGGTGGATCGCGAAGCCCATGCAGGGCAGCGCCACGGCCATCCACACCCAGTGGTGCGACCAGGACACCGGGCTGACCAGAAGCATCAGCACGGCGGTCGCGGAGACGGCGACGAAGTTCTCATCCGCGTCCACCGCCCACCGGATCACAAGGGCAGCGACCGCGGCCAGGGCCAGGGCCAGCACCAGCCACACCAGGCTGGTCAGACCGGAATCCGGCAGGCCCAGGTGCAGCAGCAGGCCCTTGACCGAGAGGTTGTCCACATAGGCCGGTCCGCCGATCCGTCCGGTGTCGGGCAGGATCTGGGTCCAGAAGGTGAGCGAGGCGTGGGGCAGCACCGCCCAGGCCAGGCCGATCGAGCCGAAAAAGCCGGCCGCCATCCAGCCGAGGGCCTTGAAGTCGCGGCGGACCAGGAAGTACAGCCCGAAGGCGAGCGGGGTCAGCTTGATGCCGGCCGCGATCCCGATCAGCAGCCCCGCGGGCCAGCGGATCTCCCCGGCCCGGGCCTTGCCGTGGAGCGCGAAGTCAGCCAGGATCAGGCCCATCAGGATGATGTTGATCTGGCCGAAGTCGAAGGTGTCCCGCCAGGGCCCCAGGAGCAGGATCGCGGCGGTGCCGGCCAGGGTCACGGCCCGGAACCGCCAGTCGGCGGCCGCGTTCCGCCAGCCGCCGAGGCGGAAATAGTGCCGCGCGAGCCACGCGGAGACGATTCCGGCGCCCAGCAGGGCCGTGCTGATGAACACCAGGCCGCCGCCGCGCTGGCCCAGCGTCGCCAGTGCCGCGAACAGCAGCGCCGCGAAGGGCGGGTACGTGAACGGCAACCCGTCCCGGGCCGCGTAGAGCTCGTTGACGCCGGTCTCCCCGGTCTGGAGCACCCGGTTGCCGCCGTAGAAGTAGACCTCGAAGTCATTCAGCAGCGGATCGTAGGCCGAGTACAGCACCACCAGGGCGGCGACGACGGCGGACGCGCCGGCCGCCGTCGCGAGCCAGCCGCGCGTGGTGGAGGGCATGGCCCTGGTGGTGGTTGTCACGGGTGCTTAGCTGCCTGACTCGCCGGCGGAGGCAATCTGCGCGAACGCCTGCTCGAGGTCGGCGATGAGGTCCTCGACGTCCTCGATGCCGCAGGAGAGCCGGATCAGGTTGACCGGGACGGCCAGCTCGGTGCCCTTGACCGAGGCGTGCGTCATTTCCGAGGGGTAGTTCATCAGGGATTCGATGCCGCCCAGGGACTCCGCGAGGGTGAACACGGAGGTCGATTCGGCCACCTTGCGTGCCGCCGCCTCGCCGCCCTTGAACTGCACGGAAATCATCCCGCCGAACTTCTTCATCTGCTTTTTGGCCAGCTCGTGCCCGGGGTGCGAGGGCAGTCCCGGGTACAGCACGGCCTCCACCTCCGGGCGCTCCAGCAGCCACTCGGCCACGGCCTGGGCGTTGTCGCTGTGCCGGTCCATCCGGACGCCGAGGGTCTTGAGCCCGCGGGTGGTGAGGAAGGCGTCCATCGGGCCGGAGACGGCGCCGACGGCGAACTGGACGAAGCCGATCTTCTCGGCCAGCTCCGCGTCATTGACGATGATGGCGCCGCCGACGACGTCGGAGTGCCCGCCGATGTACTTGGTGGTGGAGTGCACCACGACGTCGGCGCCGAGGGCCAGCGGGTTCTGCAGGTACGGCGAGGCGAAGGTGTTGTCCACCACGAGGAGGGCACCGGCGTCGTGCGCGACCTTGGCGAGGGCGGCGATGTCGGTGATCTTCATCATCGGGTTCGACGGCGTCTCCACCCACACGAGGCGGGTCTTGTTGGCGGCCACGGCCGTAGCGACGGCGTCAAGGTTGGACATGTCCACCGGGGTGTTGCCGATGCCCCACTCCCCCAGCACCCGGGCGATCAGCCGGTAGGTGCCGCCGTAGGCGTCGTTGCCGAGCACAATGTGGTCACCCGGGCGGGTGAGGGCGCGGATCATGGAATCCTCGGCGGCGAGGCCGGAACTGAAGGAGAACGCGGCGGAGCCGCCCTCCAGCGCGGCGAGCTGTTCCTGCAGCGAGTCACGGGTGGGGTTGGTGCCACGGCCGTATTCGTAGCCGGCCCGCAGCACGCCGATCGCTTCCTGGGCGTAGGTGGTGGAGAAGTGCACGGGCGGCACGACGGCGCCGGTGCGCGGCTCGAACTCCTGGCCGGCATGCACGGCGCGGGTGTTGAAGCCGGCGTTTTTTGCGGAAGAGCTTTCTGGCAAAGACATTTGCGTTCCTTTCGGCCGGCGGCCGGACGCCCCTAGGGGGCGGCCCGGTGTCCGGGTCAGTTGCTGGGGTCAGTTGCTGGGATCAGTTGCTCAGGTAGGCGAGCAGGTCATGGCGGGTGAGGATCCCCACCGGCGCGCCGACGAACGTCACCATGAGGGTGTCCGCGTCGGAGAGGAGCTCGCGGGCGGTCGAGATCGATTCGAGCGAGCCGATCACCGGCAGCCGGGCCTCCATGTGTTCGGAGATCTTGTCCGAGAGTTTCGCCTCGCCGCGGAAGAGCTTCGCGGTGAGGGTGCGTTCGTCGACGGCGCCGAGGACCTCGCCCATCACCACGGGCGGCTCCTGGGACAGCACCGGGATGTGCGAGACGCCGTACTCGTTCATGATGTTGATGACATCGCGGACGCTCTCGTTGGGGTGGATGTGCACGAGGTCCGGCAGTTCCCCGGTCTTGGCCTTGAGGATTTCGCCCACCGAGGCTTCGTCGCCGCCGGCCAGGAAGCCGTAGGAGCGCATCCACTGGTCGTTGAAGATCTTGGCGAGGTAGCCGCGGCCGGAGTCGGGCAGGATCACGACGACGACGGCGTCGTCCGGCAGGTCCCTGGCGACCTTCAGGGCGGCGACGACAGCCATGCCGGAGGAACCGCCCACGAGCAGGCCCTCCTCGCGGGCGAGCCGGCGCGTCATCTCGAAGGAGTCCGCGTCGCTGACCGCGATGACGGCATCCGGGACGGCCTTGTCGTAGTTGGCCGGCCACATATCCTCGCCGACCCCCTCGACGAAGTACGGCCGGCCGGTGCCGCCGGAGTACACCGAACCTGCCGGGTCGGCGCCGATGATCTTGACCACGCCGCCGTCGGCCTCCGCACGGGCGCCGGAGACTTCCTTGAGGTACCGGCCGGTGCCGGTGATGGTGCCGCCGGTGCCGGCGCCGATCACGCAGTGGGTGACCCGGCCGTCCGTGTCGCGCCAGATTTCCGGCCCGGTGGACTCGTAGTGGCTGGCCGGGGCGGCGGGGTTGGAGAACTGGTCGGGCTTGTAGGCGCCGGGGATCTCGGTGACAAGCCGGTCCGACACGCCGTAATAGCTGTGCGGGCTGTCGGGGGCGACGGCGGTGGGCGTCACCACGACCTCGGCGCCGTAGGCCTGCAGCACGGCGCGTTTGTCCTCGCCGACCTTGTCCGGCACCACGAAGATGCAGCGGTAGCCCTTCTGCTGCGCCACAAGGGCCAACCCGACGCCGGTGTTGCCGGAGGTGGGTTCCACGATGGTGCCGCCGGGCAGGAGCTTGCCGGTGCGTTCGGCCTCCTCGATCATCTTCACCGCGATGCGGTCCTTGATGGAACCGCCGGGGTTCAGGTATTCCAGCTTCACCAGGACCGTGGCCCCGATTCCGTCGGTAACGTGGTGCAGCTTCACGAGCGGCGTATTGCCAATGAGGTCCAGAACGGACTGGGCGTACTTCATAGGTACAAAGTTACCGTCTCTGCGGCCCGGGGCACGTCGGGGCGGCTCCCGGGGCACGCCGGTGCGAAGATTATCCGGTGAACCGTGGGTGGAGCCGATGAGGCTGAAGAGTTACTTGCTCCCTGCCGGCATGCTCGCGGCGGGAAGTGCGGCGCTGCTCACCGGACTGCTGCCGTGGCCGGCGTTCCAGGAGCTGGCCGGCCGCACCGTGCCGGTGCTGGCCTTTGTGGTGGCCATGTCCCTGGTGACGGAGCTGGTGGACGACGCCGGGCTGTTCCGGGTGGTGACGGAGCGTCTCGCCAGGCTGGGCCGGGGCCGGGTGTTCCTGCTGTGGCTGCTGGTGATCGGCCTGGCCACCGTCTCCACCGTGTTCCTGTCCCTGGATACGACGGCGGTGCTGGTGACCCCCGTCGTCGTGCTGCTGGCGATTCACGCCCGGATCCCGCCGCTGCCCTTTGCCCTGACCACCATCTGGCTGGCCAACACCGCTTCCCTGCTGCTGCCGGTCTCGAACCTGACCAATCTGCTCGCCCAGGACCGGCTGCACCTGAGTCCGGCCGCTTTCGCTTCTCTGGTCTGGGCGCCGGCGCTGGTGGGAATCCTGGTCCCGGTCGTGTTGCTGTGGCTGGCCTTCCGGAAGGACCTCGCCGGCCGCTACGGGCCGCAGCCGGTCCACAAGCCGCGGGACAGGGTGCTGCTGTATTTGGCATCGGGGGTGATGGTGCTGCTGCTGCCCGCGCTTGTCTCCGGTGTGCCCGTGCAGTATCCGGCGCTGGCGGCGGCGGCGGTCCTGCTGGTCCTCTTCCTCTGGCGCCGGCGCTCGGCGCTGCGCTGGTCCATGATTCCCTGGCGGCCGCTTATGCTCACCTCGGGGCTGTTCATGGTGGTGGAGGCCCTGCACTCGAACGGCCTGACCCGGTTCCTTTCCGGAATCGCCGGCTCCGGCGAGTCTCTTCCGGCCCTGCTCCAACTCGCGGGACTGGGCACCGGGGCCGCGAACGCGGTGAACAACCTGCCGGCCTACCTCGTCCTGGAACCGGCCGGCGACTCGCCGGTGCGGCTCGCGGCGCTGCTGATCGGCGTGAACCTCGGCCCGCTGGTGACCCCGTGGGCCTCGCTGGCCACACTGCTCTGGCACGAACGGCTCCGGACGCTCAACGTCGAGATCCGCTGGGGCGGCTTCGCGGTCGCCGGCGTCGCCGCCGTCGCCCTCACCGTGCCCCTCGCGGTCGTGGCGCTGTGGCTCACCACCGGGATGCACTGACTGGAGCACGCGGCTGCGCGGGCCGTCAGGCGCCGAGGTCGTTTCCTGGGGCCGCGGAGCCGGCTCCGCCCTCGGACACCGCGTTCTGCCACAAACCCACAATGTTGCCCTCGGAGTCCTTGAAATAGGCGTTCCAGCCGGACCCTGGCACCTCCATCTTTTCCCGGTGAACGGAACCGCCGTGCGCCACGATTTGCTCCAGGGCGGCGTCAATGTCCGCCACATCCACCGTCACCACCGGGGCGGTGAGCTGGCCCGTCCGCCGGAACAGTCCGCCGTTGATGGAACCGGACACCGCGGGCCGGCCATGCTCGTCCATCGGAGTGGTCATGGCGAGGCTATAGTCCATCTCCGGCAGCACCTGGAAGTCCCAGCCGAAGATCGAACTGTAGAAGTCCCGCGCGCGGCTCTCGTCGTCTGCGGGGATCTCGAAATGTACTACTCCATTAGCCATGACATGCTCCTAGGAAGAAGGGATCCGGACCCGGCGGCGGGCGCGGCCGGGCCGAGCCACAGCCGGAGTCTAGCCCCGGCAACGCGGGAGGATAAGGGGCGTACGGCCCATGCCGGGGATGCCCCGGTACGGCCGCTGTCAGGCGTTCGTGGAATCATGGTCGGATGACCATTGCAGACGTCCCCGCCGGCTTGGCCGCCGCGGCGGACGCCTCGCTGCGCTGGCACCCGGGCGGCCCCTTCGACCTGATGCAGACCATTGGTACGCTGCTGCGCGGGCACGGCGATCCGTCCATCCGCACCGCGCCGGATGGCCTTTGGCTGGGATTCACGACGCCCACGGGTGCGGCCACACTGCGCCTCACCGCCGCCGGCCCGCGGGCAGACCCGGCAGTCGAGGTCCAGGCCTGGGGGCCGGGGGCCGCCGATGCCGCCAACTCCGTACCGCGGATGCTGGGCCGCGATGACGACTGGTCCGGTTTTGACGAGCCCGCCTTTCACGCCACGCTCCCCCGGATGGTCACTGAGGCGCGGCGCCGCAACCCCGCCGTGCGGCTGCCGTCCACCGGCCGCCTCATCGACTCCCTGGTTCCCACGATCCTGGAGCAGAAGGTGACCGTGATCGAGGCCCGGCGCGGCTACCGTTATCTCATGTACCGCTTCGGGACCCCGGCGCCGGGCGCCGGCACCGTTGCCCCGGCGAACCTGTTGGTCCAGCCAACTCCCGAGCAGTGGCTGCGCATCCCGTCCTGGGAATGGCACAAGGCCGGGGTGGGTCCGCAGCGTTCGGCGACCGTCATGCGCGCGCTGCGTTCCGCCATCGCACTGGAACGGCTGGCCGCGCTGCCGGCCGCGGAGGCCTCCGCGAAGCTGCAGACCATCCCCGGCATCGGCGCGTGGACCGCCGCGGAGGTCGTGCAGCGCACGCACGGCTGCCCCGACTCGATTGCCGTGGGCGACTACCACCTGGCGGCGTATGTGGGCGCGGCGCTGACCGGCCGCAGGACGGACGACGCCGGCATGCTCCGGCTGCTGGCCCCGTGGGCCGGGCACCGGCAGCGCGTGATCCGGATGATCGGCCTCAGCGGCTTCCGCAAACCAACCTTCGGCCCGCGGATGACCATCCAGGACCACCGCGCCCATTAGCCCCACCCCTCCACCAGCAACGCGGGGTCACTTACGGCCCGTCCGGAGCCACTTTATGGGCGCGTTCTGACCCCGCGTTGTTGTCTGGTGGCGGGTCAGGGACGACCGGGACGGACCCACTTGATCCGGGCAATGACGCCCTCGAAACCTTCGGCCAGGTCATCGGCGTTGACTTTGAAGTACGCCCAGCCCGCGTGGCGGAACGCCTCGTCCCGCCGGTTGTCGCGGGACTGCTGTTCCCTCGTGAGGTGGGGCGCGCCGTCGTACTGGACCGCGATCCGGTACCTCCGGTAGCCCAGGTCGGCGGCCGGCGAGCGCGGGTCCTCCGGGTCCAGTCGCAACTGCAGCTCCGGCTCGGGCAGGCGCGCGTCCAGCAGCGCCAGCCGGAGGAAGGTCTCCGGGAAGGAGTCGGCCCCCACCCGCATCTCGTCCAAGGCAAGCCGGGCTTTCTCGACACCCTTCATATTGGGATGCTGGCGGATGAGCAGCCGCAGCCCCTCCTTGTGGGCGTAGGGCTGGGACCGCTGCTCAAAGCCCGGCCGGGGCATGCGGATGATCTGATCGCCCAGGGCAATGAGATAGTTCAGCGGCAGGTCCGCGGCCAGATCCAGCCAGGTCCGCGGCGGCGCCGTCACGGGGATGCCGTCGACGTCGGTCAGCTCACCGGGGTTGGACCGCACGCGGTGGCCGGTGACCCCGGCCCGGCGGACCCGGGGCAGCTCATGCTGCTTGCTGAGGTGGATGGTGGAGCACTCCCCCAGCCACGGGGGCAGGCCGAGCAGAGTCAGGACAGCCGCGGTTTCGTGGGACACCCAGGCTCCGGGGGTGGCGGCGGCCAGGACGCGGGCGTGTTCGACGATCTCCAGGTGCCGGCCGGCCGGCAGGTAGATGAGGCGGCCGCCGTCGGACAGGTCACGGGCCCGCAGCCGTTTGGGCGGGACCCCCAGCGCGCGGGACTCATAGACCGTGAACGGGGTCAGGACGAGGCTGTCGGGGAGCGGCGCGATGCGGACCATGCGACCCATTGTGGACCGGAACCAACGAGGGCGCAGAGGTTATCCACAGCCCCCCGGATTCCAAGCAACGCGGGGTCACTTGCGGCCCATTCCCGGGCCATTTATGGGCGCGATGTGACCCCGCGTTGCTGTCGGGGGTGTTGCTGTCGGGGGTGTTGGGGGCGTTGCTGTCAGAGGCCCAGCCGGGCGACGGCTTCTTGCCGCATGTCCACCTTGCGGATCTTGCCGGAGACGGTCATCGGAAAGTCCTCGCGCACGTCCACGTAGCGCGGGATCTTGTAGTGCGCCAGCTTCCCGCGGCAGAACTCGGCCAGGCTGCCCGCATCCATCGGGCCGGCGCCGGGCTTGAGGATCACGCAGGCCATCAGTTCCTCGCCGTACCGGGCGTCGGGGACCCCGATGACCTGCACGTCCTGGATGTCCGGGTGCGAGTACAGGAATTCCTCAATTTCGCGGGGATAGACGTTCTCGCCGCCGCGGATCACCATGTCCTTGATCCGGCCCTCGATCACGATGTAGCCGTCCTCATCCATCCGGGCCAGGTCGCCGGTATGCATCCAGCCCTCGGCATCAATCGCGTCGGCGGTCTTCTCCGGCTGGTTCCAGTAGCCCTTCATCACCGAGTACCCGCGGGTGCACAGTTCGCCGATCTCGCCGCGCTGCAGCACCGCCCCGGTCATCGGGTCCACGATCTGGCTCTCCAGCTGGGGCATGGTCCGGCCCACACTCTCGGTGCGCTGGGCCATGGTGTCCACGCTGCGGGTCATGGTGGACACCGGCGAGGTCTCCGTCATCCCGTAGCAGATGGCCACATCCGTCATGTTCATTTCGGAGATGACGCGGTTCATCACCTCGATCGGGCACAGCGAGCCCGCCATCACCCCGGTGCGCAGGGTCGAAAGGTCGTAGGACGCGAAGTCCGGCAGGGCGAGCTCGGCGATGAACATCGTCGGCACCCCGTAGAGTGACGTGCCGCCGAAGTCCTGGACCGCCTCCAGCGCCGCGGCGGGGGTGAACCCGCGGCCGGGAATGATGGTGGCGCAGCCGTGGCTCAGGGCGGCCAGGTTGCCGATCACCATGCCGAAGCAGTGGTAGAACGGCACCGGCAGCACCACCCGGTCGTGCTCGGTGTACTCCAGCAGCTCGCCGATCGAGTGGCCGTTGTTCAGGATGTTGTGGTGCGAGAGAGTGGCACCTTTGGGGAACCCGGTCGTGCCGGAGGTGTACTGCAGGTTGATCGCGTCGTGCGGGTCCAGTTCGGCCATCCGCGCCTTGAGGTCGGCATGGGCGACGTCGTCGGCCCGCTTGAGCAGCTCCGCGAACGTCCGCTCCGCCTCCGCTTCGGGGACCCCGGCCGTCAGGGCCGGCAGGCCGGCGTCGGGAAGGAAGACGAGTTCGCGCAGCTCCGGGCATTCAGCCAGCGCCTGCCGGGCCATGCCGGTGTAGTCGCTGTTGCGGTCCGACGGCGCCGCGACCAGCATCCGCATGCCGTTCTGTTTGACGACGAACTCCAGCTCGTGGCTGCGGTAGGCGGGGTTGACATTGACCAGGATCGCCCCGGTCTTGGCCGTCGCGTACTGCAGCATGGTCCACTCGGCGCAGTTCGGGCTCCAGATGCCGATCCGGTCGCCCTTGGCCACGCCCAAGGCGAGCAGCGCGCGGGCCACGCGGTCGACGTCGTCGTTCAGTTTGGTGTAGCTCCAGCGCCGGGCCTCTTCCCCGGGCACGGCCGCGGCCTCGATCAGGGCGTCCTGGAAGGGGAACCTGGCCACGATCCGTTCGAAATTGTCGCCGATGGTTTCCTCGAGCAGCGGAACGTCAGTGTCCCCGGCTGTGTATGCAAGCATGATGTGACGCTACCAACACTCGGCCGGCAAAAGAAGAGTAAAGCTTGGATGTCCTACGAAATCTTCGGGACAGGAAGCCGCGGCCCGGTATTGTGAAAACCATGAGCGCACCCATTGACCTTCAGGCCATCTTCATTCCCAACGACGGCGAGTTCTTCCGTGTGAAGCTCGCGCTGGAGATCGCGATCGACGAGGTGGTCACCGAACCCGGCTGCATCCGGTACGAGCTGACCGAGGCCACCGAGGACCGGCTGGTGCTGACCGAACAGTGGGCCTCGCAGGAGGACCTGGACAAGCACTCGAAGGGCTCCGCGGTCCAGGACCTCAACGAGTCCCTCAGCGCCCTGCTGGCCGAACCGGTCAAACTCGTCCACCTCTAGAAACGCCCAACCAAAGACAACGCGGGGTCACTTCGCGCCCATTAATCGGAAGATCATGGGCGCGAAGTGACCCCGCGTTGCTGTGTGCTGTGTTGCGGTGTGCTGTGTTGCTGTGTGCCGGTCAGACGCGGGGCGTTTAGGCCTCCGGGATCTGGCTTCCGTCCTGCTTGCCGGCTGCCGTGGCGGCCTCGGCCTGGGACCGGGCCACGTGCGCGTGGACTTCCTCCATGTCGAGGGCCTTGACGGCGTCGACGACCTGCTCCAGCTGCTGGGCATTCAGGGCGCCCGGCTGCGAGAACACGAGCACCTTTTCGCGGAACGCCATCAGCGTCGGAATCGACGTGATGCCGGCCTCGGCGGCGAGCTGCTGCTCGGCTTCGGTGTCCACCTTCGTGAAGACGACGTCCTGGTGCTTCTCGGACACTGCGGCGTATGTGGGTCCGAACTGCTTGCACGGACCGCACCATTCGGCCCAGAAATCGACGAGGACAATGTCGTTGTCCTCGACGGTAGATGCGAACTGTTCACCTGTAATGTCTACGGTAGCCATGGGTCAACGGTACGCGAGCAGCCCCGCCTTGTCCCCTCCATTTCGCTGTTGGCACACCCATGTGACGGCCCTCCGGCGCACCCCGCCGGCCGCCCCGGGGCCCGAAATCTAGGCCCAGACGTGCGGCGCCGGCCGCCGCGCCCCGGGCAGGGCGTTGGTTTCGCGCCATTCATGGATCCATTCGGGCAGGACCAGATCCGCCGGCGGCGTCCCGAACTCACGAATGATTTCATCCTGGCTGACCGGCTTGCCCTTGCTGACCAGCCGGGTGGCGATGAAGGCGCGGGCGTAGATTTCCCCGTCCACCACCATGCGCTGTTCGAAGTAGATGGCTTTCTCGTCGAGGCCAATGATCTTCGTTTCGATCGTGTACCGCTGCCACAGCTGCAGCGACCGGCGGAAGGCGATGGTCTCGCCCGCCGCCACGGGGCTCCATCCGCGGCGGCGCATGGCCTGCCAGGTTCCGCTGCGCGCCATCAGGTCGAACCGGCCCAGGTCCATCAGGGAGAAATACATGCCGTTGTTGACATGCATCGCAATGTCGATGTCGGTCGGGAGGACCTTCAAGGGCAGCGACGCGGTATCCCAGATGCTCAGCGGGGAGCGGCGGGCGGACGTGAAGAGCAGCAGAAGCGTGCGCAGGAGCAGGTGCATGCAGACTATGTTACCCGCGAGTAACAACACTGCCAAGGACCGAGACCGTGGCTTTGTGTCCGGGGCCGCGGATCAGCCAGCAGTTGCCGGCCCCGATCACCCGCTGCTCCCGCGGGTCCGCGTGCGGCAGCACCAGCGCGGTGTTCTCATCGACGGCCACCGCCTTATCGACCATCCCGTGCACGACGGCGGCGACGGCACGGCCCAGCGTACCGGCCTGCGCGGCGTGGACGTCGACGGCGAAGGCGACGAGGCCCAGCCCTTCGCGGAGCTCCACCTCCCCGAGCCCCTCGGAGGATTCCTCCGGGCACACCTCGGCGCCGCGGACCCGGTACCCGCCGACAATCGCCTTCTCCGGCACAATCATCGCCCCAGCGGAGAACCCAAGGTACGGGGCCCCCGCCTGGACCGCCCGGCGGATGGCGGCCGCGGCGGGCCGCAGGCCCGCCAGGTAGACGGGGGTCGGGCCGCCCCCGACGACGATCGCGTCGACGCCGTCGAACACCCCGGGATCCACGGATCCGCCGCGGCGGAGCAGCACCGTGGCCACTTCACACGGGGTCCGGCGGTGCAGGGGGTCCAGGTAGGCGGGCAGGAAGTACTCGGCGCTGCCTTCGTGGTCCACCAGGACCACCGCGATCCGCGGCAGCCTGCCGCCCCCGGCCCGCTGCCGGACCTCCGTGGCAAACTGGTCGAAGATCGCGGGAGTGGTCACGGTATCCGGGCCGCCGCCGACCAGATAGATGCTCATGGCTACAACGTACCCGGACCGCTCCCGGGTCGGGGCACCAATGCGTATTACCCTTGCCGGATGACAACCGACCTGACCGTCAGGGCCGCCGTGCCGGACGACGCCGCGGGCATTGCGCGGGTGCACATCCAGGCCTGGCGCGAGAGCTACGCCCACCTGCTGCCGGCCGAGGTGCTGGCGGGGCTGCAGCAGGCCCCGCGGGAGGCCAGATGGGACGCCATCATCGCCGCCGCCACCGCGGATATCTGGGTGGCCTGTGCGGGGACCGGCATCGTCGGCTGGGCAAGTGCCGGGGCCGGACGCGATGACAACGGACCGCGCCCCCGGGAGCTGGAGGGAATCTACGTGCTGGCCAGCCACTACGGCTCCGGGGCCGGGCAGATGCTGCTGGACGCAGCCGTGGGCGACGGCGGGGCGTACCTCTGGATTGCGGAGGACAACCCCCGCGCTTTCGCCTTTTACCGGCGCAACGGCTTCGTCCCTGACGGGGCCACCGCCGAGCATGAGCTGGCCGGCACGCCGGTCCGGATCCGGCGGATGGTGCGTTGAGCCGGCCGCGGAGCCCACCGCAGAACCCTGCGGGCCCGGCGTCGCCCGGTGGCGACCAGTTCAGCTTCGAAGCCGTCCGAATTCACCAGGTATGCGGCGAAGTGGTCCGGGCCCCCGGCGTGCGGGTACTTCTCCGGGAACAGTTCCCGCCAGCCGTGCTCGACGGCGGCCGCCGCCAGGGCGTCGACCTCGCGCTGCGTCCCTGCGCTGAAGGCCAGGTGGTTGAGCCCGGGGGCATTGCGGTCGTGCGTCCGGCCGCTCAGGGCCGGGGATTCCTCGACGACGATGTAGGTGGTCCCGCGCCGCCAGCTGCACCCGTCCGGCCAGCCCTGGAAGTCCTGGTAGCCCAGCCGGGCCAGGAGCCAGCCCCATTCGTCCCTGGCGCGGCCAAGGTCCGGCACCCACAGTTCGACATGGTGCAGGGCCCCGCGGGTTTCGTCAGTCACCCAGAGAGTCTCGCACGCCCCAGGCGGCACGGGCTCCGCCCGGGCCCGGATCACTCAATGCAGGACTCGCTTCAAAACAGGATGCGCTGGAAGAGGAGGTGGTCCTGCCAGTCGCCGGCAATGTTGAGATAGGCCGGTGCCACACCGATCTCCGTGAAGCCGGAGCGCTTGAGGATCTTCTGCGAGGCAGCGTTGTGCTGGAGGGTGGCGGCCTGCAGCCGGTGCAGCCCCAGCTCGTCCCGCGCCGCTTCGACGGCAAAAACGACCGCCGCGGTGCCGATCCCGCGCCCGTTGTAGTCCTTGTCCACCCAGTACCCGAGGTGGGCGCTGAGGAACGGCCCCCGGACGATGCCGCTGAGGGTCATCAGCCCGACAATCGCCTCGCTGTCCGTCAGGACCCACGGAATATCGGATCCGGCGATGAACAGGGCCAGCTTGGACTGGACGCTCACCATCTGGCCATCGGCGGTGAAGAACTCCTCGGCCCGCAGCGGCTCCCAGGGCGCCAGATGTTCGCGGTTTCGCACGTACGCCGCGCACATTGCTTCCGCGTCGGAGGCCCTCAGGATCCGGATCCGGACGCCGCCGGCCAGGGGCGTGCTCTTGCCTGTCATCCGAGGGCTCACCCCGGGGTCAGCCGGTACGGCGGCACACGGTCGGGCTGGCGCGGACGTTCCGGCCGGGCCGGATTATCGTCGGAGAAGGACATGATCTCTATCCTTGCACCGCCGTCAACCCCGGCCGGCGTGCGGCACAGCCCGCCGCCCGGCCCGGTGCACAGGACGACGACGGGCACCGACCTCAGCGCCCCTGTTTGAGTTTCCGCGAGCCTCCGGCCCGGTTGTTGGCGATGATCTGCCGCCGTCGTTCAGAAAAACGCTAACCTGGTCCTTCGCCGGCAGCGCTTCGATGAACCCATCCACGCGCGGGTCGCTTGAAGGCGGCAGCTCAGGCTTCGTCATCGTCGTCGTCGTCATCGTCACTCGAATCGGTGCCCCGGACAATCACGCTTTCAACGCCGTGCAGATCCATCAGCGGGAGGACGAGGTTCCGCAGCGGATGGCGCCCAAAGAACCGGACTTCCATCGAGACCATCGGCCTCTGCTCATCCCCGGTCCTTCGGGTGCGCAGGATTGAGGAGCTGAACCCCATGGTGGTGGCGATTTCCAGGACCTGCCGCAACACGCCCTGGCCGTCGGCGTAATCGATGTGCATCACGCGGTTCCGGTCCACGGACGGGATTCTGCGGACCGCCGGCGCAATCACGAACAGGGTGATGAGGTGGAAAATTGTGAGCACCACGCCCAGGGAGACCATGCCCGCCCCGCAGGCCATGCCCACCGCGGCGGACACCCAGATGGTGGCGGCCGTCGTGAGGCCGCGGACCACATCCCGGCCCTTGAAGATGACGCCGGCGCCCAGGAAACCGATCCCGCTGACGATCTGGGCCGCGATCCGCGAAGGGTCGACGGCTGCTCCAGGCTCCCTCACGAACGCGAAACCGTAGGCGGAGACCAGGGTGAAGGCGCAGGAGCCGAGTCCCACCAGCACGTGCGTCCGGTACCCTGCGCTCTTCTGCCGGACCTGCCGCTCGATGCCGATCAGGGAGCACAGCACGAACGTCGCGAGCAGCAGTCCGGCCTCCACCAGGCTCGTGTCCGTGAAGAATTCGAACATGCCGACCGCCTTCCTTGGCCAGTCAGGCGAGGCGGACCGGCCGGAGATCACTGTCCCTATGGCTGACTCTAGCAAGGCCGCCGTCAGCCGGCGCCGGACTCCTTTTCAGCCGGCGCCGGACTCTTTCTCAGGCCCGTCGCCGGGTTCGTCGGCGGACTCCTGTCCAGACCCGTTCCCGGGTTTGTCGCCTGCCTCATCGGGGCCATCGAGAGGCTGGCTGTAGGGTGCCCGGGCCGCACCGGAGTACATCTCGTCCAGGCGTTCGTTCAGGGCGTGGGCGAGGACGTCGCGTTGAAGTGCGGGCAGGGCGATGGCGCCGTGGATGTAGGCCTCGACCTCGAATTGTCCGGCCTGCCCGCCGAGCGTGAAATACCTCAGCCAGAGCTCTTCAATGCTGACGCCGGCATGGCGAAGCGATGCGGCGAACCGCCGCCGCTGCTCGCTCTCCTCGCCGCCCAACGCCATCTCTTCGTCCTGCGCTTAGTTTTCGAGGGGTCTGGCTGCGGACAGCAGCTCTGCCGCAACCCGGGCCAGGGGCTTTCCCGACTGCCGCGACAGCGTCATCAGGTCCCGGAGCGCCTCTTCACCGCTGGTACCTTTGCGGGCCATCAGCAGGCCCTTGGCCGTGCTGATCGTGTCCCGCTGCGCCAGCGATTCCTGCAAACGGTCGCTCAGCGTCAGGGCAGCCTCGCGGGCCAGGGAGTGGATGACAAAAAGTGTTGCCTGTTCGGCAAAGAGCTCGGCCAGCCGGACCAGCCCGTTGCCAAATTGCTGTCCGCCGTCCGAGTAGACCTTTACGGCACCCAGTGCGAGATCGCCTGACAGCAGTGGGCAGCTAACCGACGACGATATTCCCAGGGCAGCCGCGGCGGGGGTCCAGCGCGACCAACGTCGCTCGGAGGCCAGATTCTCGACCAGGACGGTTTCACCGCCGGCCCAGGCCGTGATGCACGGGCCTTCCCCCAGCTCGTATTGGAGCGCATCGGCTTCAGCTACGACGGCGTCGGACGCGGCCGTCGTCTGCCGCAGCCCCGAACCGTTGATCAGGCTCACGCCGGCGCCGATAGAGCCCGGAATCGCTGCCGTCGCGGCATCCGTGATCAGCCGGAGGGCGTGGGCAACCGTCTCTTCTGTCAGCAGCAGCCGTGAGGCCCGGGCGAAAACGGCGGTGATCTCGTCAGCCAGCGGCAGTTCCACGCTCATATTCACCTCAGAGTCCATACCGGCGCAGACGCCAGCCGGCGCCTATCGCCGCAGGTCTCAAGCATACGGCGGGCAGGCGGGGCGCGCCTGTATTCACGGTCACCCCACGGAGTAGGGTCGCTAGTAGCTTGCTCTCAGCCGTGACGGGTCCGTGGGTTTCGCTATTTGGGTTGCGGGCGATTAAGAGTCCGCAGCCGCTGAGCCGGCGCGTCACGGACGCCCAGCGTTCCTAGGATTGGGGGCCGGCATGATTTCCGGTACCGGTGCATCTCCAACACCCGAGCAACTGCAGGATCTCCTGCTGGAAAGTCCAGGGTTCACCGAGTTCCTTCTGGGCTTGACTACCGTCTCCGCGACCCTCCTCGGCGGTCCCGAGCCCATGCTGTGCGCCATCACGGTGGAACGGGAGGGCACTCCGGCCACCGTAGCCAGCAGCGGGGAGGACGCGAAACGGCTGGATGAGAAGCAATACGCGTTCGACGACGGCCCCTGCCTGACGGCCCTGCGGCACGGAACCACAGTTCTGGTTACCGATGTGGAAAATGAGGACCGCTGGGCGCACTACGCCTCTGCAATCTCCGGCGAGGGCATCCGGTCGGTCCTGGCCGTTCCAATCGGCACAGATCCGGGTGCAGCCGCAGCGCTAAACTGCTATTCGCGCACCAGTGGCGTTTTTGATGAGGCCACGGTTGCGGAGGTGGAGCGCCATACCTCGTCCATCTCGCGGATCCTACGGCTGGCACTCAAGGTGCACCCACCGGAAATCTACCCCGAGCATCTCCGAGCCGCCTTGAAATCCCGCGCCATCGTGGACGCCGCCGTCGCACTGATCATGGTCCAGAACCGGTGCGGCAGGGAACGGGCCATGGAACTGCTCCATCTGGCCGCCAGGGCAACTGACACCAGGCTCCACACCATCGCCGCGGATATCCTGCATGGCGCCTCACTACCTTCGGTGGACCCCCCACAATAGGATGGAAGAAAGCCGCTGTTTGCTCAGCGTGCGGCCGGGAATTGGGGGAAGTTATGAGTGACAACCGTGCCGTTTCGTCTACGGCGTACACCATCAGCGGCAGCGTCAGTACGCTGCTGGATCTTGTGCTGGACAGCTCCGGCGCGGGCACGCGAGTTGATGATTTCCTGGCCGAACTGGCCAGCTTGACGGCAATAGGACTGTCCCGCCCCGACCGCGAAGTGACCTGCGGGATCACCATCAGCCGGCGGAAGCAGCCTTCCTCAGCAGTAGGCAGCACCGGCGAAGGATCAGACAACATCGTCCAGATCCCCCTGCTGCTCGACGATGAGAACTCCGCCGTCGTCAACCTCTACTCGCCGCGGACAGAGGCGTTTTCTGTCGAGGATCTGGCGGTTGTCCAGCAGTTCGCCTCCGCCGCCGCGCGGGCGCTCCTGCTGGCCCTGCGGATCTCACAGCTCACAGAATCCCGGGATAACCTGACCGCCGCTATGCAGTCAAGGACCACCATCGACATGGCGATCGGGGCAATCATGGCCCAGAACCGGTGCGGCCGTGAAGCTGCCTTCAAGATCCTGCGGAATACGTCCAACAACAGGAACATGAAGATCCGTGACGTCGCGGCGGTGGTGGTTGCTTCCATCGCCGGCGACACCGACATCACGGCACGTTTCGAGGAATGATCTTCCGGCGGGCGGTCGGCGCCCGGCGGCGGCGCCCGGCGGCGGCAGCCGGCGGCGGCAGCCGGCGGCGGCAGCCGGACCAGGAGGACCAGGAGGACCAGGAGGACCAGGAGGACATCGTGGAGGATCCCTTCGAGCTGGAACGGTTTGTCGCGGCCCAGGACGCGGGCGGAACCTACCAACGCGCCCTCGGCGAACTGCGTGAAGGGCTGAAACGCACCCACTGGATGTGGTTTGTGCTCCCGCAGATCGCCGGACTCGGGCAGAGCCCGACCGCCCGGAAGTACGCCGTCACCTCCCTGGCTGAAGCGACGGCCTATTTGCGCCATCCGGTCCTTGGCCCGCGGCTGATCGAATGCGCCGGGGTCGTGGCCGGACTGGAAGGGCGCACGGCGGGTCAGATCTTCGGCGGCATCGACGAGCGCAAGCTGCACTCGTCCATGACCCTTTTCCTCCGCGCGGACCCGCAGCAGAACGTCTTCCAGGAGGTCCTGGCCAAGTACTTCGACGGGCAGCCGGATGAGGCGACCGACCAGCTCCTCGGCACGGTCTAGGGCCGCCCGTCCAACAGTTTCCGGAGCCGGTCCTTCCTGGAGTTCTCGCGGACGATCCAGGCGATGTCCGGGTCAGCGCTCTGCTCCAGTTCCGCGAACATCCGCAGACCTTCCGCGGGGAGTGCCGCAATCGCGACGCTCCAGCCGTAGCCGAGGCCCTGGCGGAGGGTCCGGACGGACGGCGAGCGCCGTCCGTCCGCCGGGACGCGGGCGAGATCAGCCGTGACATGGTCCAGGAGTTCCAGCGCCCGGCGCGCTGCCGCCGGGGTCCGCAGGAGGCGGGGTTCACAGATGGCGGCGACGGCGGCCCGTCGGACCAGCGGTTCCGGATCGTGCGCCCAGGATTCGGCCAGCGCGAACGCCAGCCCGGGATCGTCGTCGCCGGCCCGCTGCAGCGCCATTGCAACACCTTCCCTGACACGCCAGCGGGAATCGGCGGCATACCGGTGGAGGACCTCGACGTGCCCGCGGTCCCGGGGATGCAGGCCGAGATACCGGCCGAGTGCGACGATGCCGCACACTGTTGCGAACTCGTCGCCCGTCGCAATCAGCTGCTCGGCCCGCGGGACATCTGCTTCCTCGCCACAGGCCGCGACGAGCTCAAGGTTGCCGCGCGGGCCCGGCAACGCGCTGTGCGCGTTCAGATAGGGCATCCAGTCATCGAACCCCTTGAGGGCCGCCCGGTACTCCTCGATCCTGCCCACCGCGCCACGTCCTTCCAGCCGGAATAGGACCAAGCTACCCGCCCGGCACCGCAGGCGCACTATGCCGCAGCCACACGCAACCGCCGTCACCGTCGAGCGCGGAGGCGGTGTAGTTTGGCCCCATGATCAGCATTGGCTCCATCGTCATCCGTGTTGAGGACCTCCAGCGCCAGCTGGACTTCTGGACGTCCGCCTTGGACTACGTGCCGCGCCGGCCGCCCGAAGAAGACTTCGTCGTCCTGGAGCCCAGGGACGGGGCGGGCCCGAACATCTCCCTGGACCGGGTCCCGTCGAAGGCCCACGTCCCGCCCCGGATCCACCTTGACCTCTATTCGGAGCAGCAGGCCCGCGATATCGACCGGCTCCTGCGGCTGGGCGCGAGCCGTGTGGAGTGGAGCAAGCGTCCCGCGGACGCGGACTACGTCATTCTGGCCGATCCCGAAGGCAACCGCTTCTGCGTCCTGGACACCGCGGGACGGTAGCCCCGCCGGCCCGCAGCACCTCCAGCGGGCGACCTCGGTCGCGACAGCGGAGGAACCGCGCCGTACGATTTCGGGATTCCCTACGGGTTGACCGGCCGGTCCTGGTCCGAGGAGGACGGCTCCCTGCTGGCGTGGTTCCGCGCCGTTTTCAAACCGGGCGATGGTCCCCACCGTGATTTGCCAGAATCCCTTGAACTTCACGGCTCCCCCCTCCAGTGGGTGCCTCAAAGGCCCAGTAAACCGGCTCCCGGGCCGGCTTGGAAGTACAACCCCGCCGTTCCGGGGGCGCAGGGTCCAACGTATCGACAGCCAGAGTATCGACGCAGAGACCGATGCGGAGGAAGATTATAGGGCAGTCACGAAAAGGAGGTCAGTGATGTGCTATCAGTACAACAGGGAATTCCGGCGGGACATCAAGAAGGATGAACCAAAGGAAACCGAGGCGCGCCCGGAGCCCCGGGCCAAAGCGCCTGAGTTCAAGTTCTGGGCCTTCCCCCGCCGCAGCAGGGGATCCACGGTCGAAGAGCCGGCGACGGTCGACCGGACCCGTGCGAAGGTTTAGCCCGGAATCAACGGAAGGCCCCTCAGCGAGGGGCCTTCCGCCCTGCCAGGCTTCGGCGTGCGAATGGTGCCAGGAAGGTGCGGGACACTGGAAGTCCCCCATCCCGAAGGCAGGACCGCATTGATCAACCTCCAGCAGGACCCCGAAGGCTTCATCCGCATGAAGCGGCACTTTCCGGGCAGCACCGTCATCTCCATTACGTTCAACGATGGATCCTCGGAAGAATTCTCCGGAGAACGGCTCAACGCGATTTATGACGAGGCCCTCGCCGTGTACCGGGCCGAGAACCACCTGGACGCCAAGGGGTTCTCCCGGGCGCCGAAAAAAACGGTCCAGCCCACGAACAAGATCGAGTACGTGGCGGTCCATCCCGGGATGGCCGAATAGCCTTCCAGAAATGCGTTGACACCCCGGCACGGGCGGATTATCGTACAACCAAATGGTTGTACATGAGCTCCGGGGTGCCGAACTGGACCGCCTGTTCCAGGCGTTCGCCGATGCCACCCGCCGGGACATCGTCACCCGGGTGACGGCCGGCGAGTATTCGGTGTCCAGGCTGGCGGAGCACTACGCCATGAGTTTCGCCGCCGTACAGAAACACGTGGCGGCGCTGGAGCGCGCCTCCCTCGTTACGAAGGAAAAGCGCGGACGGGAGCAGATCGTGCGTGCCCACCACGATGGCTTGCAACAGGCCCGACGGCTGCTCGATGAGTACGAATCGATCTGGCGGCAGCGGGCCGACCGGATCGCAGACATTCTCGCAGAGGGATAGGAAGAGTTCCGCCATGACCGTTATCAGTTCGCACAAGGATGCCAAGGCCCTGAGCTTCACCGTCGTCGCCGAGTTCGACGCCGGCGTCGAGCGCGTGTGGCAGGTCTGGGAGGACCCGCGCCAGCTTGAGCGCTGGTGGGGCCCACCCACCTGGCCCGCGACCTTCGACAGCCACGAGTTCGTGTCCGGCGGGAAGGCCAGCTACTTCATGACCGGGCCCGGGGGCGAGAAGAGCCGGGGCTGGTGGCGCTTCACCGCCATCGAGGCCCCGCACCGGCTGGAGTTCGACGACGGTTTCGCCGACGAGAACGGCGACCCGATCCCCACCATGGGCACGAGCCACGCCGTGGTGCGGCTTGAGGCAATCGACAACCGCACCCGGATGACGATGGTATCGACCTTCGACTCCGCCGAGGCGCTGGAGAAGGTTCTCGCCATGGGAATGGAAGAGGGCATGAAGCAGGCCCTCGGCCAGATCGACGCGATCCTCGCCGGGTCCAAAGTCGGCTGACAGCAGCCGCCCGCAGGAAGCAAACACGCAAGGCAACGCCCCCGCACCTGCTCCGCAAGGTGTGGGGGTGTCGTGTCGGAGCAAGATGCCCTGGCGGCGTTAGCCGCCGAGGATCTTGGCCTTCTGCGCCGCGAACTCCTGCTCGGTGAGAATCCCCTGCTCTTTGAGCGCCCCCAGCTCTTTGAGCTGCTGGATGGCATCGTTGGAGATTCCGCCGGCGGCGGGCGGGGGTGCAGCCGGTTGCTGGTAGGCGGCTTGCTCCTGCTGGCCCATCTGCTGGTTGTAGGCCTCCTGCTGCTTCGCCGCGGTCGCGGCGTCCTTTTCGGCGAACTTCGAAGCCTGCCGCCGCTGGACGCGGCCGCTGACCGCTGATGCCGTCCCGGCGACGACCGCCGTCCGCGCCATACCCCTAAGCAGTCCCATAATCTTTCTCCTCTCGCAATCGCGGGTTGTGTGTCAGGCCACGGGCGGCGGGGCGTCGAGGGCCTCGAGCGCTGCCATAACGTCCGGGGCAGGGATCCGCGTGCTCCCGACGAGCTCGCCCCCGCCGTCCCGAACGGCGGCCACGAAGGGTGCCGCCCAGATGTTCTCGTAGACAATCAGTGCGGCGAGGTTCCCCGGGAGAATCGCGCTTGCGGCTTCGGCAATTTCCTCATCGCCGAGAAGCCCGGACTGCGCGCCGTCGAAGTACGAGAATGCCGCTGCAGGACCGCCGGGGTCGGTGAGCTCGAGTACCTCTACGGTGCCGTCCTCGCCCTTCATGACGACAAGGAGATCGAAGAGCCGGATGACACCCTGCTCCACGAGCTTGATGAGCTCTTCGCTCGCGCGTCCATTCAGTCCGGCCATGGGGAATTCAAGGAGCACAAAGTCGACCGGCCCGTGGGCCTCGGTCTCCGGTGTGGTTGTCACTGGCTTTCCTCCGTTCTGGTTCGAGCGCACTGTCCGGCACGCTCGTCTAAGTGTGTTCGTCGCCTGCCGGGCCGTCACCACCCGCACCGGGTGATCCCGCCGACGGGTCTGGAGTCCGCAGGCATCATTTGCCATCAGGGGTCTTGAGACCACTACAGCGCCAGCGGGCGGTCGCCGCATCATCCCTTTCGGGTGAGCCCCCGGGGCAGCGCTTACGACGCCGGACCCTTGGCAGGGGTGGGGAGAAAGTCCGATGTTTCCTTCCGGTTTCCGGGTGGGCTGTAAACTCATTCGAGGTTGAGTACCCACTGCCGGGTCGGGGCAACCACAGCTAGTCGGACCAGCCGGTCCGTGGTGGGTATCCGCCGCAATGTTGGAGGACGTATGACAAGCACCGAACACCAATCCCCCAGCAACCTCCGGGGTCCTGATGCGCCGGAATGGGCCCGGCTGGAGGACCTGTCGAGGACCCGGCTGCTGGACACCCCCTCGGAGGAGCGCTTCGACCGGATCACCCGGCTGGCGCAGAATCTTTTCGGGGTCAGTGCAGCCAGCGTCTCCCTCATCGCCGAGAACCGCCAGTACCTGAAGTCTTTTGTGGGCACGCTGTCCCGCGACTCGGACCGGCGCGACGCCTTCTGCGCAGAAACGATCAAGTCGGCCGAAACGATGATTGTGGAGAACGCCCGCACCGATGAACGTTTCAGGGACAGCCCCCTGGTGACGGGCAACCCCCACATTATGTTCTATGCGGGCCGTCCCCTCACCGGACCGGGCGGCACCCACGTCGGGACGTTCTGCATCGTCGACCAGTCGCCCAGGTCGTTCGATGCAGAGCAGCAGAAGATCCTTGAGGACCTGACCCAGATCATCCAGCGTGAAATGAACCTGTCGTGGGACATCGACTATGGAGCCCGCACTCAACGGGCGATGTTGCCGCTCACTCCCCCGGCCCCGGCCGGATACTCGCTGGCAACCTGCTTCTATCCCGCATTCGGGCTCAGCGGGGACTTCTACGACCTCGGCACGACCGGGTCCGGCCACTTCCGCATCACCGTCGGCGACGCCATGGGGAAGGGCGTCGGTCCAGGCCTCGTGGCCGGGGCCGCCCATTCCGCCTTCGTCAACACCGGCTGGGACGCAGACCCCGCCAGCATCCTCAGGTACGTATCGGACCGCTTGGACGAGACCCTGACCCGTGCCGGGTCCTACGCCACGGTCTTCCACGCCGAAATCGACCCGGCAACCGGCTCCGGCCTGTACTCGGACGCCGGCCAGGGGCTGACGCACATCCTGCGTGCCGACAACACCATGGAGCGGCTGCCCCCCACAGGACCGCCGCTGGGACTGGTCCCCGGCGGTACCTGGGACCAGCGCCCCTTCACGCTGTCCCCCGGTGAGGCAATCCTCATTCCGACCGATGGCCTCCTCGACCTCCACGGCGGCGACCTCAGCCGGCTCGCCGCGGCCATGCCGGACTGCCGGACCGCGGACGATCCGGACACAACCCTCAAGAAATTGTGCGACCGGCGGGGAAAGGTCGTCGTCCTGGACGACATCACGGCCGTCCTCTTCCGGAGGGCCCCGGAAGAACCCTAAGTCCCGACGCCGGGACCGGTGCGTGCCGCCGTCGTGCTGGGATGGCGTCTCCCCGTTAAGCGGCCGGAGCGTGTCGCGGGCCTGTCTCCGGAGGCCACCCCTCTCGGGGTCGGTAGGATGCAGTGGACACAAAAGTCGGCAGAGTCTGAATATGCAGAGTTTGAATATATAGGGGAGTCAGTGGCGGAAACGGCAACGCGTGAAGCCATGGTGACGGGTGTGGACGAACTGCCACGGCTGCGGCCCCAGATGCCGTCCATCGTGACCGGCCTGGACGAGCTATCGCCGCTGCGGAAACAAATTCCGTTCCTCGTGTTCTTTATCGTGGCCGCAGCCATGAGCAGTTCCATCGCCACGCTGACGGTGAGCGACTGGTCCGCACTGGCAGCCGCGGCGGTCATGACGGCAGCGGCCACCGGCTACGCCGCCGTGGCGAGCAGGCCAGGGCTGGCACGCTTCACCCTCATGGTGCCGTGCCTGGATTTCCTGGCGGCTGGTGCCTTGCGGCACGGCACGGGGGAAAGCCACTCCATCTATGCCTCGATCGTCCTTCTGCCGGTCCTCTGGCTCGCTGCCTTGCCAGGCCGGCGCCACGTGGGGTACGCGGCGGCGGGCGTGACCGTTGCGATCATGGTCCCCTTCGCCCTCGGGTCGAGCATCGACGCAAACCCCAACGAGCTCTTCCGCGGTCTGTACAGCACGATGATCTTCGTGCTCGGAGCCCTTGTGGTCAACGAGCTGGCGCGACGGGCACGGAGCCGTCTCCGCACCGCACGCGAGCAGACGGCCGCAGCCACTGCGGAACTCAGCCGGGCCGCCCAGATCCAGCGCTTCCTGTTGCCAACAAACGCGGCCCCGCTGGCTGGTTACCAGATAGCCGGCGCCTGTCTCCCCTCCGCCGCCGTGGGAGGGGACTTCTTTGACTGGTACCGCATCGAAGAGGGTCTCGCCTTCACCCTCGGCGACGTCATGGGCAAGGGAGCCGGGGCCGGCATGATCGCTGCCACGACGCGGGCTGTCATCCGCAGCGCCCGGAACAACGGCGACCCCGCGACGGCCCTGACCCTCACGCAGGACTGCCTCACTACCGACCTGGGCCAGGCGGGCTCCTTCGCGACACTCTTCCACGCCCGGCTCAGAGCCTCCGACGGGCGGATCCTGTTCTCGGACGCCGGCCACGGCCTGACCCTGGTCGTGCGGGCAACAGGCACCTGGGTGAGGCTAGCCTCTGAGAACTTTCCGGTCGGCCTGCTCCCCGACACCCGGTGGGAATCCTATGAAACACAGCTGGACCCCGGTGACATGATCGTCAGCTTCAGTGACGGTGTCCTGGACCTTTATGACGGAACACTCGCTGCGGTTGACGAGATTGGACACCTCGCCGTCTCCGCGGGGTCCGCGGAAGAGCTGGTAGACGCTGTCCGCCGGCTGGCACAGGGAACATCCAACCCCGATGACGTCACCATCCTTGCTGTCCGGCGGGATGCGGACAGCAGCAGAACCACGGCCCTTTCCGGGCCCACGAAACTGCACGTCGGAGGAACCCGGTGAAGTCTTTCTCGGTCCGGCTCATCGTCGTACTGACGGTGCTGACCGGCGTCAACTACATTGTCTGGCGCTGGCTGTCGTCACTGAACTGGGACGCATGGTGGATAGCGGTGCCCCTCGTCGCCGCCGAAACCTACAGCCTGATCGACGTCATGCTCTTCGGCATGACGGTCTGGCGACTCAAGACCCGCACACCGCCGGCGCCCGCGCCCGCGGATGCCACCGTTGACGTCTTCATCACCACGTACAACGAGCCGCCGGAACTGGTGATGGCAACAGCGCTTGCCGCCAAGAAGATCCGGCACCCCCACAGCACTTGGATCCTGGACGACGGCGACCGCCCGGAGTTCCGGGAACTGGCCGCCGCGAACGGGCTGGGGTACGTGACCCGCAGTGCGGAGTGGAGCGGGATGCCCCGGCATGCCAAAGCCGGGAACCTGAACAACGCGCTGATGCAGACCGAGGGTGAGTTCCTGCTCATTCTCGACGCGGACCAGATCCCTGAACCGGACATCCTGGACAAGACGCTGGGCTATTTCAACACCCGCAAAGTCGCCCTCGTCCAGACGCCCCAGTACTTCATCAACGTCCCGGCGGACGATCCCTTGGGCAGCCAGGCGCCGTTGTTCTACGGCCCGATCCAGCAGGGGAAAGACGGCTGGAATGCCGCGTTTTTCTGCGGCTCCAACGCTGTGCTCCGGCGGGAGGCCCTGATGCAGCTGGGACTCGTCGGCTACGTCAAGGAAACGGAAAAGAGCATCCGGCGCGCCCTCAGCGCGTCCCAGGCCGCCATCCGCAAGGCCCGCAAAGCTGCCGCCAACGAATCCGCCCTCCTGCAGCAGACCCTCGACGAGGTCGAGGCGGCGACCCTCGAGGCCCGCCGCCAACTCGACGCCGGCGAGTCACTGAGCGAGATCACCTACCGCGCGCGGCGCCGGGTGGACCGGGCCGTCCAGGCGCTGGTGTCGGCCGACGTCTCCGCCCTCCAGGCTGATCTGGAAGAGATTGCGGCGATGTCGCCGGTGGAAATCGGCGACGCGGGCGTGCCCGTGGTGACCGAGGACGCGGTGCAGCGTATGGCGGCCCGGGACTGGTCGCCGCTGGGGGCGATCGAGTCCGTCCAGGCCGTACTGGACGCCTTGTCGGTGGAACGGACCGGCGAGGCCCAGCCCGTGATGCCGCTGGCCACCATCTCCGTGACAGAGGACATGGCAACCGCCATGCGGCTCCATTCCATGGGATGGCAAAGCGTGTACCACCACGAGGTCCTGGCCAACGGGCTGGCACCGGAGGACATCGGGACCATGCTGACCCAGCGGCTGCGCTGGGCCCAGGGCACCATGCAGGTCTTCCTGCGGGAAAACCCCCTGGTCCAGCGGGGACTCAAATGGGGCCAGCGGCTGATGTACTTTGCGACCATGTGGACCTACCTCAGCGGCTTCGCCGCCGTCGTCTACTTCGCGGCACCGATCGTCTATCTGCTGTTCGGAGTCCTGCCCGTCACCAGCCTCAGCGCGGACTTCTTCGTCAGATTCATCCCGTTCATGGTGGTCAACCAGCTCCTGTTTGCGGTTGCCGGGAGGGGCATCCCCACCTGGCGGGGGCAGCAATACAGCCTCGCCCTGTTTCCGACCTGGATCGCCGCATGCACGACGGCGGCCCGGAATGTCTGGTTCGGCCGGCCCCTCGGTTTCGCCGTCACCCCCAAAGACCGGCAGTCCGGCGGACCGGGGTGGAGCCTGATCCGGCCGCAGATTGTGGTGTCCGTCCTGCTGGTCCTCGCCGCGGTTGTCGGGATTGGGCGGCTTGCTGCCGGAATGTCCGAACCGATCGGCACCCTGGTCAACGTAATCTGGGTGGTGTTTGACCTCGTCGTCATGAGCATCCTGGTCCGGGCCGTCCGGTACCGCGGGTACCAGGGCAGCGATTCCAACGATGCGGCAGACAGCACCATCGAGTCATCCAAAGAAAGGGCAGTCCGTGCTCCTGAGCTACAAAGTGAATGACAGCTACGCCGTGATATCAGCCGCCGGCCGGCTCAACATGGTGTCGGCGCCGAAACTCCGGGAAATGGTGGCGGAGGTTGTGGCCGCGGGTTCCGCGAGGATTGTGATCAACCTGGCAGAGACGGCCTTTATGGACTCCTCCGGCCTCGGAGCCCTCATCGGGTGCCTCAAGGCCGCCCGGCAGGCCGGTGGTGATCTTCGGATCGCCGCAGTCCAGCCGCAGGTTCAAATGGTCCTTGGCCTGACAAGCATGGACAAAGTCCTGACGTCGTACCCGTCCGCTGCTGTTGCTTTCGGCGATGACTGACGTCCTCGCCCGGCGGACGCTGCGCCAGGCGGCACTTCCGGAGGTCATCGACGCCGTGCACGCCGAGCTGGACGGCCTGTGGGACGACGCTTCCTTTGTTCCGGACATGGACCGCATGACGTTCGCCACCGCGGTCATCGAAGCCGCCAGCAACGTGGTGCAGCACGCCGTTCCCGAATCCACGAAGCCGGTGGAACTTGGCGTCGACATCAGCGTCACGCCCGTCAGGCTGGAGGCCCGGGTCAGCGCCTTCGGCGCGATGTGCCCTGACCCCATTGATACCGACGCTGCCATGCCTGACGGCGAGGCTGAATCCGGGCGCGGGCTCGCTCTCATCCGCGCCCTGGTCACCACCGTGACGTTCAAGCGCCAGGACGGGACGAACACCTGGATCCTGTCGAGGTCCCCGCTGCAGCGCTGAGTGGAATCCTTGGACAATCCTCAGGATCTCCTGCGACTTTCCAGCGCCGGGGCGGGCCGGCCGTGCCGGACACTGGAGGCTACGGCTTCCGGAGGGAGCCGTGTACCGTCACGATGCCCCGCCTTGCCCGGCGTCCGGCCGAGGAGTTCCGATGAAGCCGCTAAAAAGCGTGGCGTACGTACTTGCCCTGGTGGTCCTGGGCCTGTCACTGGCAGCAGTGCCCGCGCAGGCCGCCTCCGCGTCCATTAGCCTCAGCCCGGCCAAGGGTCCGGTGGGAACCACCGTGACCGTCACCGGCAACGGATTCCCCAAGAAGGGCTCAGGAACGCTCAGCGCAGGCACCAGCTCCGCCGCTTTCAAGGTGAACGCCTCCGGATACTTCACGGCCGACGTCGTCATCCCGCAGACCTCCCAGCCGGTCCTTGACGTCCAGGCCGTGGCCGGAACGGTCAAAGCTTCGGCGGCCTTCACCGTCGTCGCCGCGCCGGTGACGGATCCGGCGCCGCCGGTGATCAGCAGCGCGCCGCTGCGCTTCGGCGTCGGCACCCCCGGCGGACCGCTGGCATTGGCCGAACTGGACCAGGCCGCGTCCCTCGCCGGCGAGGCGCCGTCCGTCATTCTGTCCTACAAGGACTTCAACCAGGCACCGCCCATCACGGAACTGGACGCCGTCCGCAGCCGGGGCGCCATGACCCTGCTGGCGTGGGAGCCCTGGACCTGGGGCGGCGGAACCGAACAGCCGGCCTATTCCCTCGACCGCATCACCGCCGGAGACTTCGACCCCTATCTGCGACAGTGGGGCACCGCCCTGGCCTCGTGGGGGCACCCGGTGATGCTGCGCTTCGGGCACGAGATGAACGGCAACTGGTATCCCTGGTCCGAGGGCATCAACGGCAACGGACCCGGCGACTACGCCGCCGCCTGGCGGCATGTCCACGACGTCGTCGCTGCCACCGGCGCCGCCAACATCACCTGGGTCTGGAATCCCAACGTCCCCTACTCGGGGTCAACACCGCTCGACGGCCTGTACCCGGGTCCCGGCTATGTGGATGCGGTGGCCCTCGACGGATACAACTGGGGCACCTCGGCCGCGTGGAGCAGCTGGATCTCACCGTCTGACCTCTTCAGCGCGGGGCTTGCCGAAATGAGGCGGCTCGCGCCCGGCAAACAAGTGCTCATTGCCGAGACCGCCTCCGCGGAACAAGGCGGATCCAAAGCGGCCTGGAACACGTCGCTGATCAGCTACCTTGCGGCGCAGCCCGACGTCACAGCAGTGGTCTGGTTCAACTTCAACAAGGAAACCGACTGGCGGATCAACAGCAGCACCAGCTCTGCCACAGCGCTGGCCGCGGCCCTGGCCGCGCGCCCCAAGTAGCCGGCTACCGGGCCCACAGGCCGTTGCGCCATAGGATCCCTTTATGACACCCAATAGAGGCCTCGCGCTCTTCAGGTTCTGGTTTGCCCTTCTGGGATTCCTGGCCGTAGTTTTCCAGCTGACCCACCTGCTCCAGAATGTGCCCGGCGCCACCGCGGGTAACTACTTCAGCTATTTCACCATCGAATCCAACATCATCGCTTTCATCACCCTGGCGGTTGGCGGCCGGTACGCGTGGAAAGGCGAGAGCCCCCGCTGGCTGGAGTTGCTGCGCGGGGCCGCGACCATCTACATGACCATCACCGGGATCGTCTACAATCTCCTGTTGAGCAATATCGACGTCAACACGCCGATCCCCTGGATCAACGTCGTGCTGCATTACACGATCCCAACGATCATGGTCATCGACTGGCTGGTTGATCTGCCCAGGACGAGGATCCCGGTGCGCACCTCGCTGGTCTGGCTCGCGTTCCCCCTCCTGTATCTGGTTTACAGCCTGATCCGCGGTCCCATCGCCGGCTGGTACCCCTACCCGTTCCTGGACCCCCGGATCAGCGGCTACGGGACCGTGGCGGTCATGGCGCTGGCCATCGCTGCCGCAGCCTTCGTCCTCGCACTCATCACTGCGTTTTCCACGCGGCTCCACATTGCGCCGACATCCGACCGGGTCACCGCCGGTGCTGCGACGGCGCCCCTTCAGCCTGAGGGCAGCACCGTCAACTGAGGCCGGGCCGGGTCGGGACGAAACCTGGGCCGCCCAGGGCAAAGGAAAAGCCTCCGGAACCTGTTGGTTCCGGAGGCTTTTCCAAGGGTGGCAGATGAGGGATTCGAACCCCCGTAGGCGTTGCCAGCTGATTTACAGTCAGCCCCCTTTGGCCGCTCGGGTAATCTGCCGAACTTCAAAAGAAGATCACTCGCGGCTTCCATGTTCAGAACGGCTGTTTCCAGTCCGTTCCGCTTCCAGTAACCGCGGGCAAGACAACTTTACAGAACTTAAGCCGAAGAATCGAATCGGCGCTTGGCGGCCCCAAAAAGCGCGGAAAATCAGGCTTCTCCGAGGATGCGTCCGGCGAGTTTGGATTCGAACCGTGCAGCCTGCTCCTCCGTGATCTGGTTCAGCTGGATGGCACGTGCCAGATCGGTGTGGACACCATCCAGCCTCGACGAGGCATCCGCGGCCGGGCTGAAGATAATCGAGGCCGCCAGTGTTGCCGCCGCCACCGACGTTGCGGCAGTGGCGAAACCAACGGCGGCTGCTGCGGTGGTGCGGACGGCATACCGGACGGCCTTGTTTTGCATGTTGCGTGCCTTTCGAACGACTCTTCCAACTCCTGCAACTCTGCCGCCCGAAACTTCGTTCCCGCCCTGACCCACCTTTGAGCGGGCTGTGAACGGGACAACGCTCTGCAGCCTTCACATCAGGGGCATCCGTACTAGGCTGGATTGCAGACACAACGGCCCTTCACCGGGCACCCCCCAACCATCAGGAGGACAGTCATGGCAGGCGAATCCACATTCGACGTCGTCAGCAAGGTCGACAAGCAGGAAGTCGCCAACGCGCTGCACCAGGCGCAGAAGGAACTGGTCCAGCGTTACGACTTCAAGGGCGTCGGCGCCGAGGTCGATTTCAGCGACGAGAAGATCCTCATGAAGGCCAACTCCGAAGAGCGCGTGCTCGCCGTCCTGGACGTCCTGCAGTCCAAGCTCATCCGCCGAGGCATCTCCTTGAAGTCCCTCGAAACGGGCGAGCCCTACCCTTCCGGCAAGGAGTTCCGGCTTGAGGCCACCATCAAGGAGGGCATCGCCCAGGACCTGGCGAAGAAGATCAACAAGCTCATCCGCGACGAGGCCCCCAAGTCCGTCAAGTCGCAGATCCAGGGCGACGAGCTCCGGGTGACCTCCAAGTCCCGCGACGACCTCCAGGAGACCATGAACCTGCTGAAGGGCTTCGACGAGGCCGACCTGCAGTTCGTGAACTTCCGCAGCTAGCTAGGGTCCGTCCGCGGCGCATAATTTCTGACGCTGCACAAAAGGGCTGGCGCGCCGGTATTCCGGTGTCGCCAGCCCTTTTGCGCGTCACGGGACGAAACGCGCGTCGCCTCGGGCCGCCGGGCCGCGTCGCGCCGGGCTGCCGGTCAATTACGTCACGTAAGATTTTCGTATTTCATCGGGTAAGGGTTACCTTGGTTCTTAGGCAAACCTTAGTTAGTCACCTTTACCCGAAAGCATCCATATGAGCGCGAACTTCCTGATCGGCCTCCGTGAGGGCCTTGAAGCCGCCATGATCGTTGTCCTGCTGCTGGCCTACGTGGCCCGGACCGGACGGAGGCAGCTTGTTCCCCGCATCTGGGCCGGCGTCGGACTGGCCGTGGCGGTCTCCATCGGTTTTGGCGCCCTCCTGACCTTCGGCCCGCGCGGACTCACGTTCCAGGCCCAGGAAGCGATCGGCGGCAGCCTGTCGATTGCCGCCGTCGCCCTCGTCACCTGGATGGTCTTCTGGATGGCCCGCACGTCGCGGACCCTCGGCAGCGACCTCCGCGGCAAGATCGACAAGGTGGCCGACGGCGCCGCCTGGGGCCTCGTCGCCGTCGCCGCCCTGGCCGTGGGCCGGGAAGGACTCGAAACCGCCCTCTTTCTCTGGGCCGCCGCGCAGTCGGCCGGACAGTCGTCCTCCCCGCTGCTCGGAGCGGTCCTGGGCCTGGCCGCCGCCGCCGGGCTCGGCTACCTGCTCCACCGCGGCGCCCTGCGGGTGAACCTGGCCAAGTTCTTCACCTGGACCGGCGCTGCGCTCATCATGGTGGCCGGCGGGGTCCTGGCCTACGGGGTCCACGACCTCCAGGAGGCCGGCCTGCTCCCGGGCCTGCACTCCCTCGCCTTCGACGTCACGGCGGCGGTGCCGCCGTCGTCCTGGTACGGCACCCTGCTGAAGGGGACCCTGAACTTCTCCCCCGCCACCACCTGGCTTGAGGCCACCGTCTGGGTCCTCTACGTCACTCCGGTGATGGCGCTTTACCTCCGGTCATACCGCCGCAGCCTCCGCCGGACCCCCGGCGAAACGGCCGCAGTGGCGGCCCCGTCAGCCTCCGCCGCGGCCTGACACCCCACTCCGACCCCCGCACCTCGCCCG
>NZ_MQTS01000060.1 GCF_020532825.1 Arthrobacter sp. SO3
ATGCGGTCATGCTGATCTCTACTTTCGGTAGACCCCCATTTTAAGAGGGCCCACTGTCCGAGATCTCCGCGGCAGCCCAGTGTGTGGGGTCCCGGAAACGGCCTGTTCGGTTGTGTGGGGGAGCGGCTGCCTACTGCCGACCGGGTACCGCCGCGGGCCTCTTCTGGGTGTTCATCATCTTCGTCCTTCCGTCGGGTTTTCGCGTTCACCACTTCATGGTGGCTAGGGCCGCTTGCAACATGACTTGATGAATACTCTCTAGAGGAACCTGGTTTTACGGCTGGTCCGGATTCTCCGCTCTGATACCTGTTCATGCATGAGTGTCGGGGGAACGGCATGACCTGGCAACTGATCCGGAGCTGATCATGAGCTTGCTGAGGGTGGCCAGTCGGTAGGCGTCGCCGGCCTCGGAGACGAGTTGTAGGAGTTGGTGGGCCCTGCCATGGCCTTCACACCATTTAGCCCGCCGCCGCAGCCATCATTCTTCCCGTCATCGCCGTATCCGGCTTCTGGGTATCCGGCGTCGCTGTCTTCGCTGTTTTGGCGTTGGGACCTGGCCACGTTGCGCTCAGTCAGATCCCGACGATCTCGGTCTCCGCCGGCGTCAACGCGGCGAGGGCCTCGATCCAGAAGGCCGAAGCGAAGGCGCTGCGGGCCAAGAAGCGGGAAGAAGAACAGATGGCGGTCGCCTCGCAGGTGCCCGAACACAACGAGAGACCGGCCCGCCGCAGAGGCTGACCGGTCTCTTCCAGGAGCTTTAGAGCGGCTGGATGTTCTCCGCCTGGGGGCCCTTTGGTCCCTGGGTGATGTCGAACTGAACCTTCTGGTTCTCGTCCAGGGACTTGTAACCGCTGGAGGCGATTGCCGAATAGTGTGCGAACACGTCAGCGCTTCCGTCGTCGGGGGCAATAAATCCGAAGCCCTTTTCGGCGTTGAACCACTTGACAGTACCTGTAGCCATGCTTGTTTCCTTCACGGGTCGCTGGGCGGTTCCGCTTCTAGGAGTGCCGTCCCCGCCTCTCACAGGTTTGAGCCTATGTGCGGGTTCGGGACCATGGCAACAGATTGCGTTAGCGGCGGATGCTTCTGAGATCGCGGCAGCCAGCGAACCGGCGCGGTGGCCTCACCATAGCGAACTGGGGCCTAAAGGCCTTTAGTCCGGAGATTGGGTGTGAATAACGTGTTCAGGGATCCTGCTGTGGACGCCACGTTGCGGCGCACGGCCACCATTTCAGACTTCCTTGGGGGAATACTGCTAACGGGGGCCCAACCACGTCAGGTAAGAACGTTAGAAAAGAGAATGACCCTCAGCGGCAACCGATTACGACGAAGTACGTTCCAACGTCAAGGAATCACAGGACCGCTCCCTGGAGGTGCTGCAATCCGCCAACGCCCCGGATGCCAACAGCGTCGTCCGCGAGCTGGACGAATCCGACGCACTGGACGAGGCCATGACACCCGGCGGAGAGTTCGTCTCGGAGGAACTCATTGTCCAAGTCGTTCCCCAGGCCTGGGACGAGTTCACCTGCTACTCCTTTTTTCCTGGTCCGGCACCGGTCCCAGCTCGCGCGCGAAAAGAACGGCCACTCATACTGCATCGATTGCGAAGGCTAGGACGCCCCCGCTCCAGATACCGGACCCGAATCCGTCTCTATCCGTGAGCCACAGGCTCTTCGCGCCGTTCCGTTCCCTTCACGGACGGATTTTGAAGGACTCCACTTTGGCGGGATCGCGTTCAATGACCGGGTCCAGGATGTCATCCACCTGCGCCAGCAGGGCAGGGTCAAGTTTCACTCCTGCTGCGGAGGCTGTATCAATGAGCTGGTCAGGACGGGAAGCACCGACGATGGCCGCCGAGACATTGGGGTTTTGCAGCACCCAGGCGACGGCGAGGGCGGGCATGGATAGGCCGGCGTCCGCGGCGAGGGGTTTGAGCGCCTGGACACGGACTAGGATTTCGTCGTTCAAGTAGCGGTTGTCCGCTTTGAGCTTGCCGCCCTCGCCCGTGAAGCGGGATGCTGCCGGGGCAGCTTGACCGGGGACATATTTTCCGGTCAGGACGCCTTGGGCCATGGGTGACCAGCAGATCTGTCCCAGGCCCAGCTCCTCGCAGGTGGGGACCACTTCTTTTTCGATGACCCGCCATAAAAGGGAGTACTGGGGCTGGTTGGAGATGAGCTGAATGCCAAGTTCCCGGGCTAGTTCGACGCCCGCACGGATTTCCTCCACGGTCCACTCGGAGACGCCGATATACAGGGCCTTGCCCTGTCGCACGATGTCGGCGAAGGCCTGCATCGTCTCTTCCAGCGGCGTTTCGTAGTCGTAGCGGTGGGCCTGGTAAAGGTCGACGTAATCGGTCTGCAGCCGCGTCAGGGATCCGTTGATGGATTCCATGACGTGCTTGCGGGACAGGCCGCGGTCGTTCCGGCCCTCGCCCGTAGGGAAGTAGACCTTGGTGAAAATTTCGACGTTTTCCCGCCGGACACCGGCTAACGCTTCACCCAACGTGTGCTCCGCGCGCGTGCCCGCGTAGGCGTCGGCGGTGTCGAAGGTGGTAATGCCCAGATCCAACGCCTGACGGACGCAGGCCGTTGCCGCGCCTTGGTCGATCTGCTCGCCGTGGGTGACCCAGTTCCCATAGGCCAGTTCGCTGATGTACATGCCGGAGGATCCAAGTTTGCGGTATTCCATGCGCGTGTTTCTTCCATATCTTGTTGCTACAGTCGTATTCCGGTTTGCGGGTGCCATCTGCGGCACACGGGGCCTATGCCAGTGGAGTGATCGTCAGGCTCTCGAGTGTTGCGGAACCGCCGTGGGCGTAGATGGAGACTCCGGTGCTTGTTTTTTCCGGGAATATCAGGTCGGTGAGCACCAGTTCGCCGTTTTGGGCGAAGACTTCAACGGAGCAGTGGTCGAGGTAGATCTTCAGCTGGTATCGGCCGTCCCGGGCGTTGATGGGGGCGGTGTCGACGGAAGAAAATCCGTCGTGGAAGCCAGTGTCACCAGAGGCGGTCCGATCGAGGATGAGTCGGCCTTGGGCGGGGTTGATGCCGATTCGGGTTCCTTCCGTGCCGTTCCCACGAACGATGAGGCCGAATTCTTCGGCCGTCCCTGCCGTGAACTCGGCTTCGATGACCTGAACCGTGCCGGTGGCGGCAGGGATCGGGCGTGTTTCCCCGGACAGATGAAGAGGGGCGCCCTGAACTTCCGGCGCCTCATCGCGGCCTACGGCTTCCTCGACGACGTTCTGGACTAATCTGGTGCGGCCGTCAACGGTGGCCAGGGAGAGTTCCCGGGGCAGAGACATGGGGCTCCGCCAGGGTGAAGTCGGGATCTGATTGGCATAGTCCCAGTTGTTCATCCAGCCGATCATGATTCGCCTGCCGTCGGGGGCGTCGCTGAAGGAGACGGCGGCGTAGTAATCCCGTCCCCAGTCCAGCCAGTCGTACTCCTGAAGGCGGTCGGGGTCCTGTTCCCCGCTGGTGATTGTGGAGTCGGAGGTGAATTGGACGCCGTCGAAGTCTCCTGTGAAGTACTGCCCGGCTGAACCGCCGTTCGGGCCGCCGGGGTTCAGATTCACCGTCAGAACCCATTTCAACTCCAGCGGATTGCCGTCCACCGGCAAAGCAAACAGGTCCGGGCATTCCCAGATGCCGCCGGTGGCGTTGGCGGGGCCGAAATCGCTGAGGTGTTCCCAGGTTTTCAGGTCCTCGGACTTGTAGAGGACTACTTTGTAGTCGTGGGCTTCCACGGCCGCCATCACCCAGTAGGAGCCGGCCCTGCCGTCATAGCGGAAAACTTTTGGGTCACGGAAGTTGGCGGAGTTGCGGGTGAGCACGGGATTGCCAGCGTACTTTTCCCACGTGAAGCCGCCGTCCAGACTGTAGGCCAGTGACTGCGCCTGACCGCCGTGCAACGGGGAGGCTTCCTTGTAGGCGCTCGTGTAAATGGCCACAAGCGGGGGCGTCGTCTCGGTGCCGAACCCGCTACTGTTTTGGCTGTCGAACACGATGCTGCCGGAGAAGATGTCCTCCTGCTCATCGCAGGCAATCGCGACAGCCTGCTCGGTCCAGTCAACGAGGTTGTCCGACGTCGCGTGGCCCCAGGACATGTTTCCCCAGGTATTTCCGAAGGGATTGTTTTGGTAGTAGAGATGGTAGAGGCCCTGGTGGTGGATCAGTCCGTTGGGATCATTGAGCCAGGTGTTTCGGGCCGTGTAATGCAGGGCGGGCCGGAAGGTTTCCGGGTGTGTGGTGGTCACGGCCGTCATGGGAGGTGCACTCGTTTCAGATTCGGAATGGGGGAAGGAAAGGGCCGGGATATTTCTGAGATCGTCAGGTTGTCCGCGGTGCTGGAGACGGAAAGTGGTGGTCAGCTGACCAGACTTGCCCGCATTTCCGCCGAGGAGGGCAGGTCCGCACCTGGACGGCCCACGGTGATGGCGGCGGCCATGGATGCCATGCGGGCGATCTGTTCGAGGACGGGCGGAGCCAAGCCCTCGCCTCCTCTGGTCAGAAGCCCTAGGATGAGGGCCGCCATGTAGGCATCCCCTGCACCGATGGTGTCCGCGACAACGGTTTCCACGGAGGGGACACTGACTTCCGTCTCTGCGGTGAGCAGGAAGGATCCTTCTGATCCGCGGGTGACCACGACCAGATCCGTGCCGAGTCCGCGGATGTGGCGGGCAGCCTCCTCCGGCGACCTGCGTGGATACAACCATGCGGCGTCCTCGTCGCTGAGTTTCACGACGTCCGTGAGGGGAATGAGATCTTCGAAGAGGGTTCTGGCTTCGTGTTGGCTGCCGAGCAGTTCGGGCCGGATGTTGGGATCATAGGTGACAGTGCTGATGCCTGCGCAGTGCTGCAGGAGGGACTTCACGCCTGCGGCTCCCGGGGCGAGGAAGCTGGCGATGGACCCGGCGTGCAGGAGCCCGGGCAGGTACGTCGGAGCAAACGGGGCCAGTTGCCAGGCGAGGTCGAAGGAATAGGTTGCGGACCCGTCGGCGGCCAGTGTTGCCGTGGCGGTCGATGTAGCGGGGGCGGACTGGGAGCCCGGGAGTAAATGGACACCTGCGCCGGCGAGGTGGCTGCTGATGGCACGACCCCGGTCATCCATGCCGATTGAGGTCAGGAACCCTGTCGATACATCCAGACGGGCGAGTCCGTAGGCCACATTTGCGGGGGAGCCCCCCGGGTGCTCAGTGACCCCGTCCCCTGTGTGGACCACGTCGATGAGTGCTTCACCGACAACAAGTACCTCCGGTACGCCGGATAGTGCGGCAGATGGTTTCATCATGGGATTCTTTCTTTGAGTTTCTGCAGCCTGCAGCGAATCTGTTTGGGTCCGCTTCCGCGGAAAACGCGGCCAGTCCGGTGGCGGTCTGGGGGCCGTCAGGCGGCCGGTTCTGGCACCTTCAGCGCCCAATGGGATTCGCTGAGGGCGATACGTTCGCCGTTGCCGCGGCCGGTGTTCCGCGCCGTGGCATCCCTCTTCGGCGGGCGGACGGTCTGGGTCCTGCGGGCGTCGGGTACGGCGGAGAGCAGCAACTGTGTGTACGGGTGATGGGGGGCGGCCATCAGCTCGATGCTCTCTCCGCCCTCGACCAGGTCCCCGGCGCACATCACCATGGTTGTGTCCGCGATGTAGCGGGCGGATGCGAGGTCGTGGGTGATGTAGAGCATGGACACCCCGCGTTCATCGCGGAGTTTGCGCATCAGATTGAGAATTCCGATCCGGACCGAGACATCGAGCATTGAGGTGGGTTCGTCGGCCAGGATGATTTCCGGTTCCACGGCAAGGGCTCTGGCGATGGCGACGCGCTGGCGTTGTCCGCCGGACAGCTGATGTGGGTACCGGTCCAGCATCTGCTCGCCCAGGCCGACTGTTGCCATAAGTTCACGCAGCTTGAGTTTGAGGGCCCTTGGGCTGTCGTTTTCTCCGTGGAGCTGCAGGGGACGCGTCAGGAAGTGCTCGATGCGGTGTGCCGGGTTGAGGGATCCGAAGGGGTCCTGGAAGACCATTTGGACTTTGCTTCGGTATTTCATTGATGCCCCGCGCCGTTCGGTGGCAAAAATGTCTTGTCCGCCAATGATGAGCTGGCCGCCTGTGGGCTGCTCAAGGCGGGCGAGGATGCGGGCGATGGTGCTTTTTCCGCTGCCGGATTCCCCGACAAGTGCCACAATCTCGCCATGGTTGATGTCAAAGGAGACGTCGTTGACCGCGCGTACGGTCGAACGGAAGGGAAAGCTTCCCAGATGGTAGTCCTTGCTCAGGTTGCGTACCTGGACCAGGGGCGCGGTCGCTGTTTCGGGGCGGCCTGGTGAGGTGCTGCGTGCGGGGCTCATGGGCGTGACCTTTCGCGGGGGAGGACATATCCGGGTACAAGCAGGCACGCTGCGTCGTGGTTTACGGTTTTTGGGAGGAGCGGTGGCGCGACGGTGCGGCACTCATCGATCGCGAGCGGGCACCTGGGGTGGAAGCGGCAGCCGGTGGGAGGGTGTGCCATGTTCGGCGGGGCGTCGGGGAGGCCGGTCAACTCCACTCTCGGGCCGGTTAGCGGAGGGAACGCTCCCATGAGGGCGTTGGTGTAGGGGTGAAGCGGGTTCTCCAGCATGTCCTTGGAGGGAGCGACCTCGACGAGCTTTCCCGCGTACATCACGGCCATGCGGTGGGAGAGCTCGACCATGAGTGAGATGTCGTGGGTGATGAACAGAATGGAAAACCCCAGCCGCTGCTGAAGTTCTTTGATCTGGTGCATGATTTCCTGCTGAACGACCACGTCCAGGGCCGTGGTGGGTTCGTCCATGATGAGAAGTGAGGGTTTGAGCGCCAGCGCGATCGCGATCACTGCCCGCTGGCGCATTCCGCCGGAGAGCTGGTGCGGGTAGGACTTGAGGCGGTCGGGGCTGATGTCGACAAGTTTCAGCAGTTCCGCGGCCCGTTCGCGGGCAGCTTTCTTGGGCATCCGTTCATGCGTGGTGAAGACATCGACGATTTGATCTCCGATGGTCATGACGGGGTTCAGGGAGTTCATCGCGCTTTGGAAGACCATTGCCACGTCGCGCCAGCGGGTGCGTCGCAGTTCTTCTTCGCCCAGATCCAGGAGATTCCTTCCAGCGAGCTCAATGGAGCCACCGGTGATTTTAGCCGGGGTCTGCAGGAGCCGCATGACCGCGTTTGCGATGGTGGACTTGCCACAACCTGATTCGCCGGCGAGGCCGAAGACTTCTCCTGCACCGATGTCGAAGCTGACATCGTCAACGGCGGTGACATTTCCGCTTTCTGCCGCGTATTGGACCTGCAGGTTTTTCACGCTCAGCACGGGAGCGGCGGCGGTACGGCCGATGTTTGCCCGGTCCTGTTCAGTCAGGGTTTCCATCTGTCAGCCTTTCTTTTCCACGCGCAGGCGAGGGTTGGTGATTTCATCAACGGCGTAGTTGATCATGGCTAGGGCAAATGCGACGACGGCGATGGCTACGCCCGAGGGCAGGAGGACCCACCAGTCGCCTGTCATGAGGGCGCCGTCGTTGTTTGCCCAATAGAGGTTGGTTCCCCAGCTGACGGACCCCGTATCGCCAAGCCCCAGGAACTCCAAGCCTGCCTGGGCGCCGATGCCGTAAATGACGCAGCCGAGCAGGGTGCTCATGACGATGGAGGCCATGTTGGGCAGGATTTCCCGGAACATGATGCGCCAGGCTTTCTCACCGGTTACCACGGCCGCGGCGACGAAGTCCTTGCTGCGCAGAGACAGAGCCTGGGAGCGGAGCACCCGGGCACTGCCTGCCCAGCCGGTGATGACCAGGACGATGACGACCGTGGCGGGTCCCGGCGGCAGGAATGCGGCGAGAACCACCAGGAGCGGAAGTCCAGGGATGAGCAGGAAGATGTTGGTCAGCAGCGAGAGTACTTCGTCGATGGCTTTGCCGAAGTACGCGGAGGCGATGCCGACCAGACAGCCGATGAAGGTCGCCGCTATGCCGACGGTGAATCCGACCGTCAGTGAACTTCGCGATCCCCACAGCGTCAGAGCCAGGACGTCCTGGCCCTTGGAAGTGGTTCCGAGCAGGTGGTTCCCTGATGGCGCCAGGGATGCTTCGGGGCCAAAATCGGAGGGGTTTCCCGGTGCCAGGAGGGGTGCCAGCAGTGCCAGGAGGGCAAATACGACCAGGATGGCCAACCCGAAGAGGGCCTTCTTGTTCGTGAGGATGCCGTGGACGAACCCGCCGTGGGCCACGCGTCCGCGGACCGGAGGTTCCGGTACTTGAACGGTGGGGTTGACTGCCGTGGTGGTCGCGGTAGGTGTTGAGTCTGTAAGTGACATGGGGGACCTGTTTCTAGCTGACCCGGACCCGGGGGTCCAGCCTTACGTAAATGATGTCGACCAGGAAGTTAGCTGCCAGCACGGCGGCGGTGATGGTGAGGAAGATGCCTTGCGTCAGCGGGTAGTCCAGTGCCTGGACGGAGGTCAGGAGCTGGTAGCCGATGCCCGGGTAAGCGAACACGGTTTCGGTGAGGAGAGCGCCGCCGACGACGAAGCCTAGGGACATGCCGAACGATGTTACGGAGGGCAGCATGGCGTTGCGGGCAGCGTACTGGAACATGATTCGTGCCGGACGGAGTCCCTTGGCCCGGGCCATTGTGATGTAGTCCTCAGCGGTGGTGGCGATCATCGTGTTGCGCATTCCCAGCATCCAGCCGCCGATGGAGACCAAGACGATGGTCAGGGCCGGGAGGATGAGGTGAGCGGCTACGTCGTTGATGTATTTGAGGGAGAACGAGGGGCTGAGGCCTGTGGAGAAGGCATGGCTTAGAGGCAGCCAGCCCAGGGTTATCCCGAACAGATAGAGGGCGGCCATGGCCAGCCAAAAGTAGGGAAATGATCCGACGAAAATCAGCAGCGGGGGGAAGACGGAGTCCAGGAATTTTCCGCGCCGCCACGCTGCCAGAATGCCGAGGAAATTGCCAAGAATGACGGCAATGATCAGGGAGGTGCCGCCGAGAAGGAGGGTCCATCCGATCTGTGATCCGATCACCTCCGAGACGGGGGACGGGAATCGGGACAGCGAGATGCCCATGTCCCCACGGAAGATCTTGCCGATGTAGGCGATGTACTGCTCCCATAGGGGCCGGTCGTCCAGGCCGAAGAGCCGCCGGAGCGCATCCACCTGGTCCGGGCGCATCTGGGACTGGACTTGGGAGAACATTCTGCTGACGGGGTCCCCGGGCATCAGTCTCGGGAGGAAGAAATTCAGGGTGATGCAGGCCCAGAAGGCGATGACGTAGAACCCCAGGCGGCGGAGGAGGAATACCATGATTCCGCTTCTTTCTTGATGATTGTTGCGCCGCCCGGGGTCGGTCCGGGTCCGGCAGGTGGTAAAGGTGTTTTGTGTGGGGGCTTTGGTGGCTGTTCGGGGCCGGTTGCCCCGAACAGCCACGTGAGGCCTACTGGGCCGGCTTGAGTGAGGTCAGGACCAGAACTGTGGTGGCGGAGCGGGCCGACAGCGTTGCATACGGGTTATCGCTGCTGGGCCAGCCCGTGAATCGCTGGTCGGTGTAGGCGCCCCACGCCGGGCCCGAGAACAGCGGAATCACCGGGGCCACATCATTGAACCGTGCCTCCAGGGAGTGGACGAGGGTCTTCTGCGCTGCCGGGTCTGCCGTTGCTGCGAGCTTGTCGAGCGTTGCGGTCGCTGCCGGGTCGCCGAACCGGTGGTAGTTTTCGTTGGCCTTTTCGCCGACCGGCACAACGACTTTCTGTGACATTACGCCGCGGTAGAACTCGAAGGGCGTCGCGGCGCCGTTGCTCCAGACGATGCCGCTGTCGAAGGATCCGTCCGTGTAGCCGGAGACGACCTGGGACCAGTCAGGGGAGCTGACTTCGACCTTCACGCCGAGTTTTTCCATGTTCTTGGAGATGATCTGGCCGACGGAGAGCCAGTCCGAAGATGCCGAGCCGACAGAGAACTTGAACTGGAACGGCTTGCCGTCCTTGAGGGTGCGGATACCGTCGGTTCCCTTCTTGTAGCCGGCGTCATCGAGCATCTGGTTGGCTTTATCCACGTTCAGCTTCGTCCAGTCGCACTTGTCGACGACGCTCTGGTCGCGCCAGGTGTTATAGGCGTCGCTGAGGCCGGTGCAGTCGGCAGGATGGGTGTAACCGGACATGCCCAGGCTGGCGACCTGGTCGCGGTCCACGGCCATGCTGAGTGCTTTGCGTACGACTGCATCATCAAATGGAGCCTTGGTGGTGTTCATCTGCCAGTTGATCGTGCCACCGGTGGTGGGGTACCAAAAGTGCCGGTGCGCCGGATCCTTGTCGATAAAGGTTTTCTGGACGTTGGGGATGAACTGGTCGCTCCAGTCCACATCACCGTTCTGCAGTGCGAGATTCGCCCCGGAGTTGCCGGCGAATGCCAGCATCCTGATGCCAGCGAGCTGCTGCTTCTCGGGCTGCCAGTAGTTGGGGTTCTTGTCCAGTTCGAATGACTGTGTCTGGAAATTGGAGACCTGCGTGTAGGGGCCCGTGCCTACCGGGTTCTCGTTGGTGGCCTTTGCCGGGTCCGCGATCTGGGACCAGACATGCTTAGGGGCGATGACCTGCTGGCCGACTTCGTAAAGTCCGGGAGCGTAGGGCTTGTTGAAATCGAAACGGACAGTGTGCGCGTCGACGGCGGAGACCTTAGCCAGGTAGTCAAATCCGCCTTGGATCTTCATCTGAAGTTCAAAGGTGTACACAACATCGTCGGCGGTCAGAGGCTGTCCGTCTGACCATTTGACCCCGTCGCGGAGCGTGAAGGTGGCTCCCTTGCCGTCTTCGTCTGCTTTCCATGAAGCGCCGAGCCAGGGTACCGGTTCCCCTTTGACAGGGTTGACGATCAGCAGGGGCTCGAAGACCGACTCTTTCGTCATCGGAAGCGCTTTCGGGGAGAACGGGTTGAAGTTGCTGGTGAACGTAGCGGTGTCCTCCCGGGGGATGGTCAGGAGCCCGTTGGAGGCGCTCCCACCATTTGTTGTGCCCCCGGATGTGTTTCCGGCCCCGCAGCCGGTAAGAGCCAGTGCGCCGATCGCCAGTGTGGCTGCAACAACCGACAGTGACCTTTTGGGGTGGATTTTGGGCATGAGGGAGCTCGTTTCGTCAGTGAAAGGGAGATGGGTTAGCGGATTGTGGAAGTCAGGATGCCGGGACCGGCAGGCGCACGGATGTACGCTCCACCAAAGGGCATTCGACTATGTGTTGGAGAGGGGCCAGATCGCGGTTCGCTGCCAGTTTGGCCAGCAGCGCGACGCCGGTTGCCCCCATTTGCCGGAACGGCAGCGCGACGGTCGTCAGGCTGGGACGCAGGTAGTTGGCGATAATTTCCTGGTTGTCGAAGCCAACCACGGAGATGTCGTCCCCAATACGAAACCCTCGTTCTTTGATGGCGTCGTAAGCGCCCATGGCCATGCGGTCAGTGGCGCAGAAGATCGCAGTTGGTGGCCGGGCACCATCAAGGAGGGCAGCTGCCGCACGGTAGCCCTGGTCTGCCTCGCCGTCCTCGTTGATGACCAACTTCTCGTCCAGGCCTATACCGGCCTGTTCAAGGGCGCGGATGTAACCGGACCGGCGGCCGATGGCTGCTGGGATGACGGGATCAAGGTTGATGAATCCGATCCTGTCGTGTCCAGCCCCGATGAGCCTCATGGTCGCTGCATAGCCACCTTGAGCCTCGTCAGGAATGACGGAATGGAGTTTGGCCGCCTCATCAAAACAGTGAACCAGGACCGTCGGCACCTCGTCTGTAAGAGCAGGCAACCGCACACCCCTATGCCAGCTTGTTGCATAGATCAGACCCTCGACACGGTGCTCGAGCATCGTCTCGATGGCCCGCCGGTCGGAGTCGATGCTGCCGTCGGTGCTGGCTATGAGAAGCGTCTTACCCTCCCGCGCGGCCTGTTCCTCGGCGCCCCGGACGATGTTGGCGGCATAAGGCGCGATCACGATTTCCGTAATCAACCCGTAGAGCTTGGTCTGCTTGGACGCCAAAGCACGGGCTCCCGCGTTCGGGCGGTAGCCCAATTCGGTTACGGCCCGGTGGACGCGGTCACGGGTTTCTTGTGGAATTCCGTTTCCCGTTTCACCATTCAGGACAAAGGAAACAGTCGTCCGAGAAACTCCGACATGGTTCGCGACATCCTGCATCGTCACTTTGGCCTGCCGTGGGTTCGTCTCCATTGACCGTCCGATGTCTCGTAAAGGGCTGAATTTTGAGTGAGAGTCTAGCTGAATCTACTGATGCGCGTTACTAACGCGCGTTAGTGGATGTGAGATATAACATATCCTGCGTTTGGTTGGGGTGTCAAGGCTGTGCGTGAGCGACCGGCATGGTGAGCGCGGGGAGGGCGCACGGGCGCCATGTTCGGGCCCGTGCGTCGTTGCGGTCACCCTCTGAAGCGCGCCACCGGGCATCGGGGATCGGATCCCGCGGCGCAGTACTCTTGGCCCGAATCCCGGTTACGGCGCGGACTTCACATCCAGGCACCCGAAAACGCGGAGGACGTAGCACCGGATCCTAATCTGCATATTCTGCAACCGGATCACTTCAACACGACACAATGTCCGCTATCAGTCGCCTGGCGCCAGCCAGTCGAGCATCTCTTGGCCGGGGAAGAGGCGGGCTTTGCGGTCGGCTCCGCTGCGCCGTTGGTGGTCCGCGTTCACTTCCTGGAGACCGGGCTGTCGGTTTGTCATGCAGTCCCGCTCGTTTCTTCGTGAGACGTTCTGGGTTCAGCGGGAACGTCTCCGGGAGTCCGGGGCCCGTCTCCGCTGGTCGTTCCGCTGAACACTGCGACGAGCACGCTGGCGGTTCTGGCGCCGTGGACGAGGTTGTGGGCCGCAGTGGGCGCGCATGGGCGAGGAACTATATACCCTTCAGGTATGCCAATCCCCGGACTTTGGTCTTAGACAGTATCCCTAGGTCGGCGCAACACTGGGAGGATACTCGCGACCGAAAGGTATCCCATGTCCGTATCAGTGGAAACTTCCGCAGGATTTGCCGATTCGTCCGGGGACGTCAGCGTCCCTGCCCGGAAGCCGCACCTCGCGCAACGCACCCTCGCCGCGCGCCCTTCGGAAGTCCGCAAAGTGTTCAGGGCCGCCCAGCGGCCGGGCATGATCTCCTTTGCCAATGGCGCGCCGTACCTCGGTGCCCTCCCGTTCGACCGGATCGCGGCAGACGCCCAGCGTATCCTGCTCGAGAGCGGGGAGCGCTCTTTCCAATACGGCTCCAGCGACGGCATCCCTGAACTCCGCGCCCATATTTCCGAACTCATGAAGCGGGAGGGCATCAACGCCGGCCCGGACCAGGTCATCGTGACCTCGGGAAGCCAGCAGGCTCTGGACGTCGCCGCCCGCGTCCTAGTCAACCCGGGCGACGTGATCTTCGCCGAGGCCCCGTCCTACGCCGGCGGCATGGCCGTGTTCACCAGCTATGAGGCCGAAATTGTCCATGTCCCCATGGACGCCGACGGTCTGGTTCCGGAAGAACTCGAACGGCTTATCGGCGAAGTCCGTGCCGCCGGCAAGACGGCCAAGGGCCTCTACACCATCCCCAACTTCCAGAACCCCGGCGGCGTGAACCTCTCGGCCGAACGCCGCCTGGTGGTCGGGGAGCTGTGCCGCCGCAACGATCTGCTGATCTTCGAGGACAACCCCTATGGGCTCCTCGGCTTCGACGGTGAAACCATGCCCGCCATCCAGCCTGATTTCGAGGACATCACCCTGTACTTCGGGTCCTTCTCCAAGATGATCGCGCCCGGGCTCCGCGTGGGCTGGGTGTTGCCGCCGGCGTCGCTATACGCCCACCTGCTCAACGCCAGCGAAACATCGCAGCTCAACCCGTCCGTGTACTCACAGCAGCTCATCAGCGCCTACCTCGAGGACCCCGCCTGGGAGGACAAACTGGCTGAATACCGCGGCATCTACCGGGACAAGTTCACCGCCCTGGTGGAAACCCTGGCGGAGGTCATGCCCGTCGGCACCACCTGGAACACACCCACTGGCGGCTTCTATCTCTGGGTAAAGGTTCCGGAGGGGATCGACACCGAAGCCCTCGTCTACCATTGCATCGAGCGTGGCGTGGTGTACGTACCTGGGACCGCCTTCTACACCGACGGCAGCGGCCACAGCGAACTGCGGATGTCTTTCTGCCTGCCATCCCTGGACGATATCCGCAAGGGCGCCGCCATCCTCGGGGAAGTATTCAGCGCGGCCATCGACGCAGCCCGCTAGGGCGTGTCTCCCAAATAGGCTGACCGCTGGCTGGAAAACTTGGGGACGTGTCTCGTTTCCAAGTTTTTACCGATGATCAGTGGGCCCGCGTTGAGCCGTTGTTGCCCAGCTCCGATGGCCAGCGCGGGCGCCCGTTCCGGAACCACCGCCAGGTCGTGGAGGGCATCGCCTACCGGTACCGGTGTGGGATTGCCTGGCGGGACCTGCCGGAGCAGTTCGGTCCGTGGCAGACGGTGTGGAAGCGCCACCGCCGTTTCGCAGCAGACGGGATTTGGGACCGGATCCACGCCGTGCTGTTGACCCAGGCCGACGCCGCCGGGGAGATCGACTGGACAGTGTCGGTGGACTCAACGATCAACCGCGCCCACCAGCACGGAACCAACCTTCCCCGCAACACAGGGGGACGCTCCGAATTACAAGAAACTCTGGACCGAGCCTGACGACCACGCCGTCGGGCGTTCCCGGGGCGGGCTGAGCACGAAAATCCACCACGCCTGCGACGGGAAGGGCCGGCCCCTGGCGTTCATCATTGGACCGGGCCAGGGCTCGGACTCACGGATGTTTCCCCACGTCATTGACGCCATCAACGTCCCGCGCGCCGGAACGGGACGGGCGCGGACCCGCCCTGACGCGGTGATGGGCGACAAGGCCTACTCCTCCAGGGCCAACTGAATCGCACCGGGTTTGATGGAGACATCGATTACCCGGAAGGATGATTCCCATGCCAGCACAGCGAAAATACCCAAACGAGTTGCGTGAGCGCGCAACGCGGATGGCCATTGATGCAAGGAAAGACCCTGCGACCAGGACCGGCGCGTTCCGCCGGATCGGCGAGCAGCTCGGGGTGAATCCCGAAGCGTTGCGGACCTGGGTGAGTCGGGCCGAGATCGACGAGGGCCTGCGTCCGGGATCGACCACTACGGACTCGGACCGAATTACTGAACTCGAGCGTGAGGTCCGCGAGCTGCGCCGGGCGAACACGATCCTGAAGCAGGCCTCGGCTTTCTTCGCGGCGGAGCTCGACCGCCCGTCGAGGTGATGTGCGCTTTCGTGGACAAGCACCGCGATGAACACGGGGTCGAGCCGATCTGCAAGGCGCTGCAGATCGTCCCGAGCACGTATTACGCCCGCCGGTCCCGGCCGGATGTGTGTGATCGACTATTCGTAGGCCGTTTCAGCTTGGAAATCCTGCCGAGTTGGTGGCTGGTTTCCTGCCAAAGAGCG
>NZ_MQTS01000061.1 GCF_020532825.1 Arthrobacter sp. SO3
CACACGGCGGCGCCCGCCCATGCGATCCGGGCAGCCCAGCGCGAGAAGGAAGACAGCCTCGTCTGACGCACCGACGGGATGGAGAGGACGACGGCGGGACGTGAACCGCAACACCTGACGGGTGCTGGTGCTGTCGGCCCTTCCTCATGAACGCCGGCGGCGGACGCGTTTGCGCTTCCTGGGCCCCGTCTCTTCGACGAGGCGCCAGGCAACCATGTCGAGGGCGCGTAGCGGAGCCCGGACGGCCGCAAAAAAGAGGGTGTGCACAATGTGCACACCCTGGGCTTCGGATCGGGTCGTACTAGTGCCGGACTGGGCCGGATTGCGGAAGTTTTCGGGGGAGTGGCGGAAAATCAAGTACTGGAACCCGGCTCGAGTCCCACCTCGGGCACAGTGTTTCCGCAGGTCAGGGGCTTTTTGGTGCTTTTTTCGTGTGGACAGTGTCCACACTCTCGGCCCTGATCTGATGTTCCGGGTGCGTGGGGTACCGGATAGACCTATTCGGTTGTGGGGAGCGGCTAGCTACGGCTGGCCGGGTCCCGCCCTGTGGGGTCTCTGCTGTGAGTTCATCCTGGTTCGTCCTTCCGTTGGGTTTTCGCGTTCACCACTTCATGGTGGCTGGGACCGTTTACAACATGATTTGCTGATTATTCTTTAGATCGCGCCAGGGTTACGGCCGGTCCGGAATTTCCGCTCAGATAATTGTTCATGCAGGAATGCGGGGGGAACTGCATGACATGGCAACTGATCCGGAGCAGATCATTTGGTCGCTGAGCCTTGCCAGTCGCTAGGCGGGGCTGATTTCGCCGGGTGGGACTTGCTCCCAGGGTATTCGAGGAGGACAGCGGCAATTCCTGGCTGCGTAGCCAGGGCTTCCTTGATCTGGCCTAGGTTGTACGCCTCGACGGGGTCAGCGGTGGATGGCTTGCTCCAGCGTCTCCGGGGCGACTAGGTACGTAAGGAGCGCCACCTCGGCGAAAAGCGTGTCACGGTACGACTCCAACGAGTGATTGGTCGTCCGGCCGGTACTGACCTGCTGGGCGAAATTGCGACGGTGGGTGATGCCGAATTCTGGGAGCGGCCGAGTTTCCATGCACCTCATGTGTGCGGAGATGTGTGCCACGGTCCCCGCTAGTGCCACCAGAGCCTAGCGACGCCACGGGCGGTACGAGTGGCGACCAGTATCGAGGCAGCTACGAGGAAAGCTGAACTGAGTCGAGCGACACTGTAGCCGTGGCCGCGCAGAGACGTCGCCCAGCGAATGGCGTAGACGACGTTCGCGATGAAATAGGGGATCGATCCGACCGCGTAGAAAAACGACAGCATGATGCCAAAGCCGACTCCGCGAAGCACTCCGGGCTCATATGGCTATGTCAACTATTTCTGGCCCCGGCGGGACGCGCATATCCGGCCCCACTTGAAGGTACTTCCGCAGGGTGGATTGTTGATCGGATTCAGGCGGGTTCGCGGCCGAGGATGAGGGAACGTTTGAGGTAGTCGTAGAGCCCGTCCATGATCGGCCCGCAAGCGGCCAGTGTCTGTTCATCGTTCAGGGTCATGGACAGTCCGCGGATGATGTTGTCCAGGCCGGGGGCGGCGGGGGAGTCGAAGCGTTCGTCGTCGATGTCGGCTTCGTGGATGATTTCGGCCAGTTTCCAGAGGACGGGATCCTGGATCTCGTAGCGGCGCAGCATGGTTTCGAAGGTGCAGTCGTGGCCGTGGTGGGTCAGGTCCACGCCGGGCATGTCGAAGGGCATGGCGTCGGAGGGGACCTCGGCGGGGTCCACCACGAAGATGAACTCGCAGGCGTTGTCGATGTTCCTGCGGATCAGCCATGCGCAGGCGGCCCGGTCAACGTGGACGCCGGTGCGGGTGGCCCATTTCATGACTGTCCTTCCGCAGTGTTCATGGTGTGGGCGGGAAGCTCCGCGGTGGTGAGGGCAGTGACGGCTGCGTGGGCGGCGTCCCGTTCCAGGGGCGGGAAGTAATCGCGCCGGCCGATCCGGCGCAGCTCGGCCCGGAGCCGCTTCACGGCTTTGGCCCTCCCGGGTGCATCCAGCGCCGCGTCTGCGCGTGCGGCAGCCATGACATCCTCGTATTCCCGGGCACGGTCCGCGGCCATCCCCGCCGCGATCTCTCGCTCCTGCCCCAGGGACGCAGGCTGGCTTAACCACAAACCGGCGGTACCGCCGGCCTCTCTGACCTGGTCTGCGATCCAGTCGAAGTGCTCCCTGGTGCGGGAGTCGGCCGGGAGGGCCACGAGTCCGTCTCCGAGCTGGGCGACGCCGAGGGTCTGCAGCCGCCGCCAGACCGCCACCCGCGGCGCGGACGGGACGCGGGGCATCCGGTAGGTCAACAGGACCCAGACCCCGGGTATCAACGCTTCGCTCTTCACATGAGTATTGTAACCGTGGTTACCTTGAACTGGTATGGTCAGGCCGGACGTGCGGTGCACGCGGCTTTCGAGGCTTCAGGAGAAGACATGATTTCGCTTGTGCTCATTGTGATCTCAGCGATTATCGCGGCGGCCGCGGTGGCCCTTGCCTGCCGGTATGCCCGCTGGCCGACTGCGGATCTTGTCGCCGCCGCGGTGGGCACGCTGCTGGCCGTCATCGCCTGGCGGGTCCTGGCCAATGCGATGTCCCTGAACGAGGACTTCATGCCCGCCGTCAGCGTGGGGGACGCGGTGTGCCTGATTGCCGGGGCCCTGCCGCCGGCCGTCGTTGCCTCCGCTGACAGGGAACTGCCGCGCCGGGCCCTCCCCGCGCTGGCCGGGGGTCTGGTCGCCTTCATCACCAACGTCATCATCCTCTGAACGGAACGGAGACAGCCATGGGACTGACATCACGCAGGCCGGCGAAGACAGCGTTGATCGCCGCAGGACTGCTGGCCCTGCTGCCGGCGTTCGTGACCGGCTGCTCAAGTCCGGCCCCGGCGTCGTCGCTGCCCTTGACCCAGGTCCAGGACATCGCCCTGCCCGGCGCGGCGAGCAGGCTCGACTACCAGGCCCTCGACGCAGGAGCGAAGCGGCTTTACATCGCCCACCTCGGAGACGGCACCGTCCACGCCGTCGATCTCGCCACCGGCACGGTGGCGGGGACCGTGCCGGGAATACCCTCGGTTCACGGCGTCACCCTCGCGCCCGACCGGCACCGTCTCCTGGCGGCCGTCTCGGGAACGAACGAGGTCGCGATCATCGACACCAACACCCTCGCAGTTACCGCGCGGGTCCCGGCTGGGAACACCCCGGACGGGATCGCCTACGACCCGGTCCACGGCAAGGCCTACGTTTCCAACGAACACGACCACGCCGAAACGGTGATCGATCTCGCCACGAACACGGCCAAGTCCCCGGTCGAGATCGGCGGGGAGGCGGGCAACAGCGTCTACGACCCGACCAGCGGGATGGTCCTGGTCAATGTCCAGGACCGCAACGAACTCGCCATCATCGACCCGGCCATCGACGCGGTCACCGGCAGGATCCCTGTCCCGGACTGCGCCAGCAACCACGGCCTCTATGTCGACGGGGCAAAGAAGCTCGCGTTCATCGCCTGCGAGGGCGGCGCGAAGCTCCTGGTCCTGGATCTGGACACCAAACAGGTCACCGCACGGTTTGACGCCGGCGACGGCCCAGACGTGCTGGCCTTCGATCAGGGACTGCACCGCCTCTACGTCGCCTCGGAGTCCGGTACCGTCAGCATCTTCGACGAACAGAACCGCACCCTGACGCCCAAGGCCTCCGGCAAACTCGCCAACAACGCCCACACCGTCGAAGTAGACCAGGCCACCCACCGGGTCTACTTCCCGCTGGAAAACATCGACGGCCACCCGGTGCTGCGCATCATGGACGCCAAGCAATGAACCCCGGCGACGGACCGGACCGCGGCGCGGCCGGGGGCGAGAGTTCCGAACCGGCCATAGCGTCGGTGCCGTTCCGCCATTTCGTCCTGTACTTCCTGCATCTGGGCACGACCGGGTTCGGCGGCCCGATCGCCACCGTGGGCTACATGCAGCGGGACCTTGTCGAGAAGCGCTGCTGGATGGGACGAAAGGATTTCCTCGACGGCGTCGCCCTGGGCCAGGCCATGCCCGGGCCCCTCGCCGCCCAGGTCGCCATGTGGGTCGGCTACCTGAACCGCGGCCCTTGGGGTGCACTGTCAGTCGCGGCCGCGTTCATCGGGCCGGCCTTCATCATCGTGATCGCGGTCGGCGCCCTGTACGTCCGGTTCTCGGGCCTGCCGCTGGTCCAGTCCCTGTTCTACGGGATCGCCCCGGCGGTCATGGGAATCATCACCATCGCCGGCTATAAACTGCTCAAACTCACCGACCGGCGTGATCTGCGGCTCTGGGGCATCAGCGCCGCGGTCTTCGCCGTCACCGCCCTGACCGGCCCGGAACCCGTGCCCCTGATCCTCGCCGCCGGGATCATGATGCTTCTCCTCGATGCCCGGCCCTCCTCCCTGCGTTGGCCCGGGTCGCGCAATCCCAAACGGCCCCCGAACGCCGGGGGTGGCTCGACCCTGCATTCCTTGTCCCCGGCGCTTCTCCTGCCAGCCCTCCTCGGGCCCGCAGCGGGGGCCGGAACTCTGCTGGCCCTGGGACTGTTCTTCCTGCAGACCGGCGCCCTGGTGTTCGGCTCCGGCCTGGCCATCGTTCCGCTGCTGCGCGACGGCATCGTTGCCCAGCACCACTGGCTCACCCAAGGCCAATTCCTGGACGCCGTCGCCATGGGCCTGATCACGCCGGGCCCGGTCGTCATCACCGCCGGCTTCATCGGCTACCTCATCGCCGGATTCCCCGGGGCCGTCACCGCCACCGTGGCGATTTTTACCCCGATCTACCTCGCTGTGGTCATCCCGGGCCGGTGGTTCATCCGCCACCGGGACAACAGGCAGGTCAAGGCCTTCGTCGCTGGCGCCACCGCAGCGGCCGCCGGCGCCCTCTCCGGCGCCGTGGTCGTCCTGACCCGCGAAGCCGTCACCGACTGGACCACCGCAGCCATCGCGATAGTGTCCCTCGGACTGTTGTGGCGCTTCAAAATCAACGAACCCTACATCGTCATCGCCGCCGGAATCCTGGGCGTCCTGCTGCACCGATAATGGTCACGCCCCTGCCGGGCAGCGCCGGAACCGGGGTCGGTCAGTCGTGGGAGGGTTCGCCGGTGACTTCGTGGTCATTGTGGTTCAGGCCTTCCATGACGAGCCGGGTCAGGTGCCCGTCCGTGAGGCTGTAGATGACGTGACGGCTGTGCTTCTGCGTGGTGACCAGGCCGCTGAAGCGCAGCTTGGCCAGGTGCTGGCTGACCGAGGTGCGGGACGCCCCGGTTTGCTCCACGAGGGTGCCAACGTCGGAGGGCTCGAGGGCCAGGAGCCAGAGCAGGTGCAGCCGGGTGGGGTCCGAGAGCATCCGGAACGTGGCCGTGGCCGCCTCCAGCCGGCGGGAGTCCGGCGCTTCGGGGTGGTGGAGACTTGGCACCGGAATGCGTTGGGCATCTTTCACCGGTTCAGCCTTTCATGGTCTCCGGTACGGGACCGGTCCTGGATGCCGCGGGCCAGAACCGGAACGCCGCAACAGTACTGATCGTAGCCACGATGGCCAGAACGGCGGCCGCCATGGGCTGGCCGGCGGCGGCGCCGATCCAGCCGGCAACGGGGTAGGTGATGATGAAGCAGGCATGGGAGAGGGAGAACTGGGCGGTGAAGATGTAGGACCGGGTACTGTCCGTTGCCGCCCGGCGCAACAGCCGGGCCGAGGGGGTGTTGATCATCGAGGTTCCGGCGCCGAGTACCACCCACAGGCCCAGCAGCACCGGCCAGGTCCCGGGCACGGCCAGCAGGGCGAATGCCCCGGCCAGACCGACGGACAGCAGCACGGCACCGGCGCGCATGAGGACCCGGTCCGGCATCCGGTCCAGGACCCTGGGCGCAGTCAGCGCAACGAGCATCGACCCCGCACCGAAACAGGCCAGAGCGATCGCGACGTCGGCGTTGGAACCGCCAAACATGTCCCGCGCGTAGACGACCGTGTTCACCAGCACCAGGGCGGTAGCGGCCGCCACGGCAAGATTCAGGGCCATCAAGGCCCGCAGTTCCTTGGTCTTCGCGAAAATCCGCGTGCCCAGGGTGGCCCGGTGCCACAGCGTCCCTTCCTGCTTCACGCCAGCGGCCCGCGGCAGCCTGGTCGTGACCACCAGGGCGGCGGAGAACAGGAACCCGGCCACGGTACCGAGAAACAGATCGTGGAAAGACAGAACCGTCAGGAGAGCCGCGGCCAGCGCGGGGCTGACCAGCGACTCCAGGTCGTAGGCGAGACGCGAGAGCGAAAGCGCCCGGGTGTACTGCCGCTCGTCAGGAAGGATCACCGGGATCAGGGACTGGAACGCCGGGGTGAAGGTAGCCGAGGCGCTCTGCAGCACGAACACCAGGACATAGATCTGCCACGCCTGATCCACCATAGGCAGCATCAGTGCGATACCCGCGCGGATCAGGTCCGCCCCGACCAGCACCGCCTTCCTCGGCAGACGCTCCACCAGAGCAGCCATCACCGGGGCAACGAACACATAGGCGAGCATCTTGATCGTCAGCGCCGTCCCCAGAACGGCACCGGCCTGACCCCCGGCCAGATCAAAGGCCAGCAGGCCCAACGCCACCGTCAGCAGCCCGGTGCCCAGCAGCGCCACGATCTGGGCCGAAAACAGCTTCCGGTAGGCCGGAACGGCCAGAACTTCAATCAAAAGGGACTCCTCGGAACCAAACACGAATACATCAATGCGTGCTTACATACGCAGTTATCAGGCCAGTACATGCCTGTCATTTTCAGGAGTCGTCTGCGACCGCCGTCCTGGCGCGACGGTGCCCGCTTCCTTACCTTGGGGCAACAGCCGTCATGTTGATCACTGCCGCCTGGCCGTCGGTAAAGAATCCGTCTCCGGTGGCGTTGTGGCCGAGTTGGGCGTCAACGACGTGCACGAAACGTGGGGTTTTGATGTTCAGCGATTGGAGAATGAAGCCCCTTTCCGCGTCGACGTTGGGGTCGATGTGGTGGGTGGGCAATCCTGACTTCGTTCCGATCCCGATGCCCTTGTCGAAGCTGGCGGTGGCGACCCAGACAGGCTGTCCGTCCAGGGTAAAGCTGGTCTTCCAGAGCCTGGTGTGGTGCCGTTGCACGAGGGTGTTCGCGTCGGTAGGTTTTTCGAAGGCGACGGTCTCAGGCTCGGAATTCAGGTAGGACGGCGTGACGGGTGCGGTCAGGTACTGCTCGTTCCGCAGCGCCACCAGAACGGCCCGCAGGGTATTCCCCGGGGTGGAGGGATCGGCCTTGAACCACCCGGCCCGGATGAAGGCCTCCTCAATGCGGGCCTCATCGCCGAGGTAGACGAAGTTGATCGGTTCCATCCTCGCCCCGGTCAGTGTTTCGCTGTAAACGGGCAATTGCCGGACTCCATCGGCATCCAGTGATGGAAGGATCCGGGACTGTGATTGGGCCTGGACTTCCGTCAGGGGCGTGACGGCTGCACCCACGGTCACGGCAAGGAGAGCGGCTGCGGCGGCTGCGATGAGAAGCGGGCCTTTGGCCGCAGGGCCGACCGACACCCGCTTCGCGAGGTGGAATCGATCGGTGATTTTCACGGCTGTGATGAGCAGGGACAGGAAGAACAGGCCCAGAGCCAGGCCACCCAGCACGTCGCTCGGATATTCGACGCCAAGGTATATCCGGCTCAGACCAACCAGCACTATGCCCGTGACCGCGACCAGAAGAATCAGCAGCCGGAGTGCACCTGATCTAGCGACGCGAACCAGAAGGTAGGCCACGAGCCCGGACACGACCGTTGCCGTCAGCGTAGATCCGCTGGGGAAACTGAACCTGTTCCCCATCAGCAACCCCAACGACCGGTCCGGACCGGGGCGACGGATCAGCGCACCTGCCAGGGTATGGCCGGCGGCGCTGACCAGGAAGGCCCCGGCAAGGAGAACCGGCAGCCAGCGTTGCTGCGGCCGCCACGACGCAACGGCCAGAACGATAAGAAAGACCAGGAACGACACCGGACCGGCGGCAAAGGTCACGACGCTGAAGACAGCGTTCTGATCCGGCGAGCGGATGTGCGGCACCAGATTAAGGATCCGCTCATCCAGAGCCGCAAACGATGTCCGGAGCGCCACGGCACGGGTGATGTTCGCAAAAAGCAACGTGCTGGCAACGGCGGCAGCGACGCCGGCCGTCAGAACCAGTCCCCAGGGACTTTCCCGGGAGAACCTCTGGCCGACCCGCCGGGTCATCCGGGGATAACGCCGGCGCTGAGACTCGACATGTGGATTGGTCAGCGCACCCTGCCACGCTGAGATCAGGATGGAGAGCGTGATCTTCAGCGGCGTATGGAGCACCATGACGAGACTGTAGGCGAAGGAGATAATCAGCAGCAGCTGCACACCCAAGGCCGTGGCAAAAATAAACGGGATACCCACGACATCGAAAGTGTTCAGCGCGTAAGCGTTCATCGCGGTCAGGACGATGACAACAGCCAGGGCCGCCGCGTAGCGCCTGGTGCGAATTTCAGTCATCCGGGCCCTCGTCTCTGTGTCCGTTTCACTCGTGCGAAGCGGAAGCTGCATGTGGTCGGCGTTCCGTCGTACCAGCCACGCTACACACCTGACGGAAGCCCGCCGGAACCTGGATGCGGCGGAGTGCGGATCGGTGTGAAAGAATCTACGTATGGATGCGGATAACAAGATTTGCGGGCGCGAGCCTGACAGCCAGTTCGTGGAACTCGCGGTGGAGGTTTTTGGGATGCTTGCCGACGCGACGCGGATACGCATTATCCTTGCGCTGCGTGATGGTGAGCTGCCTGTTAACCAGCTGGCCGATCTCGTGCATAAGTCTCCGGCTTCCGTCTCCCAGCACTTGGCCAAGATGCGCCTTGGCCGGCTGGTGACGACGCGCCAGGAAGGAACCAGGGTGTACTACCGCCTGGAGAACGAACATGCACGCCAGCTCGTTGCCGACGCGATCTTCCAGGCCGAACATTCCCTTGGCGGTACTCCCCGTCACCACCACACCGAAAGCGCGGATAACCATTGAGCACCCCCCCCGCGACCACGAGCACGGGCACGCCAGTACGGACGGTCACGGCCACGAAGCCGATCACGGCCACGACCACGAGCACGGGCACGGGCATGAGCACGGGCATTCCCATGAGCACCCCACGGGAATCAAAGGGTTCTTCTATGGGTTGTTCGTTCCGCATACCCACGATGCCGCCGATTCCATCGATGACGCACTCGAGGCGAGTACGCACGGAATCCGGGCGGTGAAAATCAGTCTGTTCATCCTGTTGGGAACGACCATTCTCCAGTTCATCGTCGTGCTCTTCAGCGGCTCGGTGGCGCTCCTCGCAGACACGATCCACAACTTCTCGGATGCCCTGACGGCGGTGCCGTTGTGGATCGCGTTCATTCTTGCCCGTAGGGGCGCCACGCGGCGCTACAACTACGGGTTCGGCCGGGCCGAGGACCTCGCCGGCCTCTTCATCGTGGGCGTCGTGGCGCTCTCGGCCGTCGTTGCGGCGTGGCAGTCCATCGACCGGCTCATCCACCCCCAGCCCCTCACCAACCTGGGGTGGGTCGCCGTCGCAGGTCTGATCGGTTTTGCCGGCAACGAGGCCGTTGCCATCTACCGGATCCGCATCGGCCGGAAGATCGGCTCCGCGGCACTGGTCGCCGACGGCGTGCACGCCCGGATGGACGGGTTCACCTCCCTGGCCGTGGTCCTGGGCGTGATCGGCGTGTGGGCCGGGTTCCCGCTGGCGGACCCGATCGTGGGCCTTCTGATCGCCGCGGCCATCATCGTTCTCCTCTGGGGAACCATTAAGAGCATCGGCCGGCGCCTGATGGACGGCATTGAACCCGACCTCCTGGACCGCGCAGGCTCAGCTTTGGCCGGAACCCCCGGTGTCCTCAGCGTCTCCGCGCTTCAGCTGCGCTGGGTCGGCCACCGGCTCCAGGGCAATGCCGCCATCGTCGTCGCCGACATGACCCTCACAGCGGCGGAACAGATCGTGCTGGCCGCCGAGCACAGACTCGGCCACGCCCTGCCGAATCTGGACACCATGTCCATCCGAACCACCCCCGCACCGGTCCCCGCCCTCGACAATGAGGCCGGCGGCCACCCGGACCGCCGCCACCAACACAAATGACCGGCGGCCCTGGATGCAGAACATAACCGTCGCCCAATCACTCCTGGTCAGAGTCCCGGGGCACGGAAGCTTCACCGTGACGGCTGACGCGGCCGCCATGATCGAGGTGTTCGGCGGACGTCTCCACTGCTACCAAGGCAGCGGAGGGTGCCGGAAACAGGGGCTGTATTTCTCACGGACCGAACCGAAGAAGCCCCTCCAATGCGCGATCGAGCACCCGGACCCCGGCGAAACGGGATCTGAGCTGCTGCGGAGATTTCGGACAGCGGATTGAATGGATTCTTCTACGCTGCCAAGGCTGGCTGTTGATAACCATAGT
>NZ_MQTS01000062.1 GCF_020532825.1 Arthrobacter sp. SO3
CCCTCCCCATCTGCCGCACCGGTGACCTCCGGCCCCGGACAGGGCAACGCCGAACTGGCCATCATGGTCAAACCGTCCGAGACCGGGACCCCGGCGAACTTCACTCTCGTGTGCGTGGACGGCGTCCCGGCCGCCGAGAGCCAGCACCCCGACGCCGCCGCCGGCTGCACCGCCCTGAAGAACAACGCGGCGCTCCTCAGCCCCGGCCCGCGCCCCGCGGACCAGGCCTGCACCCAGCAGTACGGCGGGCCCCAGCAGGCCACGGTCACCGGCGTCGTGGACGGCCACGCCGTCGACGCGGCCTTCAGCCTGCGCGACGGCTGCGAGATCGCCGCCTGGAACGCCGCCAAGGACGTCCTTGGCTCCACCGGCGGAGCTGTCTAAGCTGCAGCACCTGCCTCAGGAAGACTGGCTGCCGCGCCAGGCCGATCATCAGGCGCGCGTCCGGCGCTACGCGGATCCGTACCTCGCCCGCCGGTCCGCCGGCCAGAAGCACCCTGTCGAGGACTTCCTCTTCACCTACTACACCCAAAAACCGGGCCAGCTGCTGCGGTGGCACCCGGGCGCCGGCGTCGTGATCTCCGGTCCCGCCGCAGCGGAACGTAACGGCTGGAAGTACTACCGCACGCCCGACGACGGCGAACTCGCCTTGGCGGGCCTGGCGCCGGGCACACCGGCCGTCACGGTCGACACCGCGGCCTTCGTCCGGGACCGCCGGGATGCACTGCAGTTCGCCGGGATCATCCTGGCCGGAACGGCGGCGCGGCCGGCGCAGTTCGGCTGCTTCGGACTGCACGAATGGGCCATGGTCTACCGGCAGGACAAATTCGATCTCCGGCACGAGTACCTCCAGCTGCGGCTCGGCTCCGAACGGACCGACGAGGTGGTCCAGGAGAACCGGATTCGCTGCTCGCACTTCGATGCCTTCCGTTTTTACACTCCTGACGCCGTGACGCTCAACAGCCTGCAGCCAAGCCGGGAGAACCAGCGGACGATGGAGCAGCCCGGCTGCCTGCACGCCAACATGGACCTGTACAAGTGGGCCTACAAGCTTGCCCCGCTGCTGCCCAGCGAGCTCGTGATGGATTGCTTCGAACTCTCCTGGCGGATCAGGGCCATGGACATGCAGGCGTCCCCCTATGACCTGAACGAGTGGGGGTATCCCGCCATCCTGATCGAAACGCCAGAGGGTAAGGCCCAGTACGTTGAATACCAGCGGTCTTTTGCCGCCGAATCGCAGGAACTGCGGCAGCGGCTGCTGCGGGAGCTCACGCCCCTGCTCGAGTCGACGGGTTCCGGCCCTGACCCTGCCACCGAACGCACGGAAGGACCGCAATGACAGCCACTGACCACCGTCACAGCCGGCACGAAATCGATCTCACCGTCCGGCTAACCGAGGCCCCGGGTGCACCCGAATACGTGTTTCAGCTGACGGCAAGCGGCGGCACCCTGGCCGAGGGGTGCACGCTCCCGGATTCCGCCGCGGCCCTCGCGTCCGTCACGCAGCATGGGGAGGCCATTTTCTTCCCCCAGCCCGGTCCGCCAAAAATGTGCACCCAGCAGTACGGCGGTCCGCAGGTGGCCGTGGTGACTGGCTGGTTTCTGGGCCGGGAAGTCAATAGCCGGTTCAGCCGCACCGACGGCTGCGAGATCGCCCGCTGGCGCGCCATGGCACCGCTGCTGGGCGGCGTTGCTGGTTCCACGGGTGCGATCTGACCCCGGCACCCCGGAAACCGGTTCCTCACTCCCCAGCTTCCTGAAAGGGCAGACTTAAAAGGCAATGGCCGGCGGTGGAAACCGCCGGTCATTGCCTTTTAAGGGTTGGAGCTTTGCCTGCTAGGGGTTGGAACGGCGCCTAGATGGCGTTGTCGGGGCGCTCCAGCTCCCGATTCTGGACCTTGGACTGCCCTGCCGGGCCCTCCGTTGTCGGCGCCACTGAGGCGGTGCCGTCAGCGTTCACGAGGACACTGACGAAGGTCGGCTCGCTGGCACCGGCAAAGGTGATCCGTCCGATGTAGGAGCCGGGCTTGAGGCCGGTCCAGTTCAGCGTGACCTTGCCCGTTTCACCGTTCGGCAGCACCAGCGGGTTCGGCGTGAGCGTCGCATTGTTCTCGTTCGCGCCCAGGATCGCGGCATCGACACTTGCCTTGCGGGCCTTGCCGTCCGGGCTGGAGTACAGGTTCGCGTAGATCGTGTACTCGCCCGGGGCCGGGTTCGCGATCGACAGCGACTCACTGGACGACGATGTCGCCACCTGCTCGACGCCCGTGGGGGTGACGACATACATGTCGAAGTCCGAGTCCGGGTCCGAGGAGAAGACCGAGAACTTGGCCAGCGGAGCGCCCGCCGGAACCGTGACCGTCTTGACGAAGGTCGAGGCATCGGCTTCGCCCGCGAACGGCCCCGGGATCAGCTCCACGGCAGTGGAATCCGCCTTGGACAGGCCGTCCAGGGTCATGCTGATCGGCTTGTCGGTGCCGGAGACAACGCTGATGTCGCCCGAGCCGGTACCGGAAGTGGTGCTGAAGAAGACGTCCTTCGCGGCCACGGCGGACTGCGGACGGACTGCGATCGGCGAGGTGACGGTCTTGCCTGCACCCTCCCAGCTCAGCGAACCCATGGCGAACTGGCCCAGGGCAGCATTCTTGTTCTCAAAGGTCACCTTGAAGGTCTTTTTCTCGCCGGCTGCCTTGAAGTTCAGGGCGGCAGGAGCCACATTGACCTTGATTCCGGGCACATCGGCTTTGACCTTGTAGACGCCCGGGGTCAGCGCCGTGACCGTTCGGGTGACCTCGATCTTGCCGGTGAGGTTGCCCAGCGAGAAGGACGCGACGTTCATGTCCCGCGGCAGGGTGCTGGACGGCAGGCCCAGGTTGACACCGGTGCCCTGGATGAACTTCTTGTAGTCCTGCAGATTGGCGTCATAGACGAGTCCCGGATCCACCATCCCTGCCGGATCGACCTGGCCGGCGCCGGTAGCGAGGACGTCGGTGTTCTTGGAGCCGTCGGCGTTCACAACATTTCCTGCCGTGGTCATCATGGCGGACTTGACCATTGCCGGGGACCACTTCGGGTTCTTGCCCAGGAGCAGCGCCCCGAAGCCGGCAACGTGGGGCGATGCCATCGACGTACCGGACATGAAGCCGAACTTGGCACCGCCGGAACCGATCGGCGACACACCGGCCAGGACGGCAACACCCGGAGCGGCGACGTCAGGTTTCAGCAGATCCGACTCGGTGGCCAGCAGCGGCCCCCGGGATGAGAAGCCGGCAATCTGGGGCTGCGCCTCGAGCGGGAGTCCCGTGGTGTCTTTGTTGACCAGGGAAACCTTGATATCCGGGGTGGCCGTCACTTTGGCCTTGATGGCCTCGGTGGCCGGCGGGTTCACGTGGACGGTCGGGACAGAGTGCTGGTCGGTGTCCAGCGAGGAGGTGCTCAGGTTCACCAGGATCATGCCGACGCCGCCGCCACGGGCAACCTCGGCACTCTTGGCGACGCGGTCAAATACGCCGCGGTCACAGACGACGACCTTGCTGGCGACCTTGGCGGGGTCCAGTGTGCCTGGGCCACAAAGCGCCGCGTTCCGGTCACCGGCGGTGACGGCCGCGTTGGCAGCCAGCACGACACCGGCATCCTTGACCTCTTTGTTCATGATGCTGGCGCCGCGGAACTTGGCGCCGTCGGCGAATTCAACTGTGCCCTGGAGCTCCTGGGAGAAGCTGCTGGCCGCAACGGTGGTGACCCACGGTGCGCCGTGGTTGACGGTGCTGGCCGTCGGGCCGGAGTTGCCGGCGGAGGCGGCGACGAAGATGCCCGCTGAGGCAGCGTTCAGGAACGCAATCGAGACCGGGTCGATAACGGACGTCGCAGAACCGGAGATCGAGTAGTTCAGCACGTCCACCCCGTCCTTGATGGCCCGGTCGACGGCGGCAACGGACGAGGAGCTGTAGCAGCCGCCCGTGTTGGGATCGGTGTCTTCCCAGCAGACCTTATACACGGAGAGCTTCGCGGCCGGCGCTATGCCGCTGGTGAGGCCGAAACTGCGCCCATCGACGAACGTCTCGACGTTGGCGTTGCCCGCGGCGGTGCTTGCGGTGTGGGTGCCATGACTGGCGACATCGACCGGGGAGAGCACTTCCTCCGGAGCGCGGTCGGCCGGGGGGACATAACGCAGGAAGTCCTCAGCGAAGTAGTGCGCGCTCAGGACCTTGGAGTTGCAGGCAGAGCCGTCGAAGCTCGCGCCTGTTCCGGTGCCCTTCTGGCACTCCCCGGTGAAGAGGCCGCCGTCGGACTTGAGCATCGCAATCTTGCCGTCCTCCGTCCGGTACGGCACACCGACGACAGGCTGGCCGACGAGGGGCTTGACCTCTTCCCCGGCGAAGAACGCGCTGTCCGGGGTGTAGCCGGTGTCGATCACACCGACGACGACGCCCTTGCCGGCTCCATCCTGGCCGCCGAACTTGGTGTTCCAGGTGCCGTTGGCTCCGCTGAGCTTCAGGAAGTCGGTGCTGGAGTAGTCCGGAGCGTTTTCCGTGTCAGGGGCAACCGCCAGCACACCGGGATCCTTGGCCAGCTTGATGGCCTGGTCCGCAGTGAGGTTCGCGCTGAAGCCGTTGAGGGCCGCCGTGAACTGCCGGTTGATCTGGACGTTCTGCTGGCCCGCTACCTCGGCCTGCTTCTTTTCGAGGTGCGCCTCGTACTGCTGGACTTCGGCCCGATTGGCGTCCAGCTTCTTGCCCGATTCCGGCTTGGTTGGCGCCAGTCCGGGCGTGCCGCCCTCGTACGTGGCCGCCGGATCCTCGGTCAGGACAACGATGTAGCGGCCGTCCTTGTAGCTGTTCGGATCCAGATTCTTCTGCGCCACTCCCGCGACGGCGGAACCCGCAGCGGGCGCTGCTGTGGCCGGCTGGAGCGCGACCGTTGTCAAGAGCAGCGGCAAGCCCAGGGTCAGTGCCACGGCCCTCCGGAGTCCCCCGCTTCGAAGGAAGCTCTTTCCTGGTGAATTCACGTGTGTTGAACCTTTCATAAGGAACGGTCCCGACCTTGCTGCCGGGTCAAAGACTGGCAGGACATAAAAGCTGAGACTCTCACGGCCCCGACGGATACCAGCCGATTCATACAGTACAGACTGAGAGCCAGTTATGACATAGAACACAAAGAGGAAATCAAAATTTGTCAATCAATTCGACAGCACCTTATGGACCGGCGGCGCCGGAGGGGCGCGGACGGCCCTGTCGGGTCAGCCGATCTGGGGGAGCCGGACGGCCCCTGCCCGCTACTGGCGGGGTGTCCTGACAACTTCGCTGATCCAGGCCCGGGTCTTTGCATCGAGGGGCCCGGCCACGTTGCTTTCCCTGGCCTTCCGGTCCGCCATGACCTTCTGCAGGACCATGCGCCCGAGGCCGGCGAAAACGGCAGCAGCAACAACGGGCAAAAGCACGGATTTCGATTTCTCAGCCATATGCACATGCTACTGACGGGGCACCGCAGTGACCATAGCGTCGTCGCAGGTCACAGGGGTGACAGGTCCTGTCACGGAGACGCTGTCCCGGCGTCCCGCCCCGGCGCCCGGGCGGGCAACCGTTCACACTCCCAGCCCGAATGCGGCCGGACGCACCGTGGCCGGTAGAATGGGCGTGCAAGCTCGCGGAGCGCCCCTTCACGTTGTCCTCACCACACAGCGGACCGGCGTGAGACGGCACCACTCCGCTGCGCCCTTACCCAATGCTCACGCACAGGAGTTGCCGGATGCCCCGGATCGTTGTCGACGTCATGCCCAAGCCCGAGATTCTCGACCCGCAGGGGAAGGCCATCGTGGGTGCACTCCCCCGGCTGGGCTTCACCGCTTTTAGCGCTGTCCGCCAGGGCAAGCGCTTTGAACTCACCGTCGACGGCGAGGTGACCGAGGAGATCCTGGCCCAGGCCCGGAACGCCGCAGAGACCCTGCTGTCCAACCCGGTCATCGAGGACGTCGTCAACGTCGAGGTCGTAGAGGCCTGAGATGACTGAACTCCCCCTGATCGGCGAAGCCATCGCCGTCGCCGCAGACGCTGCTGGTGCTCGCAGGCTCGCCGGTGCAAAGATCGGCGTCATCACGTTCCCCGGAACCCTGGACGACCGTGACGCCGCCCGCGCGGTCCGCCTGGCCGGCGCCACACCGGTTGAACTGTGGCACGCCGACACCACCCTCGGCGACGTTGACGCCGTCGTGATTCCCGGCGGTTTCTCCTACGGTGATTATCTGCGTGCGGGCGCTATCGCCCGGTTCGCGCCACTGATGTCCAAGATCATCGATGCCGCCAACTCGGACGCCAGGCTGCCCGTCCTGGGCATCTGCAACGGCTTCCAGATCCTCACCGAATCCCACCTGCTGCCCGGCTCGATGGTCAAGAATGATCACCTGAAATTCATGTGCCGCGACCAGGTCCTGTGTGTGGAGAACAACACCACCGCCTGGACCCGCGACTACGCCGCCGGCCAGGAGATCACCGTGCCGCTGAAGAACCAGGACGGCCAGTACATCGCGGACGAGAAGACCCTCGATGCCCTGGAGTCGGAGGGCCGCGTGGTGTTCCGCTATGTCGGTTTCAACCCGAACGGCTCCCGCCGCGACATCGCCGGCATCTCCAACCCCGCGGGCAACGTCGTGGGCCTCATGCCGCACCCGGAGCACGCGGTGGAAGCAGGGTTCGGCCCCGAAATCGGCTCCGGCACCGAGGGCCTGGGCTTCTTCACCTCTGTCCTGAACAAAATCGTGGGAGACAACAAATGACGGAGACGTCGACTGGCCGGACGGCAGGCACCGCCACCGAGACCAAGAAGTTCAACATCGACACCGTTGCGAACGCGGCCAAGACCCCGGACGTCGACCTCCCCTGGGCCGAGCTGGGCCTGAAGCAGAACGAGTTCGATGAGGTCGTCAAGGTCCTGGGCCGCCGCCCGACCGGCGCCGAACTCGCCATGTACTCCGTGATGTGGAGCGAGCACTGCTCCTACAAGTCCTCGAAGAACCACCTCCGCCAGTTCGGCGACAAGGTGACCGACGAGATGAAAAAGGACATGCTCGTGGGCATCGGCGAAAACGCCGGTGTCACGAACCTGGGCGACGGCTGGGCCGTGACGTTCAAGATCGAGTCCCACAACTCGCCGTCGTTCGTGGAGCCCTACCAGGGTGCCGCGACCGGCATCGGCGGCATCGTCCGCGACATCATCTCAATGGGCGCCCGCCCGGTGGCTGTGATGGATCCGCTGCGATTCGGCGCGATCGACCACCCGGACACGGCCCGCGTCATGCACGGCGCCGTGGCCGGCATCGGCGGCTACGGGAACTCCCTGGGCCTGCCGAACATCGGCGGCGAAATGGTCTTCGATTCCGTGTACCAGGGCAACCCGCTGGTCAACGCCCTCGCCGTCGGCGTGATGCGGCACGAGGACATCCGCCTCGCCAACGCCTCCGGCAAGGGCAACAAGGTGGTGCTCTTCGGCGCCCGTACCGGCGGCGACGGCATCGGCGGCGCCTCCGTGCTGGCCTCCGAGTCCTTCGACGACACCAAACCGTCCAAGCGCCCCGCCGTCCAGGTGGGCGACCCCTTCGCCGAGAAGGTCCTGATCGAGTGCTGCCTCGAGCTGTTCAAGGGCTCCCTCGTCGAGGGCATCCAGGACCTCGGCGCCGCGGGCATCTCCTGCGCCACGTCCGAGCTCGCCTCCAACGGCGACGGCGGCATGGAAGTCGAGCTGACCTCCGTCCTGCTCCGCGACCCCACCCTGACCCCGGGCGAGATCCTGATGTCCGAGTCACAGGAACGCATGATGGCCGTCGTCACCCCCGAGAACGTCGCCGCGTTTGAAGCGGTCATGGACAAGTGGGCTGTGGAGTACTCCTGGCTGGGCGAGGTGACCGATACCGGCCGCCTGATCATCACGTGGGAAGGCGAGGTCATCGTCGACGTCGATCCGCGCACCGTCGCCCACGACGGCCCGGTCTACGACCGCCCGTACGCCCGCCCCGAATGGCAGGACGCCGTCCAGGCCGATGCCTTCACCGGGTCCGTGCAGGACGCCGGCCGCCCGTCCGCCCCCGCGGACCTGGCCGCCGCCATCACCGAACTCGTCGCCTCACCGAACATGTGTGACAAATCCTGGATCACCAACCAGTACGACCGCTACGTCGGCGGCAACACCGCCCTGGCGTTCCCGGACGACGCCGGAGTGGTCCGGGTGGACGAGGAGACCGGGCTGGGAGTGGCCCTCGCCACCGATGCCAACGGCCGCTACACCTACCTGGATCCGTACCACGGCGCGCAGCTGGCACTGGCCGAGGCCTACCGCAACGTCGCCACCTCCGGTGCCGTGCCGATGGCCGTCAGCGACTGCCTGAATTTCGGCTCCCCCGAGGATCCCGACGTCATGTGGCAGCTGGCCGAGGCCATCCGCGGCCTGTCCGACGCCTGCATGGTGCTGGGCATCCCGGTCACCGGCGGCAACGTCTCGCTGTACAACCAGACCGGCAGCGTCCCCATCCACCCCTCCCCCGTGGTGGCAGTACTGGGCAAGTTCGACGACGTCGCCCGCCGCACGCCGTCGGGCTGGAAGGAAGACGGCCAGGCCATCTACCTGCTCGGCACGACGGCAGCGGAACTGGACGGTTCGGAATGGTCCAACATGCGCGGACACCTCGGCGGGCTGCCGCCCAAGGTTGATCTCGCCGCCGAACGCGCCCTGGGCGAGATCCTGATCAACGCCTCCCGCGACGGCATGGTGGACTCCGCGCACGACCTCTCCGAAGGCGGCCTCGCGGCGGCCCTCGTGGAGTCCTCGCTGCGCTACGGCACGGGTGCCCGGATTGCACTCCAGGATGTCCTGGACCGCGACGGCGTGGACCTGTTCACCGCGCTGTTCTCCGAGACGCAGGGCCGTGCCCTTGTGGCCGTGCCGCGCTCCGAGGAGATCCGCTTCACGGACATGTGCACCGCCCGCGGCTTCCCGCACCTGCGGATCGGCGTCGTGGACGCGGAGGGCGGCACGCTGGAGATCACCGGCGTCGAGACCATGAACCTCGACGCGCTCCGCGAAGCCCACGAGGCCACCCTGCCGAAGTACTTCGGCTAGCACCACCCCCACCAATCAACGCGGGGTCATATGGCGCCCATAAATCCCCTCGGGATGGGCGCTAAGTGACCCCGCGTTGCTTGTTGGTGGGCTAGTCGTCGCTGCGGACTTCTCGCTGGCGGGCGCTGAGCAGTTCCAGTTCGGGGCGCGCGGCCATGAAGCGGTCGACGGCGGCCAGCACCTCGATCAGGTGCGCCCGGTCCGCCGCGACCAGCCCGACGCCGATCTCGGTGCGGCGGTACTGATCCTGGTAGCCTGCCTCGGTCACGGAAACGTCGAAGCGGCGCTTGAGTTCTGCAAGCACCGGACGCACCACGGAGCGTTTCTCCTTCAGGCTGTGGACGTCGCCAAGGAGCACATCGAACTCAATCCAGCCGATCCACATGGCGCCAACCCTCCTACGCGATGGTGAGTTCGCCCATCCGGTCCCAGCCGTCGCCGTCGAGCTGGCGGCTGATGATCCGGGGGGTCTCCAGCAGCGCCTGCGGCATGTCCGCCATGGCCTGCTTGAAGTGTGCACTGTTGACATGGTCCCCGGCCGCGTCGTCCTGGAACGCCTCGACGAGGACGAACTCGTTGGGATCCTCCACGCTGCGGGACCAGTCGAACCAGAGGTTGCCCGGTTCCTTCCGGGTGGCCTGGGTGAAGTCCTCCACGAGGCCGAGCCAACGCTCCGACCAGTCGGGCTTGACCTTGAATTTGACGACAATGAAGATCATGGGAGTGTGCCTTTCGTGGTGGCGGGATGGTCTTCCATTCTTGCAACAGGACAACGCGGGGTCACATCCGGCCCATTCCCGGGGCCGTTACGGGCCGTAAGTGACCCCGCGTTGCAGTTGTGGGGCGGGGTCAGCAGGCCTGGATGGCTTCCCGGGCGAGTTCCTGCTGCCGCGGGGTGCCGACGCGTTCGGCCCACTGCTCCGCGAGCTGGAACTCCACCATCGCCTCCGTGCAGCGGGCGGCATCATGCAGCGTCCAGCCCAGATTGTTGTGCAGTGCCACCAGCCACCGTTTGGTCCGGTCATCGTGCACCGTGGAGGCGTACTCCAGGGCGCTGCGGGTCCAGGTCTCGGCGTGGGCTGGGTCGGCCAGGCGGAGCATGTGAAGGGCGTCCACGGCCAGGAATTCCTCGCCCAGGTGGTCCGCGAGTTCGGCGGCCTGTTCAAAGAGCGGCACGGCCATCTCCGCGTGGCCCCCGGAATTCAGCACCCGCCCGCGTTCCAGCAGAACCCGGACCGCCACGGTGGGCTCGTCGCCGTCGACCGCGTCCAGCAGCGCGTCGGCTTCCTCATACCGGCCCTGCAGGCCGATGGCCCGGCCCAGCTGGGTGGCGAGCTCCGCCCGCTCGTCGGCGTCGTAGGCCGGATCGTTGGACGCTTCCCGGAAGCGGGTCTCCGAAAGCGCGGGGTCATCGAAGTCCCATAGTCGGTCAAGGGTCTGTTGATCCAGCATTTCTGCCTGCTCTCAGTTCACCGCTGCGGCCAGTTCCTGTGCACTCTTAATGTAGCCGGAAGTGATGTGCTGCCGCGCCCGCCGCGTCAGGGCGCCGCCCGCGGCGTAGAACCAGTTGGACGGCACGCCGAAGGCAGTGATGCGGACGGTAACCCGGCCAGCGGCGTCGATGAAAACCTCGAAGGCCTCCTCGCCGCGGACCGGGTGCCCGGGGAGGGTCCCGTAGCCGAAACCCGCGGATTGCGGAGCCCCGCCCGGCAGCGGGCGGCGGACCCAGACGACCTCGCAGGGTGCATGGATCCGGATGCTGCCAGGCCAGCATCCCCTGCGCCACCCGCCGGTATGCGGCCATGCCCTCGCCCACGTAGGCGTGGGTGACCTGGCAGTCGGCGTCCCCGGGCGGCGGGCCGTGCTCCGTGGAACCGATCCAGTGGTAGTTCAGCTCGCCGGCCGCGATCCGGGCGGTCATGCCCGGCCGCCCTCGGCCAGCCGCGCCCAGCCCAGCTGCTCCTGCTGGCGGCGGTTCAGCGACGCCACCACGAGGTCGTAGGAGTCCTCCACCATGTCGCGCACCATCGAATCGGGCAGCGACCCGTCCAGGCGCACCCCGTTCCAGTGCTTCTTGTTCAGATGCCACGCTCCGGTGATCCCGAGGTGGGCGGCGCGCAGTTGCTCGGCCAGGGCGGGCTCGCATTTCAGGCTGACCGAGAAGTCGGCCTCCTCCATGGCGGAGAGAGCGAACATCCGGGCCACGTGGCGGGTTCCGCCGGACACCGCGGCCCGCACCTTGAAAACCGACGTCTCCGGCCCGAACGGGAAGTCCTCGAAGGCGCCGGGAAAGCCGAGGCAGAGATCCCGGAGTGCGGCTACATCCATGGTCCGAGCCTACTTTCATCCGCCGACTTTCGCAGACCTGCACCGGGGGCGGCTCAGGCGACGCCGAGGAAATCCTCAAGCAGCACGACTTCAAGGCCGGCGGCCAGCTGGGCGGCGCGGAAGGCGGCGAGGTCGGCGGCGAACTCGGGCCGGAAGTGCATCAGCACGATGTCCCCCGGGCGCAACGCCTTGCCGTACTGGTAGTCCATCTTGCCGGCGTTCGACTTGGCTTCCCACGTGATGATCGCCTTCAGCCCCGCCGCGGCGACTGCCTGCCGCATGGCGGTGGAATAGGCGCCGCCGGGCGGACGAAACAGTGTGGGGCTGCGTCCGAACTGCTGCCGGGCATAATCCTGCATGCCGTTGATTTCCGCGAGCTGCTGCTGGTACCCCATTTGACTGACCATGTTGACGTTGTGGCTGACCGTGTGGTTCTCCACCAGGCTCCCCTGGGCGGCGAACTGCCTGAAGAAGCCCGGATCCGCCTGGACGAAGTTCCGGGTGAGGAAGATGGACGCGGGAAAGTCATAGTCGGCCATGAGCCCCACCATCTCCGGGGTCCTCGTGACGCCGTCATCAATGGTCAGGAACACGACAGGGTGTTTCGTCTCAATCCTGGTAAGGACGGGCGCGAGTCCGTGCTGTATCGGTGGCAGCTTGAAATCGGGAATGAAGCCATGCCGGATGCTCTTGCTGCCCGGACGCCGCAGTGCCGCGGGCACCGCCGGACCCGGGACGTTCGAACGCCCCGCGCTCAGCGCCGCGGACAGCGGCCCCCCGGAACGCGAGGCGGGCGTGGCCTCTGCAGACTCCGGCGTGGATTCCGGGGCAGAACAGGCGCCCAAGGTTGCCGCCAGGGAGGCACCGAGAAGTCCCAACGCCGCCCGGCGCCCCGGATGGGCAGGCAACGCAGGCTGGTGCTCTTTACTCATGGTGGTCCTGGGCTCGAAAGAGGTTTGTCGGCAGAAGACTAGCAGGGCAAAATGTCCGCATCCTGCCGCTGATCCACACCGTGGTCAGAGGCCGAAGCGCCTGGCGTCCTGCGCCGGGCAGGCGTTCATGATGACGTCGAGGCCGGCCGCTTTCGCCCGGGCCGCCGCGGCCTCATCGATCACGCCCAACTGCATCCAGACAGCCTTCGCACCAACGGCGATTGCCTGGTCCACCACGGCCCCCACCTTCTGGGAGTTCACAAAGCAGTCGACGACGTCGATCGGCTGCTTCCCGGCCGGGATGGCGGCCAGCGTGGCATAGCCGGTTTCACCGTGAACGGGGTCGCCGGGCAGGTTCACCGGGATGATCTCCATCCCGAGCCGGTCCCGGATGAACAGTGACGTGTCGTAGGCGGCACGCCATTGGTTCGTGGACAAGCCGACAATGGCCCACCGCCCCTTGGTGCGCATGAGCCGTTCGAGGACTGCCGGATCGTTGACGTGGGCCATGTGCACAGCCTAACCGTCCCGGCCGGTTTGGAGACGCCGGCCACGCGCACCCGCGGCGGCCACCCGGCGCGCCCGCGTCGGCCGCACGCGGACCGGGTCGCCAGGCTCCCGATTTCGAACAATTGACCGCCGTCCGGCCCGCAGGCGGGGCAGAGCCGAATATTACGCAGCAAAACCCCTGCATTTGGGAAAAAGCACCGATTCCGATTTAGTGGGAAGCGACCATCCCGAGCGGCCGAGAGACCTGGATCGATGAAGCCGCAGCAACCCTGGTCGCCGTCGTCCGCCCCTGGATGCCGGCGATAGCAAGGTATTGAGCCAAGGGGACCACCGGACTGACCACCCGGTTCAAAGGCTCATTCCGTAGGGTGCTACTGCCAGGACCGATGGAGTGCCCTATGACTGCTGTCCTGTCCTCCTCCGCGCCTGAGACGTCCCTGGACGCCGACGCCGGAGCCACCACCCGCACACCGGCGCTGGCGGTTGCCTTCCGCTCCCTGCGTCGCACCTTCGGCACCGGCGCAGCGGCCCACACCGTCCTGCGCGACGTTGACTTCGAGATCCGCGCCGGGGAGGTCCTGGCCATCCTGGGCACCTCCGGCTGCGGCAAGTCCACGCTGCTCCGCGCCACGGCCGGACTCGATTCCCCCACCGCGGGCAGCGTTGACATCGACGGCACACCGGTCCAGGGGATTGACTCCCGCTGTGCCTTCGCCTTCCAGGAACCGCGCCTCCTGCCGTGGCACACCCTGCAGGCCAACATCGCGATCGGCCTGCCCACCGGCATCAGCGCCAGGGACGGCAAGGCGAAGGTGGGCCGCCTCCTCGAACTCGTGGGCCTCACGGACTTCGCCAAGCACCGCCCCCGCGAAATTTCCGGAGGCATGGCCCAGCGCGCCTCGCTGGCCCGGGCGCTCGCCCGCAACCCCGGCGTCCTGCTCCTGGATGAGCCGTTCGGCGCGCTCGACGCGCTGACCCGTATCAAGATGCAGGACCTGCTGCTGGACATCCACCGCGCCGAGCCCACCACGGTGCTGCTGGTGACGCACGACGTCGACGAGGCCCTCCAGCTTGCCGACCGCATCATCATCCTCGGCAAGGAAGCCAACGCCGGCGAAGGAGCAGCGCCGGGCGCGACGATCGTCCGCACCGTCCACGTGCCCGGCGGGCGCCCCCGGGACCGCGGTTCCGTGGAACTCGCCCGAATGCGGGCCTCGCTCCTGGAGACCCTCGGCGTCGACAGCCGCTAGCCGCCACGCCACCCGGGTTCCCCCGGATTTCCCCGGCCGGGAACGCGCAGCCGCTGCGCCCGCCGGCCTGCTCCACCCTTTCCCACCGCCGTTCGCCTTTCACCCGATGTCCCAGAGGATCCCCATGTCATTCGCCCGCAAAGCCACCCGCCGGACCGTTATCGGCGCCGCCGCTGTCTCCGCCGCCCTGGTCCTCACGGGCTGCGTCGCAGGAGAAGGTTCCGGCGGGTCCCCCGCTGCGAACACCGCCGTCGAGAGCGGCACACTGAACATCGACTTCGCCACCTACAACCCGCTGAGCTTGGTCATCAAGAAGAAGGGCTGGCTGGAGGCCTCGCTCAAGGACCAGGGCGTCACCGTGAACTGGGTGCAGTCCGCCGGCTCCAACAAGGCCAACGAGGCGCTGCGCTCCGGCGCGGTCGACGTCGGCTCCACGGCCGGATCTGCTGCGCTGCTTGCCCGCGCCAACGGCTCGCCGATCAAAACGATCGACATCTACTCCCAACCGGAGTGGGCGGCCCTCGTGGCCAAAGCCTCCTCGGGAATCACTACCGTGGCCGACCTGAAGGGAAAGTCCGTGGCCGCAACCAAAGGCACCGACCCCTACTTCTTCCTGTTGCAGTCCCTCTCCGAGGCCGGGATCTCCGCCAAGGACGTCACGGTGCAGAACCTGCAGCACGCGGACGGCCGGGCCGCGCTGGAAAACGGTTCGGTGGATGCGTGGTCCGGGCTGGACCCGATCATGGCGGGCGCAGAGCAGAAGGGCGCCAAGCTCTTCTACCGGAACCTTTCCTTCAACACCTACGGCTTCCTGAACGCCACGGAATCCTTCCTGAAGAACAAGCCGAAGCAGGCGCAGGAGGTCGTCAACGCCTATGAGAAAGCCCGCGCCTGGGCCGCGGCGAACCCGGACGAGACGGCACAGATCCTCGCCGACGCCGCCGGCCTGGACCTCGCCGTCGCGAAGACCGTGGTGCTGGAGCGCAGCAACCTGAACGTGGATCCGGCGCCGGGCGAGGCCCAGCGCAAGGTTCTGGCGAAGATCGGCCCCACGTTTGTGGAGACCGGCGACGTAGCCAGCCAGAAGCAGATCGACGACGCCGTTGCCACCATTCTTGATGACTCGCTGGTGAAGAAGGCGGATGCGTCCGCCATCAAGGATTCCTGATGACACAGCTCAGGAATTCGGCCTTCACCGGCACTAATGTTGCGGACGGGCGCGCTGCAGCCGTCCCTGCAACTCCAGCAGACGCCGCCCAGCCGGGCCCGCCCCTCACGGGTGCGGGCGGTCCCCCGGCGAACGGATGGTCCCCCGCCGGGATCCTGGCCAACGGCTGGGCGCGTCTGCTCCTTGGATTGATCATTCCTGCTGCGGTTCTTGCCGCCTGGCAGCTGTCCACGGCGGCCGGGGTGTTCAGCGTTGTCCAGCTTCCGCCGCCGGCCATGGTGCTGGACGCAGCCGTCGACCTGCTCCAGCGCGGCCAGCTCGGCCAGCACATCGGGATCTCCACCCAGCGTGTGCTGATCGGCTTCGCCGCCGGCGCGGCCCTGGGCCTGGTGTTCGGATCCCTGGTGGGCCTGTCCAAATTCGCGGACGCCCTGCTCGCGCCGACCATCGGCGCCCTCCGCGCCGTCCCGTCGCTGGCCTGGGTGCCGCTGCTCATTCTCTGGATGAAGATCGGCGAGGATTCCAAGATCACCCTGATCCTGATCGGTGCCTTCTTCCCCGTGTTCACCACCGTCTCCCTGGCCCTGCGCCATGTGGACCGGAACCTGGTGGAGGCGGCACGCGCGTTTGGGCTCAAGGGCGTGAAGCTGCTGACCACGGTGCAGCTCCCGGCGGTGGTGCCGGCAGTCTTCTCCGGGCTCCGTCTGGCGCTGGCCCAGGCCTGGCTGTTCCTCGTGGCCGCGGAACTCATCGCCTCCTCGATGGGGCTCGGCTTCCTGCTCACGGACTCGCAGAACAACGGCCGCACGGACCGGCTCCTGCTGGCGATCGTGCTGCTCGCGGTCATCGGAAAAATCACAGACGCCCTGCTGGGCCTCGCAGAGAAATGGGCGGTGAAACGATGGGCATAACCACACAGACAGCCCCGGCCAACCCGCCGGCCACCGAAGAGGAACGCCTCTCCTTCTGGGAGGAAGCTGCGCTCCGGCTCGACTGGGAGGGCGTGCCCGGGCAGGACAAACCGTGGCATACCACCCACCGCCGTGTCCCGGCCGACCCCGACGCCGGGCTCGGCCCGGACATCACCTGGTTCGAGGGCGGCAGGCTCAACGTCGCCTACAACTGCGTCGATCGCCACGTGGCGGCGGGCCGCGGGGACCGGGTGGCCCTGCACTTCGAAGGCGAACCGGGTGACCGCCGCACCCTCACTTACAAGGACCTGCAGCGCGAGGTCTCCCGGGCCGCCAACGCCCTGCTGGGCCTCGGCATCACCAAGGGCGACCGGGTGGTCATCTACCTTCCCGTCATCCCGGAAACCGTGATCATCACCCTGGCCGTGGCCCGGATCGGCGCGATCCACTCGCTCGTCTTCGGCGGCTTCTCCGCTGAAGCGCTCAAGTTCCGGGTGGAGGACACCCGCGCCAAACTGCTCGTCACCACCGACGGCCAGTTCCGCCGCGGCGTCGCTGTGCCGGTCAAGGACAACGCGGACGCCGCCGTCGCCGGGGAGAACGCGATTGAGCATGTCCTGGTGGTCAACCGCACCACCGCACCGGAACTCCTGGACACCGTCCCGATGACCGAGGGCCGCGACGTCTGGTGGCATGACACCGTCGGGCCGGCCTCCGCGCACCACACACCGGAAGCCTTCGACGCCGAGACCCCGCTGTTCATCATGTACACCTCCGGCACCACCGGGAAGCCCAAGGGCCTGGTCCACACCTCCGGCGGCTACCTCACGCAGGCGTCCTGGAGCTTCGAGCACCTCTTCAGCAACCCGGACCCGGCGCTCCGGGACCAGGATGTGCACTGGTGCACGGCCGACCTCGCCTGGGTTACCGCCCACACCTACGAGCTGTACGGCCCACTCTCCAACGGAGCCACCCAGGTGATCTTCGAAGGCACCCCCAACACCCCGCACCCGGGCCGGCACTTCGAAATCATCGAACGCTACGGCGTCACTCAGTACTACACTGCGCCCACCCTGGTCCGTTCGCTGATGGGCTGGTTCCCGGACGGCGTCCCGGCCAGCTACGACCTCTCCTCCATCCGGCTGCTGGGCACCGTCGGCGAGGCCGTTAACCCCGAGGCCTGGCGCTGGCTCCGCGAGAACGTCGGAGCCGGCACGGCCCCCGTGGTGGACACCTGGTGGCAGTCCGAAACCGGCGCCACCATTCTCTCCCCCGCCCCCACCGACTCGGAGTTCAAGCCCGGCTGCGCGGCCCGGCCGCTGCCCGGCGTCAGCACCCGGATCGTGGACGACGCCGGCAACACTGTGCCGCCGGGCGTCCAGGGCTTCATCGTGGTGGACGCCCCCGGCCCGGCCATCGCCCGGACCGTCTGGGGCAACCCGCAACGCTACTTCGAGTCGTACTGGCGCAAGTACGCCGAGCAGGGCTGGTTCCTCGCCGGTGACGGCGCCAAGTACGACGACGACGGCGACGTCTGGATCCTCGGGCGGGTGGATGACACCCTCAACGTCTCCGGACACCTGCTCTCCACGATCGAGATCGAGTCGGCCCTCGTCTCGCACCCGGACGTCGTGGAAGCCGGAGTCTGCCCGGTCGCGGACGCCAAGACAGGCCACGCCATCGTCGCGTTCGTCGTGCTTCGGGAACCGGCGGCAATCCCCTCCCGCCGCTTAGACACACTCGCTCGTTCCTCGCTCGCGCGATGCGCGGCTACGGAGGAGATTACCGCCGATTTGAGGGCTTGGGTCGGCGACAAGATCGGACCGATCGCCAAGCCGCGCGACGTCGTCGTCGTTCCTGATGTGCCGAAGACGCGCAGCGGCAAGATCATGCGCCGGCTGCTGACCCAACTGTTCGAAGGAACCACCCTTGGCGACACGACCTCGCTCCAGAACGAGCCGTCCATTGCCGCCATCCAGTCCGTCCTGCGGGAACGCAGTGACAACCGAAATATCCAGAAGTAAGGAACTCCCATGACTGACATCAGCAACGTCGCCCGTCTTTCCGAACCGCTCAAGTTCGCCTACTGGGTTCCCAACGTCTCCGGCGGCCTGGTGGTCTCCACCATCGAACAGCGCACCGGCTGGGACTTTGACTACAACAAGAAACTGGCCCGGATCGCGGAGAACTCCGGCTTCGAATACGCCCTGACCCAGACCCGCTACGCCGCATCCTACGGCGCGGACAAACAGCACGAGGCCACCTCGTTCAGCCTGGCGCTGCTGGCCGCCACCGAGCGGCTCAAAGTGATCTCCGCCGTGCATCCGGGCATGTGGCACCCCGGTGTGCTGGCGAAGTACATCATCACCGCCGACCACATCTCCAACGGCCGCGCCGCCGTCAACATCGTCTCCGGCTGGCTCAAGGACGAGTTCACCAACTTCGGTCTCGAATGGCTCGAACACGATGAGCGCTACGTCCGCACCGAGGAATTCATCAAGGTCCTCCGCGGGCTGTGGACCGAGCAGGAATACAGCCAGTCAGGCAAGTATTACAACATCAACAACTTCACCCTGAACCCTGCCCCGGTGGACGTCCCGGGCCGGGCACACCCGGAGATCTTCTTCGGCGGGAACTCCACGGCGGCGCAGGCCACGGCCGGCCGGGTCGCGGACTGGTACTTCTCCAACGGCAAGGACCTCGAAGGCTTCAAGGAGAACATCGCCGGCGTCATCGCCGCTGCCGGCGCAACCGGCCGCGGCACCGAGGCTGCGCTCCCCTCTCCCAAGTTCGGCCTGAACGGCTTCGTGATCGCCCGCGATTCCGAGAAGGAAGCCCGCGACACCCTCCGCGAGATCGTGGCGAAGGCGCACAAGCCCGCCGTGGAGGGTTTCCGCGACGCCGTCCAGGAAGCCGGGCCGTCCACGAAGGACGGGAAGGGCATGTGGGCCGACTCAAGCTTCGAGGACCTGGTCCAGTACAACGACGGCTTCAAGACCCAGCTGATCGGCACGCCGGAGCAGATCGCCGAGAGGATCGTGGAATACAAGAAGATCGGCGTGAACCTGTTCCTCACCGGCTACCTGCACTTCCAGGAGGAAGTCGCCGCGTTCGGCCAGGACATCCTGCCGATTGTCCGGGAACTCGAAGCGGACCTCGCACGCAGGAACGGCACGGAACTGGACCTGTCCGGCACCGCCGCGGCTTCGGCCAGCTCAACCACCGGGCTGGTGAACGCGTAATGGCCGACCGCAGATTCGGATTCCGCACCCGCGCCCTGCACGCCGGCGGCACCCCCGATGCCGAGCACGGCGCCCGCGCCGTGCCGATCTACCAGACCACGTCCTTCGTGTTCAAGGACACCCAGGACGCCGCCAACCTCTTCGCGCTGCAGAAGTACGGCAACATCTACTCCCGGATCGGCAACCCCACGGTCGCCGCGTTCGAGGAACGCATTGCTTCCCTCGAGGGCGGCATCGGCGCGGTGGCCACCGCCTCAGGCATGGCCGCGGAGTTCATCACCTTCGCTGCGCTCACCCAGTCCGGCGACCACATCGTCGCTGCCTCACAGCTCTACGGCGGCACTGTCACACAGCTGGACGTCACGCTGCGCCGCTTCGGGGTGGACACCACTTTCGTTCCCGGCACCGACCCGGCCGACTACGCCGCGGCGGTCCGGGAGAACACCAAAGCGATTTTCGTCGAGGTGGTGGCCAACCCGTCCTCGGAAGTCCAGGACCTTGAGGGGCTGGCAAAGGTAGCGCACGACGCCGGCATCCCCCTCGTCGTCGACGCCACCTTGAGCACGCCCTACCTCGTGCGGCCGATCGAGCACGGGGCCGACATCGTGGTCCACTCGGCCACCAAGTTCCTCGGCGGGCACGGCACCACCCTCGGCGGCGTCATTGTCGAAAGCGGCCGCTTCAACTGGGGCAACGGCAAGTTCCCCACCATGACCGAACCGGTCGCCTCCTACGGCAACGTCTCCTGGTGGGAAAACTTTGGTGAATACGGCTTCCTGACCAAGCTCCGCTGTGAGCAGTTGCGCGACATCGGGCCTGCACTGTCGCCGATGTCCGCCTTCCAGCTGCTGCAGGGCGTCGAGACGCTCCCGCAGCGCCTGGACGAACACCTCAAGAACGCCCAGGCCGTCGCGGAATGGCTTGAGGCAGACGAGCGGGTGGCCTACGTGAACTTTTCCGGGCTGCCCTCGCACCCGCACTTTGAGCGGGCCAAGAAGTACCTGCCGCTGGGGCCGGGTTCGGTGTTCTCCTTCGGGGTGAAGGGAGGACGCGCCGCCGGGCAGAAGTTCATCGAGTCCCTGCAGCTGGCCTCGCATCTGGCCAACGTCGGCGACTCACGGACCCTCGTGATCCACCCCGGCTCCACGACCCACCAGCAGCTCGGCCCCGAACAGCTCGAGTCCGCCGGCATCCCCGAGGACCTGATCCGGATCTCGATCGGGCTGGAAGACATCGAGGACATCCTCTGGGACCTGGACCAGGCCCTGGACGTGGCGTCGGAAGACGAGGCCGACGGTGTATCCGCGGAAGCGGCGCATCGCGCCGCCGAGGAACGAGGCGGTGTGTCTAAGCCGCGAGCGGATGCACTGTCGGCCGACACCTGCACGATCGGAGCGAACTGATGACCATCGAAGAGCGCACCTGGACCGGCCCGTCGGCGCCGGAGCGGCTGAACCTGCTGCGGCAGGCGAAGTCGATCGCGATTGTTGGTGCCTCAGACAAGCCGTCCCGGGCCAGCTACTTTGTGGCGACGTACCTGCAGTCCTCCACACGCTACAAGGTGTATTTTGTGAACCCCGTGGTGAAGGAGATCCTGGGCGAACCGACCTACGCGTCGCTGGCAGACCTGCCGGAGAGCCCCGACATCGTGGACGTGTTCCGCAAGCACGATGACCTGCCGGGTGTCCTGGAAGAAGCCATCGCGGCCGGCGCCAAGACGCTGTGGCTGCAGTTGGGCTCCTGGCACGAGGATGTCGCGAAGGAAGCGGAAGCCGCCGGACTCGACGTCGTGATGGATCGCTGCGTGAAGATTGAGCATGCCCGCTTCCATGGCGGCCTGCACCTGGCCGGCTTCGACACAGGGGTCATTTCCTCCAAGCGGCAGGTCCTGGCCTAGCGCGTCCGCCGGGTCCGGACGCCGAATTCGCGGGTAACGTACGGGCTCAGAGTCCGTGCGCCCGCGGAATGGACTACGGCTGCCCGCACGGCCCCGGCGTCGACCGCCTACAACCCGGACGGCCCACGGCATCCCGCGGGCTGGCCGGACTAGGGCTGGCCGGACTAGGGCTGGCCGGGGAGTGCCGGGAGCACGCCGGGAAGAGTCGGCTCCGTGGGAAGACCCTTGTCCCCTCCAGGGCTGGGGAGCGCGGAGGTGCCTGGTGCGACCGGGCGGTGGGGCGGCGTCGGAAGGACTTCGACATGGCCAACAGCAGGCGGAGTGGCAGGAGTGCCCGGCTTAGCAGGTGCCGCAGCAGCGGCTCCGGGAGCCCCCGGAGCTTGACCCAGCGGCGGAGTGGGGGCGCCCGTTGCGTTCGACGTCGGCGCGGGGGCTGCCGGGACGTCCGCCGGTGACGGGAGGGCAGGCGTCGGGGCCGTATCGGGCATCTTGCCGGCGGGCTGGAAGATGGTGCCCACAGAATGGCTGAAAGTCTCGCGGAAATCCCCGCTGGAGGCCGCCACGGCGCCCGCACCAAGAGTCATTGCACCCAGCACGGCGCCACCGACGATTGCGAGCCTGCGCTTCCGGCCGCGGCGCTCGGCCAGGCTCGTGACGCCGGCCGGAAGTGTTTCGTCGACGAAATCCGGCGCGGAGGCGGCTGCGGAACCGCGGCTGCTGGCGGCCAGCAGCGCCGCGAGGTCGGCGCGGGGCGCGGGGGCCTCGCCAGGGACCAGGGCGCGGAGCTCTTCGAGTGAGCTGCGGAGCTCGGCGGCTGCTTCGAGGCCGGAATCACGGAGCATCGCCTGGATGCCGCCATCCTGCTGGGGTTCGCGGGTTCCGGTCATGATGCTGCGTGGTCCTTTTCGGTGACGAGTTCGCGCAGGGCAGTGAGCCCGCGTCGTTGAAGCTGTTTGATGGCACCCGGCGACTTGTCCATGATGCGGGCCACCTGTTCGATGGATAGGTCCGCGACGATCCGCAGGACCAGTACTTCCCGCTGCTCCTCATTGAGCCGGGAAAGGGAATCTGTCACGCCGCCCAGCGAGCCGAGGACCTCATCCTCGGCGGAAGGGGCGTAACGGGTGTCATCACGGGGGTCGTATTCGGCCAGGTACGGCGTGCGTTCTGCCCGGCGGCGATGGTCGACCAGCCGCGCGTGGGCGACGGAGAAAATGAAGGTCTGCAAACCGGTGGGGCCGCCGGTGACCTTGGCCAGTTTCGGCAGGACATTGACGAAGACGTCCTGGGTGAGCGCCTCGGCGTCGTCCACCCCGCGGGCCCGGAAGTAGCCGAGCACCGCGGGTGCAATGGCCGTGTAGACAGCGCCAAATCCTGACGGCTCGCCAGCGAAGGCTGCTGACAATTCGTCATCGGTTAGCTGTTCTGCCAAGAGGCTGTCCTTCCGGTTACTGCTGGGGTGCGGCCTGGGCAAGTCCAGTGGCCGCACCCCGGGTGCCTCCGAGGAGGCCTTCACTGCCTACTTGCTGAGCTCAGGCTTCTCGTCCGACGGCAGGGCCGGAACGGCAGGGGTAGCCGGAACGGCAGGGGTAGCCGGAACGGCAGGGACATTCTTGGCGCCGGGGACGGCGGGGATAGCGACGGTCGCACCGGCGTGCGCCTTGGCCTCGGCAGCGCCCTTGGCGTTGGCGGCACCGTCGACGGAGGCGCCATCCTTGTCAGCCTTGACGGAGCCCTCGGCAGATCCTTCCGTGCCCTCAACGCTGACGTCGCCCTCGGCGGAGTCGTCAACGGACGGGGATGCCGGTACGGCGGGGACGGCCGGCTGGGAGGGAAGGGCGGGAGTCGCCGGGAC
>NZ_MQTS01000063.1 GCF_020532825.1 Arthrobacter sp. SO3
GCCGGAGTTGCTTCAGCGGGGGCCGCAGAAGGCTCAACCGGAACCGCCGTAGCGGAGGGTTCCGGCGAAGGTGCGGGTTCCGTTGCCGGGGGCGTCGGCGGAGCGGGGCTCACTACGACGGGCACCGGGATGGGCACAAGCGGATCCTCAGCCTGCGCGGCCGCGACCGGTCCCGAGAGGGAGAGGGCCAGGAGCAGTGCAGTCAGTCCAGTGCGTGAGACATTTGTTTTCAGGCTGCGCGACGTAATTGGCAGTCCCTCCCCCAGATACAAGAGCTAATCAATTGTGTGCGGTCGTGGCCATCACAAACGTCCTTGTCGGCAGCGCCCAGGCAGTGCACGATCTTCCCAGTCTACTGGACTGCCCGACGCTTACCGTTCATCTTCGATTCATCTGGCGATGCTAACGGCTGCAGCGCCTTGCCACAACGCCCGGCAGGCCGGGATAGGCTTGAAGTATGCAGCGCTTCCGTTTCCCGGCTTCCGCACGTCCGCTCCGCAGCCTGGCCGCGGCGGCGGCTGCAGGGATCCTGCTGAGCGGCTGCGCTCCGGTTGTCGACGTCACCCCGGCCAAGGACGCAGGGAACGCCGCTTGTGCACCGATGATGGTCGCACTGCCGGATGCGATCGGCGAAGCCAAGCTGCGGAAGACCAACAGCCAGGCCACTGCGGCGTGGGGCGATCCGTCCCTCGTGGTCCTGCGCTGCGGGGTAAATGTTCCGGGGCCGACGACGGACCGCTGCGTCAGCGTCAACGGCGTCGACTGGGTCATCAAGGAAGGCGACCCGGTGTGGACGCTGACGACCTTCGGACGCGAACCGGCAACCGAGATCCTGATGGACCCGGATAAGATCAGTTCCGCAACCGTGCTCGCCGACCTCGCGGCCGCAGCCGCCAAGGTGCCGGCGACGCGCAACTGCGTGGGCCAGGCGGACCTGCAGAACCTCCCGCCGACCCCGTAGCTTCCCGGCAGGCCGGCCACCGCGCACCGGCGGCCGGACCCGCTGGCCTAGCGCAGGCCTGTTTTGCGGTGCAGGGCCAGGTAGATCAGTTCGTCGATGAGTTCCGCGTAGCCCAGGCCGGACGCTTTCCACATTTGCGGGTACATGCTTTTCGGCGTGAACCCGGGCATCGTGTTGATCTCGTTGATGATCAGCTCGCCCTCGGGCGTGTAGAAGAAGTCGACCCGGCTGAGTCCCTCGGCCCCGACTGCGTCGAAAGCGACGGCGGACAACTCGCGGACCCTGGCGATGGCTTCGTCCGGAAGCTCGGCCGGGCAGCTGAGCGCCGCCGCGTTGTCCACATATTTGGCGTTGAAGTCGTAGAACTCGTGCCCGCCGCCGGCCACGGAAATCTCGCCCGGCATGGACGTCCGGGGACTGTCGGTGCCCCTGCCCTCCAGCACGGCACATTCGATTTCCCTGCCGAGAATGCCGGCCTCGATGACGAGTTTCGGATCGTACTGACGGGCGGCCTCAATCGCTGCGTCCAGGCCGTCGAGGGAGTCCACCTTGGAGATGCCCATCGAGGAGCCTGCCCGGGCGGGCTTGACGAAGACCGGGAAGCCGAGCTGGTCCACGCGTTTGCGGACGGTCTCGGGATCGTTGCGCCACTGCCGGTCCGTGACGGCGATGTAGGGCCCCACGCGAAGCCCGGCGGATTCGAACACCACCTTCATAAAGTGCTTGTCCATGCCGACGGCGGACGCAAGCACACCGGCACCCACGTAGCGGGTGTCGGAGAGTTCCAGGAAGCCCTGGATGGTGCCGTCCTCGCCGAACGGGCCGTGCAGCAGCGGGAACACCACATCCACCGCGCCCAGTTCGTGCGGGACCTCGTTCGGGGAGGCGACGATGAGCTGGTGTTCGCCGCCGATTTCGGCCAGCGTCACGGTCTGGGCCGAGGATGCCACCTCGGGCAGGGACGATGCAGAGAGTGACCAGTCGTGGGTGTCACCGGAAGCCAGCACCCACTGGCCGGTCTTGGCGATCCCGATCGGGATGACCTCGTACTTCGTCTGGTCGATGGCACCGAGGACCCCGGCCGCCGTCACGCAGCTGACGGCGTGTTCGCTGGAGCGGCCGCCGAAGAGGACCGCCACGCGGGGCCTGGACCGTGCGGCCCGGCCTTCTGTTGATTCGTTTAGTTCCGACACTCTCAGTAATCGCCTTCGCGTTTCAGGTCCCGGGACAGCAGCAGCGGCCCCAGTTCGTCTACGGACAGTTTTCCGGCCAGCACGGCAACAACGGCCGCGGTGATGGGCATTTCAACGCCGAGCTTGCCGGCGAGCTCGTGCACGGCCTGGGCTGACTTGATCCCCTCGGCGGTCTGCGTCATCTGCGCCGTGACCTGGTCCAGGGTCAGCCCCGTGCCCAGGAGGCGGCCTGCAGTGTGGTTCCGCGACAGCGGTGACGAGCATGTCGCGACGAGGTCACCTAGGCCGGCGAGGCCGGCCATGGTCTGGGCCTGACCGCCGAGGGCAAGGGTGAGCCGCGACGTTTCCGCAAGCCCCCTGGTGATGACCGAAGCTTTCGTGTTGTCGCCCATCTGCTTGCCTTCGCAAATGCCCACGGCGAGGGCGATGATGTTCTTGACGATGCCGCCGATCTCCACGCCGACCACGTCCGCCGTCGTGTACGGCCGGAAATACGGCGCGGTGCAGCTCCGGGCCACCCACGCGGCGGCACCAAAGTCCGAGCATGCCACGACGGATGCGGTGGGCTCTTCCCGGGCAATTTCCATGGCCAGGTTGGGTCCGGACACGACGGCGACGTGGCTGGCGGGGATGCCGAGCTCCTCGCAGATCACTTCGCTCATCCGGGCGTCGGAATTCAGTTCCAGCCCCTTCATGAGGGAGACAACCAGGGCGCCCTGGGGCAGCAGGTGTTTCCATTCGCGCAGCTGTGGCCGCAGTGTCTGTGCCGGGACGGCGAGAACCACCAACTGGGCTCCGGACAGGACCTCGGCGACGTCGGTGGAGGCGGTGATGCTGGGCGGAAGCGCAATGTCCTTGAGGTATTGCTCGTTCCGGTGCCGGGCATTGATCGCGTCCACAACTTCAGGCCGGCGTCCCCATAGCCGGATGTCGCGCTCCACGCCGGACGCGGCGGCGGCATCGGCGAGGATCTTCGCGAAGGTGGTCCCCCAGGACCCGGCGCCGAGTACGGCAACCTTCGTGGCCGATGGTCCCCGCATTTGATCGAATGTCATTCGTCGCTGTCCCCAAGGTTCTCTTCCGGTGCGGCTGAGCCGCTGCCCGCACCGCCGCGCTCCACGAAACGGCCGTGGGTGGACTGGTGGTGCGCCGCAGGGTCCCAGCGGACCAGGGGCGGCTGTCCGCCGCGTAGGCTGGCCAGCAGCTCCGTGATGGCCTCCATGATCACGTTGGTGGCCTCGGTGAGCGTGGCTTTGTCCAGCGGGCGTCCGGCGAAAGCGCTGAGGTCCACTGGATCGCCCACCACCAGGCGGGAGGTCTTGCGCGGGAAGATGTGGAACCGCTTGGCGTAGCGGGGCAAGACCTCGTGGGCCCCCCAGTGCGCCATCGGCACCACGGGGATGCCGCTTTCCAGCGCCATGCGCGCGGCGCCGGTGTGGCCCTTCATCGGCCACAGCCCGGGATCCCGGGTCAGCGTGCCCTCGGGGTAGATGATGATGGACCCGCCCTCGTTCACCACTTCCTTGGCGATCTGCAGCGAGCGGTTGGCGCCCGCTGACGAGCGTTCCACCGGGATCTGCTTGGTGGCCCGCAGCACGAATCCCAGGACGGGGACCTTGAAGAGTCCGGCCTTGGCCAGGAAGTGCGGCATCCGCTTCTGGTTGTAGAGCATGTGCCCCACAACCAGCGGATCGATTTCGGTGCAGTGGTTGGGGGCGGCGATGAAGCCCCCGGCGGGAAGCTTCTCCAGGCCGATCCACTGCTTGCGCATCAGGAGGTTCATTGCCGGCCGGACGAGGGCGGCGACAGCGACAAAGGTGATGCGGCTCTTGGCCGTTTCCTTCACTTCGTCCCCGCTACTTCGCGGCGGTGATGTCGAAATCGGCGCCCAGGCCCGCGAGCTTCTCTGTGAAGCGCTCGTAGCCGCGGTTGATGATGTCGATTCCGGTGACCCGCGAAGTGCCGTTGGCGGCCAGCGCCGCGATCAGGTGGCTGAAGCCGCCCCGCAGGTCCGGTACGTCAATATCGGTGCCGGTCAGCTGGGTGGGGCCGGATATCACGGCTGAATGCAGAAAATTGCGCTGGCCGAAGCGGCACGGGACACTGCCGAGGCATTCGCGGTGGACCTGGATGTTGGCGCCCATCCGGATCAGGGCCTCGGTGAAGCCAAAGCGGTTCTCGTACACGGTTTCGTGGACGATCGACACACCCTCCGCCTGCGTCAGGGCGACGATCAGCGGCTGCTGCCAGTCGGTCATGAAACCGGGGTGCACGTCCGTCTCGAGGACCAGCGGGTTGAGCTTGCCGCCCTTGTGATAGAAGCGAATGCCGTCGTCGCCAATGTCCATGCCGCCGCCGACCTTGCGGTAGGTGTTGAGGAATGTCATCATGTCGCGCTGGGTAGCGCCCTCAACGAAGATGTCGCCCCGGGTGACCAGCGCCGCTGAGGCCCAGGAGGCCGACTCGTTGCGGTCCGACAATGCGCGGTGGTTGTAGCCGCCGAGGTCAGGGACGCCCTCGATCCGGATGGTGCGGTCCGTCTGGACGCTGATGATCGCGCCCATCTTCTGCAGGACTGCGATGAGGTCGACAATTTCCGGCTCGGTGGCCGCGCCGGAGAGCTCGGTGATGCCCTCGGCCCTCGTGGCACTCAGCAGCACCTGTTCGGTGGCGCCGACGGAGGGGTACGGAAGGGAGATCTTGGCGCCTTTGAGCCCGTCGGGGGCGGAGATGTGGATGCCGCCGGGGCGCTTTTCCACCACGGCTCCGAACTGCCGCAGCACGTTCAGGTGGTAGTCGATGGGGCGGTCACCGATTTTGCAGCCGCCCAGATCCGGGATGAAGGCCTCGCCGATCGCGTGGATCAAGGGCCCGCACAGCAGGATCGGGATGCGGGAATCGCCGGCGTGCGCGTCGATCGCCGTGTGCGAGGCCGTCTTCGCGTTGGTCGGGTCGAGGGTCAGATCCCCGGTAACGGGGTCTTTCTCGACAGTGACGCCGTGCAACTGGAGCAGGCTGGTGACAACTTCGACGTCCTTGATTTCGGGGACGTTGCGCAACACGGACGGCTCATTGCCCAGCAGGGCAGCCACCATGGCCTTGGGGACAAGATTCTTGGCCCCCCGCACGGTGACGCGGCCAGTCAGCGGGACGCCTCCGCGGATTGTCAAAACACTACTCATATACCGGTTTCCTCACGACTACTCGCCCCCAAATCCTTACAAAGGCACCAGCTAAGCATAGGAGCTAGCGTTACCGATCTGAAATACGGCGTGCACCCGGCCTGTCGCCCCCGCCCAGGCGGCCGCCGTCGAAAACCAGACAACGCGGGGTCACGTACGGCCGGTCCCGGGTCCCGGGACGGGCCGTACGTGACCCCGCGTTGCAGTGGTGGCGCAGGTCGGGGCGGGTCAGGGCAGCTGGAAAGCTAGGACAGCCTCGCCGGCAGCGTTTTAGGCATAAACGACGGCCTGGTGGTCTCAAAGGTGGTGATGTCTTCCTCATGCTTGAGGGTCAGGCCGATGTCATCCAGGCCCTCGAGGAGGCGCCAGCGGGTGTAATCGTCGATCTCGAACGGAGCCACGATGTTGCCGCACTGGACCGTCTTGGAGACGAGGTCCACGGTGACCGCGGTGCCGGGGGCGTTCTCCAGTTCCTTCCAGATGAGTTCGATGTCGTCCTGGGCCAGTTCGGCGGCGAGCAGGCCCTGCTTGCCGGAGTTGCCGCGGAAGATGTCCGCGAAGCGTGAGGAGAGCACGGTCTTGAAGCCGTAGTCCTTGAGCGCCCAGACGGCGTGCTCCCGGGAGGATCCCGTGCCGAAGTCGGGGCCGGCCACGAGTACGGAGCCGGCGTTGAAGGGTTCCTGGTTCAGGATGAACGCCGGGTCCTTGCGCCACGCCGCGAACAGGGCGTCCTCGAAACCGGTGCGGGTGATGCGCTTGAGGTAGACGGCCGGGATGATCTGGTCCGTGTCGACGTTGCTCTGGCGCAGCGGGACGCCAATTCCGGTGTGGGTGGTGAATTTTTCCATTGCGGATCCTTCTGGGCTGTGTGGATCTGGGGCTGTCGGAAGCTAGGCTGCGGCGGTGCCGCTGGCGGCGGCCCCGGGAGCGGGTTCCAGGTCCGACGGCGAGCTCAGGGTGCCGCGCACCGCCGTCGCCGCTGCCACGACCGGGGAGACCAGGTGGGTGCGTCCGCCCTTGCCCTGGCGGCCCTCGAAGTTGCGGTTCGACGTGGAGGCGCAGCGCTCCCCCGGCTCCAGCTGGTCCGGGTTCATGCCCAGGCACATGGAGCAGCCGGCGAAGCGCCATTCGGCGCCGAAGTCCTTGAAGACCCGGTCCAGGCCTTCGGCCTCGGCTTCGAGCCGGACGCGGGCGGATCCAGGCACGACGAGCATCCGGATGTTGGGATCCTTGGTGCGGCCGCGGATGATGTCCGCGGCGGCGCGGAGGTCCTCCATCCGGGAGTTGGTGCAGGAGCCCAGGAAGACGGTGTCCACCCGGATGTCCTTCATCGGGGTGCCGGCTTCAAGGCCCATGTACTGCAGCGCACGTTCCGCCGCCGCCTTGGCGTTTTCATCGCCGAAGTCCTCGGGTGAGGGCACCCTGGCGGACAGGGACACGCCCTGGCCGGGGTTGGTCCCCCAGGTCACGAACGGTTCCAGCGAGTCGGCGTCGAGGTCCACCGCGACGTCGAATGTCGCGTCGTCATCGGAGCGCAGCGTGTTCCAGTACCCGACGGCGGCATCCCACTCTTCGCCCTGCGGCGCATGCGGACGGCCGAACATGTAGTCGTACGTGGTCTGGTCCGGCGCGACGAGCCCGGCGCGGGCGCCCGCTTCGATGGACATGTTGCAAATGGTCATCCGGGCTTCCATGGACAGCGCCCGGATAGCGGAGCCGCGGTACTCGAGCACGTAGCCCTGTCCCCCGCCGGTGCCGATCTTGGCGATGACGGCCAGGATGATGTCCTTGGCGGAAACGCCCGGCCGCAGGGTGCCCTCGACGTTGATGGCCATGGTCTTGAAGGGCTTCAGCGACAGCGTCTGGGTGGCCATGACGTGTTCCACCTCGGAGGTGCCGATGCCCATCGCGAGGGCTCCGAAGGCGCCGTGGGTGGAGGTGTGCGAGTCACCGCAGACCACCGTCATGCCGGGCTGGGTGAGGCCCAGCTGCGGGCCCACGACGTGGACGATGCCCTGCTCGGCGTCGCCGAGCGAGTGCAGCCGGACACCGAATTCCTGGCAGTTGTTGCGCAGCGTCTGGATCTGCGTGCGGCTGGTGAGATCGGCGATTGGCTTGTCGATGTCCAGCGTGGGAGTGTTGTGGTCCTCGGTGGCGATGGTGAGGTCCGGCCGGCGCAGCTTGCGACCGGCCAGCCGCAGTCCCTCAAAGGCCTGCGGCGAGGTCACCTCGTGCACCAGGTGGAGGTCGATGAAAAGAAGGTCCGGCTGGGCATTGGCTCCTTCGCCATCGCCTTTGCGCACCACGTGCGCGTCCCAGACTTTCTCGGCCAGTGTCTTTGCCACGGCCTTCTCCCTTCACTGCGGTGTTCGTTCTTGCCGGCTTGTTGTCTCCACTGAATCAGCACTCCCGCGTAATGCGCCAGCGAGTTGACTTGCATCTCAGATAATGAGACGGCAATATCATTACATGGACAATTCTAGTGGAGTCGGTGTCATCGATAAAGCGGCCCATGTGCTTGACGCACTTGAGGCTGGCCCAACCACCCTGGCGCAGCTTGTTGCTGCCACAGGACTGGCTAGGCCCACAGTGCACCGGCTGGCACTGGCGCTGGTTCATCACCGGCTGGTCAGCCGTGACATCCAGGGCCGATTTGTGCTCGGCAGCCGCCTGGTGGAGCTCGCCTCCGCGGCCGGCGAGGACCGCCTGATCGCCTCCGCGGGCCCGGTCCTGATGCAGCTGCGCGACGCCACGGGCGAAAGCGCCCAGATCTTCCGCCGGCAGGGCGACTGGCGCGTCTGCGTGGCCTCCGCCGAACGTCCCATCGGCCTGCGCGACACCATTCCAGTCGGCACGCAGTTGTCCATGAAGGCCGGCTCCGCCGCCCAGGTGCTGCTCGCTTGGGAGGACCACGACCGGCTCCTGGAAGGTTTGCAGGCCGCCCGCTTCACCCCCACCGTCCTGGCCGGAGTACGACGGCGGGGCTGGGGCCAGAGCCTCGGCGAACGCGAGCCGGGGGTTGCGTCCGTTTCGGCCCCCGTGCGCGGCCCGTCCGGCCGCGTCATCGCCGCGGTGTCGATTTCCGGGCCGATTGAGCGGCTGACCCGCCAGCCGGGCCGGCTGCATGCCGAAGTGGTTTGCAATGCGGCCCGCGTGCTGACCGAGGCCCTGCGGAAGACCAACGACTAAAGATCAGGCCCGCGGCGGCCGCCGCCTGGACAGCGACACCAAGCCCACAAGACCGCTCGATTGTCGAGCGGCCCTTCAGCGGGAGACACGCCCGACCCAGTCAGGAATTCTTGCACTGGGGGCATTCCAGGTCGCTGTCCCGTGCGGCTCTGGCCAGCACGGCTCGTCCGGATCTGGTTCCGGCCATGGATGCGCAGCGGTGAAGAGGTACCAGTCCGGGAGGGGGTCCTCGGGCAGTTCCCGGTCGGGATCCGGGCCGGGGTCCGGGCCGAAGGGCCCGGCGGGCGGCGGTTCCGGGTGATAACCCGGATCCGCGGGCGGACCCTGGTCCAGGCCCGCGTCCGGGCCCCTATCCGGATCCATCTCTGTGAATGTATCCGTGTTCGAGGCTGTGACCAAGCCTGGGTCCAGACCTGTTTCTGTGTCCGTGGTCAAAAGGTCTGCGGTCACGAAGCCGTTGGGCCAGTGGGGTGGTTCCCAGTCCTGCTCTTCGCTGGGGTAGTACCGGCCCGAGGGTGAGGTCCAGCCGGGTGGCTTGTTATTGCTGGCCCCGGAAGGTGTCCACGCCGAGCCGTGTTTGAGCCGGTGGTGTCTGGGGCAGGGCTGGCCGAGGTTGGAGATCCCGGTGGTCCCTCCAGCGGCCCAGGCCAGGAGATGGTCCGCGTCGTTATCGAGCGAGGCGTTGTTGCAGCCGGGGAACGGGCACTTCCCGTCGCGCAGGCGCAGCCACCGCCGCTGGGCTTTCGTGAGGCGGTAGCGGGTCCGGCCGATTTCCAGCGGCGCACCGTCCCGCGGGTCGGTCAGGACCCGGTAAAACGACCCGGC
>NZ_MQTS01000064.1 GCF_020532825.1 Arthrobacter sp. SO3
ACACCGACGCCGTGAAAGCCGACATGCTCGTCGGCATCGCCAAAATCACCGTCAACACCAAGTAACACACACCAGAAATACCTGCCGGATGCCTGTTCTGCACCGGCGGGAAGTGCCGCGGTTGCTCCTAGGGCTCCGTGGCACTTTTCTGTTCGCGTACCGTAGGAACCCGGGCGAAGCGCCGTTGCGGGAACCGTAGCTTTGAGAGGCGTTTTGATGACTGAAGCCGTGGTCGATGTTGTTCTGCCGTGTTTGAACGAGCGCGGCGCCCTGCCGTGGGTGTTGTCCCGCGTGCCGGAAGGGTACCGGGCCATCGTGGTCGATAACGGTTCCACAGACGGTTCCGCCGAGCTTGCGGCGAGTCTGGGCGCGCTCGTGATCCACGAAGGGCGGCGGGGGTTCGGGGCAGCCGCCCACGCGGGCCTGCTGGCAGCGACTGCGGAGCTCGTTGCGTTCTGCGATTGCGACGGTTCGCTCGACCCTGCTCAGCTGCCGGCGCTGGTCGCCCCCGTAGCTAGCGGCACAGCGGATCTGGTGCTGGGCAGCCGTCTTCCTCAGCGCGGCTCCTGGCCCCTGCATGCCCGGATCGCCAACGTCGTTCTGGCCTGGCGGCTCCGGCGCCTGACCGGGGAACGAGTGACTGATCTTGGACCAATGCGGGCAGCACGGCGGGTTGATTTGCTCTCCCTCGGGCTGGAGGACCGCCGCAGCGGCTACCCGCTGGAGATGTTCCTGAAGGCAAGCCTGCGCCATTGGAGGATCCTGGAGATGCCCGTCCCATATGCCCCCCGCACCGGCAAGTCCAAGGTGACCGGAACGGTGCGCGGAACGGTGACGGCTGTGCGGGATATGTCCGACCAGCTCAGGGCTGCCGCGGCGGCTGCATCGGCCGTACCGGTCCGGAAGACTCCCGGCAGCGAATGACTGTTATGAGCAAGAGCATTGATCTGACAGTGGCGGTCATCGCCAAAGAGTGCCTGCCGGGCCGTGTCAAGACCCGGATGAGCCCTCCGCTGAGCCCCGAAGGGGCCGCCGCCCTGGCACAGTTGAGCCTGAGCCGGACCTTGGAGACGGTCCGGCTCCTCCCGGCACGGAACCGGGTGCTGGTCATGGACGGAACACCGAAGGCGGCAGACGCCGAAGGCTTCACCGTCGTACCGCAGGCGACCGGAGGGCTGGACGAACGGCTCGCTGCCATCTGCGACGGAGCCACCGGTCCGCTGCTCATCATCGGGATGGACACTCCGCAGTTCTCGGCTGACCACGTCGGGCCGCTGCTTCACGACTGGTCCACGGATGCTCCAGGTCACGACGCCTGGATAGGCCCCGCCACGGACGGCGGGTTCTGGGCCCTCGCGCTGCACCGCCCCGACGGGGCATTGATCCGGGGAGTGCCTATGTCTTCGGACACGACCGGGGCACGGCAACTCGCCCGCCTGTTAGCCCGCGGCCTCAATGTCGGGACGCTGGCTGAACTGGCGGATATGGACCACTTCAGCGATGCGCTCAACATCGCCTCGGTGCTACCGGGAACCGACTTCGCCCACGCTGTCCAGGACGCCGCCCAACGAATGCATGACGCCTCACTCCTTAGCGGGGCCCTGCCGTGACGGCCACCGACGTGGCATCAGCGAGCCACTTCGGCCAGGGCCACGCGGAGCCCTATGCCAGGGCGCTGGCGGACGGATCCGGCACCCTGACGCTCCGTCCGGACATCAACCATGCGGCAGCCCCGGTGGACTTCGACGTCCAGAGTTGGTGTGGGGAGGCAAACCTGCTCGAGCGTTCCCTGCTGCAGAGCCTACAGGGGCCGGTCCTGGACATCGGCTGCGGACCGGGCAGGCTTCTGGCTGCCGCCCAGCGGATGGGTCTTCCCTCGCTGGGGATCGATACCAGTGCGGAGGCGGTCCGCCGGGCGCGCGCCCGCGGGGCCCGGGCGCTGGAGCAATCGGTGTTCGCACCCGTACCCCAGTCCGGTCTTTGGCAATCCATCATTCTGCTCGACGGCAACATCGGCATCGGCGGTAGCATCACAGCCCTGCTGCGCCGCTGCGGCCAACTCATCGCCCCGCACGGGACTCTTCTGGTGGAAGTGGAGGACGACGAGGACCTGGACACCGTCTACTCCGCCGTGCTGGAGGACTCGAGCGGAAACCAGAGCGAACCATTCCGCTGGGCCCGGACAGGAAGCGTGGGTCTGGTGTCCCGGGCGCAGCGCAGTGAATGGACCGTAACGTCCGTTCAACGACTACAGGGCCGCGTCTTTTGCCGGCTCGCCCCCGGCACCGGACCAAGCAGGGCCGCGGTGTGACCATCGCTTTTGCTTCGCCGCCGGCACACGGCACGCAACGCTCCATCCTCAGACTGGCCGCTACGTTGACGGCGCTCGTCCTGATCCTCGCGGGCCTGCTGTGGTGGATGGTTGTCCCCGACAACCCTTTCGAATCTGCACCGATTGTCGGCACGCTCATGTCCTGGGGCGTGCTCATTGGGGCTGTCAGTCTCCTCCGGCGCATCCCCCGACGCCGCGTGGGTGCCATCCTCATCGCGGGCACTGTGCTGCTCGGCCTGGTTGCCGTGAGTTCGCCGCCGCGGACCAGCAACGATTCCGCCCGCTATGCCTGGGACGGGATCGTCCAAAAGGCGGGGATCTCCCCCTACTCGCATGTACCCGTCGATGAGACCCTCGCCGGGCTTCGGCCGGACTGGCTGTTTGCTCCCGGCGCCATCGGCGATGGGGGCAGGCCCGTATGTGCCAAGGACGTGTTCGGGACGGAATCTGTCCCGGCCTTCGGATATCCGTCGGGGAGTCCGTTGTGCACGGCCATTAACCGGCCGCACGTGCCCACGATCTATCCGCCCACTGCAGAGCTCTACTTCTTTGGGGTGCGGGCTGCCGTTCCCGACTCGGTTGGATACCTTCCTTTCCAAGTCGGAGGCCTGCTCATCAGCGTCGCCGTGACGCTGCTGCTGCTCGGCGCCCTGGCCAGACGCGGCCTGCCCCTTCACCTGGCCGCGGTCTGGGGCTGGAGCCCGTTTGTGCAGCTGGAGGCCGTGAATAACGCCCATGTTGATCTGCTCGGCGGTGCCCTGATCCTGGCCGCCGGACTGCTGTTGACCGGAGGCAAGCCGCTGCGCTCCGGGATGGTGTTCGGGGCCGCCGTTGCCACGAAACTCATTCCCGTGATCGCCGCCCCTGCGTTGTTGTTCCGGCGTCCGGCCCGGTTCATTGCCGCGGCACTGGCAACTTTCGTCCTCCTTTACGTGCCCTATCTGGCCGCTGCCGGGGCCGGAGTCCTGGGCTTCCTGCCCGGCTACCTCAAGGAGGAAGGCTACAGCCAGAGCGGCGGGACCCGCTTCGGGCTGGCTCAACTCCTCTCCACCGGACCCTGGCCGCCGGTGCTCAGCGCCGCGGCGCTGGCCGTCGTTGCGCTCGGTGTGCTGCGGCGGACCCGGTCCGGGAATGTCTGGGAGCAGCAGACGGTCATGATCGGACTGACGTTGCTGATTATCAGCCCGAATTACCCCTGGTACGCTCTCATGCTGCTGCCGTTCATTGTCCTGAGCCGGCGCTGGGAATACGTCGCCGTCATCCTTGCCCTGGACACCATCTATATGCTGCCCCTCAAGGAGCCCCTCAGCCTACCGCTGCATCAAGCGGCCCTGTTCCTCGCAGCCCTCGCCGTCTCAGCAGGTGTCTGGTGGCGTCGCCGTCAGGAGCTTCAGCTGGCGGCCGTCGCCGGCCTCGAGTCCCCGACGCCGGTTGCCGCGGGGACCCCCCAGTAACCGCCCCCACACTCCACGCTCCCCCGAATGACAGGATTGCACCATGGACACAGCACTCACCGGTACCCCGCAGGCACGCATCGGCATCATCGGCGGTTCCGGAACCTACCAACTCCCCGGAGCGGCGGTGCTGGACACCCTCGACGTTGACACCCCGTACGGGCCGCCGTCTGGTCCTGTGACTCTTGCCGACGTCGCCGGACGCACCGTGGCTTTCCTCCCCCGCCACGGCGGAAAACATTCACTTCCGCCCCAGAAAATCAACTACCGCGCCAACTTATGGGCACTCAAGAGCCTCGGCGTCGAGGCCATCCTCTCCTCCTCGGCCGTGGGTGGCCTGCGGGAGGGCTTCAGCCCTGACGCCTTCGTGGTGACGGACCAGATCATCGACCGCACCTGGGGACGCGCCGACACCTTTTTCGACGGAACCGTCGTTGACGGCGTCCCCCCCGCCGGTGTCCAGCACCTGCCGGCCTCAGAACCTTTCTGCCCCACCCTGCGTGCACACGTGAATGCCGCTCTCGCCAGCCACAACATTGCCCACGTCCCGCAGGGAACGGTGGTCGTGATCAACGGACCACGATTCTCCACGAAGGCCGAGTCCGCCTGGTACGTCACCGGTGGTGCTGACATCATCAGCATGACCCAGTACCCCGAACCACTCCTAGCCGCCGAACTCAACATGGGCTTCGCCAATCTGGCGTTCATCACCGATTCCGACACCGGGCACGACGGCTCGGAACCGGTAACCGCCGACGCCGTCTTCGCCCGGCTTAAGAATGCCCAGCACAGTGTCCTGGCCGTTCTTGAGACGACCGTCGCCGCCATCGGTGCGGACTACCGCGCCCGGCCCCTAATGGATCAGGAAGCGGTGCGCCGGATCATGGCGCTCCCGGCTGTCCGGGAAATGGCGGACGCCCGATGAAACTCCTCATCACCGGAGGTGCAGGGTTCATCGGTTCGCACATCGTCGACGCCGCCCTCGCTAAGGGCTGGTCGGTGCGGGTCCTCGACTCGCTCCGCCCGGACCTTCATCCCGTTCCGCCCGCCTTCGACCCGCGGGTGGACCTCATGACCAGTGACGTCACAGACCCGGCCGCGGTCAATTCGGCATTACGGGGTATCGATACGGTCTGCCACCAGAGTGCGAAGGTCGGACTGGGTGTCAGCTTCGCCGACGCACCGGACTACATCCGCAACAACGACTACGCCACGGCCATCCTGCTGGCCGCCATGGAACGCCACGGCATCACCCGCCTGGTCCTGGCCTCCTCGATGGTGGTCTACGGCGAGGGCGCGTATGCCGATCCCTGGACCGGGCTTCCCGTCCGGCCCGGACCCCGCGCCGAGGTTGACCTGCGCGCGGGAATCTACGATCCCCGCAACCCGGCTTCCGGGGCAGTCCTTGTCCCTGCCATGGTCACCGAGGACGCTGCCCTGGACCCCCGGAACGTCTATGCCGCCTCAAAACTGAGCCAGGAGCATCTGGCCGCATCGTGGGCCCGGAGCACCGGCGGATCGGCCATCGCCCTGCGCTATCACAACGTCTACGGGCCCAGGATGCCCAAGGACACGCCGTACGCCGGAGTCGCATCCTTGTTCCGTTCGGCGCTGGCCCGTGGTGAGGCGCCGCGCGTATTCGAAGACGGCGGCCAGCGGCGCAGCTTCATCCATGTCCGGGACGTCGCAGCGGCAAACATCGCCGCCGCCGAGTCACTCTCCGGCGCCGGCACACCAGGTTTCCGCGCCTACAACGTCGGCGCGGACGAGGTACGGACGATCGGTGACGTTGCCACGGCATTGAGCAGCTTCAGCGCCGGTCCGGCGCCGGTCGTGACCGGCGAGTACCGGCTCGGTGACGTCCGCCACGTCACGGCTTCCTCAGCACTGATCAAAGCCGAACTTGGCTGGACACCGGAAGTGGCCTTTGAGGAAGGCATGCGGGAGTTTGCCACCGCTCCCCTGCGCGGCGAACCGGTCTAACCGGGACAGGCAGGGCAACAAGGGGTTCCCAACGCCCGGCTCAGGCAAACTTCCACAGCAGGGTCCCGGACCCACAAGGTCAGGACCTGATGACCCCTGCCAAGCGGGCCCGTCGTTCCAGGACAACGATGATGGCAGCGGAGGCCAGGGCCAGGGCCAGCCAGAACCACACCAGGTTCACGGCGTAGTCGCCCTCCAGGACCGTGGCGGATTGCGCCACCGACTGGGCCTTGAGCAGGATCCCCGCCACCAGGGTCACGAGGGCGCCGGTAAGCAGGGCGCCGCGCAGGACGGCAGCGGACCGGGGTTGGAGTTTGGTGCCGGCCCGGGTCAGACCTGCACCGGCGAGCGTGGAGAGCGGCACAATGACGCCGTCGTGGATGAGGATGGCAACGGCCATCCACGTCAGCAGGCCAATCAGCTGCGCCGAACCCAGTTGGGTGGGCAGCCCCAGCAGCCCATAGACGACCATGGCCGCGCCCGCGACCCCGAGCGCTGCCCGGGCCGCTTTGACGGGAAGGGACGTTTTCACAGGACCTCCATGCTGTGCAACCACTTGGTCTGCAGCACACCGGGTCGGCCGGGGGCGATGATTCTGGCCGGATAGCCATGGTCCAGGTCGAGCACCGAACCGTTGAGTTCCAGGGCCACCAGCGTCTTATCATCACGGGTGTATTCGGCCGGCATGTTCATTGTGCGGTAGGCACCCTCGGGCTCCAGACTGGTGAAGCGCAGTTCGGAACCCGCGGGGGCACCGACGGCGGCGAGCAGGTCCTGGACGCGAACGCCCCGCCACGCAGCCGTCTGGCTCCACCCCTCGACGCACGCGATTGGCAGTTCGTGGGTGTGCTGGGGCAGCTCCCGCAGCTCATCCAGAGTGAAGGAACGGCTGGAGGTCCCTGAACGGACCATGAGCGCCCAGGTCGGGGACTTCGCCAGTTCGGTCACCTTGGCATCGGTAGCGGTCCGGTTGACCGGCACCCCTTGGGGGCCGGCCCCCATTTTTCGTGGGGCGAACAGGTTGGCCGGCGCCAGCCAGGAGAGCGACTGTCCCGCCGTCGTCACGACGACGGCTCCGGTCGCGGCCGCGACGGCTGACAGGAACGCCCGCCGGGACCAGCGGCCGGGACTTACAGCACCGGTGCCGGAAGTTCCGGGGTTCGGCGCGGCCGGCCTCCGGACGACGATACTCTTTGACCGTTGCCGACGCCAGTGAGCCGCAATGGCCGGGAGTTTGACGGCAATGTGCAGCAGGAGCGAACCCCAAATCACCCATGCCAGCCAGTAGTGGGTTTCGCGAAACGGAAAAGGCCACGGATACCACTTGTAGGTATTAATCAGGCCAGTGGTCAGCTGCAGCAGAGCTGAGGAGATGAACAGGGCAATGGAGGCCCGCTCGAGGCCGTGCACGGGGGACTTTACCGGCGGCCACGTCAGCAGTTCCGGATATACCGACCAGAGCTTCGCCAGGAGCAGCGGAATCGCGGCGATACCGGCCGTCACGTGCAGTCCCTGAGTGAGCTGGTAGATCCACACCGGGCTGGTGGGAAAGAACATCCATGAGGGCGGATTTTGAAGTCCGTGGCTGAACAGTCCGGTGAAAAAACAGATGGTGAAAGTGATTCCGAGCCAGCGGCCCAGGACAACGGTCAGACGCGTGCTGCGTGTCGGCGAGGCGAACTTCACAGCCAATGCCTCGGTGAGCTTCTGCCCGTCAAACTTTTTCATGTCTGGATCACTGCACCATTCCGTGGCCGCCAGGGACCACTATAACCGCCGAACCGAAACGCCACGGACCCCCAAGGTCCGTGGCATTCTGGGCTATTTCTGGTGTGTGTTACTTGGTGTTGACGGTGATTTTGGCGATGCCGACGAGCATGTCGGCTTTCACGGCGTCGGTGT
>NZ_MQTS01000065.1:0-2754 GCF_020532825.1 Arthrobacter sp. SO3
TTCACGCCGAAAGCGTCAAAATTCACGCGAACTTCTCACTGTTCTAGAGCCATCGTGTGTTTGTGTCCTTTGTGAGTTCTCTGATCGGTTCTCACTGACCATCGCACTGTGGCTCACTACGTCTCCGGAGTAACGCGCAATTGCGGAAACTGACACCACTCCACGGGGCCTGACCCCGTTCCCCAAGAAAGGGTGACGCGGCCTGGCATCCTCCACTAGGACCGGCGTGAGCGGAGGAGGCTCAGCTCCTCCTGCAGCCGGGCGTTGACCGCTTCCAACTCCAGGACTTTGGCCACACCGGCCAGATTCAGTCCCTCCTCCAGAAGCTCGCTGATCCGCCGCAGCACCGCCAGGTCTGCGTTGCTGTACCGCCGTGTCCCTCCGGCCGTGCGGTCCGGCGTCAGCAGGCCCTTCCGCTCGTAGAGCCTGATGCTCTGCTGCCCAGTCCCGACCAATTGGGCCACCACGGAGATCGCGTAGAGGCCCAGTTCCTGACCACGATCCGTCACGGTACTCCCTTGCAGTGTCTCGATTTTGCTGTGTCTCGATGTTGCAGAGTTCGATGTCCAATTTCCCCTTGCATCAGTGTTGCCCCGGTGCTAGAAGAAATTTATATTCACCACAAAATATAATCAGGTCGGCTGGGTACAGGAAAAGCTGGCAACCCTCCTATGAAGGAGTGGGAAATGATGTTGATGCGTAAGGACCCGTTCCGTGAACTGGACCGGCTGAACCAGCAGGTTTTCGGAACGGCGGCACGGCCCGCGGCCATGCCGATGGACGCATGGCAGGAGGACGGCGAGTTCGTCGTCGCGTTCGATCTTCCCGGCGTCAACGTGGACTCTGTGGACCTCGAAATCGAGCGCAACGTCCTGACCGTCAGGGCTGCAAGGCGCGACCCCACGCAGCCCAACGTTGAGCTGATTGCCTCGGAACGTCCGCGCGGCGTCTTCAGCCGCCAACTCATCCTCGGCGACACGCTGGACACCGAGAAGGTCAAGGCGCACGATGCCGACGGCGTCCTGACGCTCCGCATTCCGGTGCTGCAGCAGGCCAAGCCTCGGAAGATTGAAATCACTCGCACGCAGGACAAACTGCAGGAGATCGGGAAGTAACGGCGGCGGACGGATACCGTCCAGCCAGCCGATAAGTAAGGGGACCAGACGGCGCTGTCTGGTCCCCACCCGGTCTTTCCGGACAGGGGGTGCACCGATGAACCGCGACCTGCGTGGATACTACGCGGCACTGCACGTGGCGCCGGACGCGACGCCGGCCGAGATTCAGCGTGCCTTCCGGGCGCTGATGCGCCTCCGCCATTCCGACGTCGGTTCCTCCGCCGATGCGGGGGACTCCGTCGCGGGGGACTCAGGGACCGGAAACGCCGGCGACGAAGCGCGGCGCATACTGCAGTCCTTCGCGGTCCTGCTGGATCCGAAATCCCGGGCCCAGTATGACCCGCCCGGCAGGGACGCCGGGCGCGGCACCACGGCTGCCGGACGCGCCGTCACCGGAGGCGCTGTCACGGGAGGCGCGGTCACCGGAGGCGCTGTCACGGGAAGCCCCGGCGCTGGAAGCCGCGAGATCCCGGTGCGTCACCACCGATACGAGCAGCCGGTCCTGCGGGTAACCCCGGTTCAGTGGGAGCCGGGGCCGTGGTGACCCGGCCCGTGAGCCCAGCCCGTGAGCCCAGCCCGGACGCAACACCCACACAGCAAGAACAAAAGAAGGAGGGCGGCCATGAGCGCATGGCGCCGCCACGATTCGCATCTGATGCCGGTCTTCCACGAGCGTTTCGAGGCCCGCTGGGGTCAGGGGACGGCTCCCTTCTTCGACCCGGAGGCCCATGAAGCACCGCTTCCGCGGGCCCAGTGGATCAACGTCGACACCGGTGCGGCCCTGGCAGTGGTTCCCATCTGGACCGCCGAGGACAGCCAGCACCGCTCTTTCGGCGTTTTCTACCTGCCGCCGGCCGGTGACATTTGGGTGCTGCGGCCCGGATACACGAGTTATCTGGACCCTCGGCGGATGAGACCGAACAGCTGCAGGCCCTGCGCAACGACGCGTTCAAGAAGGCCGTCGCCCACGCCAAGGATTTCCTGTTTGGGCCTGAAACCTCGGTGTATTGAGTCCGCGGCAGCCCTGCCGGGACGGTGGCCGCCCGGCACGTTGACGCCGGTCGTGGCGCGGGGGATGCGCTGCGGCCTAAAATCATTCAACTGCCGCAAACTAGCTGAGGGAATCCACTGATGAATGCTTCCGCCAAGGACTTGGCCGCCCTTTTGCCGTCGCGATTCACCCTGGGCGTGGCGACCGCAGCCTTCCAGATCGAAGGCGCCCTGGACGAGGATGGACGCGGTCCCTCTGGCTGGGACGTCTTCGCCGCCAGGCCCGGAGCGATCGTTCAGGACCACAGCCCGGCGGTTGCCTGCGACCACTACCACCGGATGCCCGAGGACGTGGCCCTGATGAAGGACCTCGGGGTCGATTCCTACCGGTTCTCCTTGTCCTGGTCACGTATCCAGCCCGGCGGCAGCGGTCCGGTCAATCCGGCGGGGCTGGACTTCTATGACCGGCTGATCGACCTGCTGCTGGACAACGGGATCGCCCCCATGGCCACGCTGTATCACTGGGACACGCCGCTGGAGCTCGACCAGGCGGGCGGCTGGATGAACCGCGACACCGCCTACCGGCTCGGCGAGTTCGCCGCGATCGCCGCGGCCGCCTATGGGGACAGGGTGACCCGCTGGGTGACGG
>NZ_MQTS01000065.1:2772-16120 GCF_020532825.1 Arthrobacter sp. SO3
GAACCCGCCACGGTCAGCACCAACGGCTACATGCTGGGGATGCACGCGCCGGGCGAGGCGTTGATGCTGAAGGCCCTGCCGAGCGTCCACCACCAGCTCCTGGGCCACGGGCTGTCCTTGCAGGCCCTCCGGGCCGCCAACGTGCCAGGTGACATTGGCATCACGAACGTGTATTCGCCCATGGTGCCCGCCTCGATCAACCCGCTGGACAAGCTCAGCGCCGGGCTGATGGACATGGCCCAGAACCGGCTCTACGCGGACCCCGTCCTGCTCGGCAAGTACCCCGACACCGTCCGGGCCGCCACATTCTTCTCCTCCTTCAGCCCGTCCAGCGAGGATATGGCGCTGATCTCGCAGCCGCTGGATTTCTACGGGCTCAACTACTACATGCCAACGCGCGTGGCGTCCGGTCCGGGCGAAGGCGCCGTGCCCAAGGGGATGGCAGAGGCCATGGGCGATGACCTGAGCGGCACCGCACCGGGCGCCCCGTTCCACATTGCCTCGTTCCCGGACACCGAGACCACCGCATACGGCTGGCCCATCAAACCGGAGTACATGGGGGTCGCGCTCGCGGAAATGGCGGAACGCTACCCCGACCTTCCGCCCGTCTACGTCACCGAGGGCGGGGCGAGCTTCGAGGACCTGGAGATCCGGGACCGGGAAGGCCGGCTCATCATCCCGGACGAACGCCGTGCCCGCTACCTGTCGGATCACATTGCCGCCGCGATTGAAGCGACGTCACCGGGCGGCCCGGCGGAATCCGTGGACCTGCGCGGATACTACGTCTGGTCGCTGATGGACAACTTCGAATGGTCCGGCGGCTACAAGCAGCAGTTCGGACTGCTGCACGTGGACCGTGAGACCCAGAACCGCACGAAGAAGGCCTCCTACTACTGGCTCCAGGAAGTGCTCGCCGCCCGCCACCGGGACGCAGCCCCGAAGGCCCCCGCAACGCCAGCGTCCGGGGACGTGGCTGCCGGGGACGTGGCTGCTGGCGCCGCGGCGCAGGCGTCCGACGTCGAACGCCCCCACCCGGTCGGCTAGCGCCAGGCTAGAGAAGGTCCATGTCCAGCAGGCCCTTGGCCAGTCCGGCGCCGTCGGGGGAGTAGAGCCACGGGACGGACGTTCCGGTGTGGTCGCCGGTGTCCGAGTGGCCGCCGGCCAGCACAGCCTCGCCCGCCGAGAGTTGGCGGATCCCGACGGCGGCGACGTTGTCGGGATGCTGCCGGGCGAAGTCCGAGTAAATGGCTTCGTCGTGCTGGCCGTTGTCGCCGAAGAGCAGCCAGCGCATGTTCGGGAATTCCTCGGCGAGCAGTTCCAGGTTGCGGCGCTTGTGCTCCTGGCCGCTGCGGAACCAGCGGTCCTGGGTCAGGCCCCAGTCGGTGAGCAGTAGGGCGCCGGAGGGGTACAGGTTTCGGCTCAGGAACCGTGCCAGGGTGGGCGCGGCGTTCCACGGGCCGGTCGAGAGGTAGATCACCGGGGCTTCCGGGTGTTCGACCAGGAGGCGGTCCATCAGCACGGCCATGCCGGGTGTCGCCATCCGGGCCCGCTCGTTCAGGACGAAAGTGTTCCAGAGCGCCAGGAAGGGGCGGGGCACGGCCGTGACCATGATCGTGTCGTCAATGTCGGAAACGATCCCCAGCTTGGTGTCGGGGGTAATGACGTAGATCCGCGCCTCGGTGGGCTCGGTGCCCTCGGCGCGGAGCACTGCGGTGTGCCACCCTGGCGTGAGGGTCACCTTGACGATGGTGTCCACGAGGCCGCCGCGGTCCGCATGCACCCGGGCGGTCACGCCGCCGATTTCGATTTCCACTTCGGTGAACTGGATCGGGACGGACGTGAATGCGCGCCAGCCCCGGATGTTCTGGTTGCCGTTCTTGGCGGCATGTTCCTCCCGGCTGCCGGGGTGCGGCCTGCTGGTGAGGACCACGCGGCCGAGGACCCGGACCCAGTTCGTGGAGCCGTACCCCTGGTAGGCGATGGTCTGCGGGATGAACTGCCAGCGTTTGGCCGCCTGCAGGCGGAACCCGTTGACGGTATCCGAGACTAGGTGCGCCAGGCGGAAGGCCCGGTTGCCGGTGACCGGCTGCTGCCGGGGTGAGTGCTGTGAGGCCAATTCCATGCCTCCACTCTGCCACAAGGGACCTTTCCGCCACGGACGGCGTCGGGAAATGCCGGGCGTTCAGACAGCGCCCAGCATTTGGCGCAGGGTGTCGGCGTTGCGCACGGCGTTCCCGCCGCCGTCGTTGTTGAAATACACGAAGACCTCCCTGCCGCCCGCCTGCCATTCGCGGATCCGGTCCGCCCACCAGTGCAGGTCCTCGTCCGGGTACGAGCCGCCATAGACGTACTCCCGGTCCGGGCCGTGCAACCGGACGTAGACGAAGGGTGCGGTGGCGCGCAGGACGCAGGGGAGCCCCGCGCCGCTCATGATGCAGTAGGCGGCGCCGTGGCGTTCCAGCAGCGCGTAGACCCCGGGATCGTCCCAACTTTCATGGCGGAATTCCACGCTCACCCGGATCCAGTCGGGCAGGGCCGCCAGGAAGTACTCCAGCCGCGCGTCGTCCCGGGCGAACGCCGGCGGCAGCTGGACCAGGAGCACCGCCCGCTTCTCGCCGAGTTCGTGCCAGCACCGGGAAATCCGCTCGATCCAGACCTCCGGGGCGTAGAGCTTCTTCCCGTGCGTCAATCCGCGCGGGGCCTTGACTGAGAGCAGGAAGCCGGGCGGAAGCCGCCGCCGCCAGCTGGCGAAGGAGGTGTCCCGGGGCCAGCGGTAGAAGCTGGCGTTCAGCTCCACCGTGCTGAAACGGGCCGCGTAGTACGCCAGCCGCTCCCGCGCCGGCAGCCCGGGCGGGTAAAGCACGTTCTCCCAGTGGTCATAGCTCCAGCCGCTGGTGCCGATGTGCATCGTTCCGTTCCCGGGTGTGCCGTGGTCCATCGTCCGTCCCTTTCCCGGCCGGCTGTGCCCGCCTAGACTTCCCCGGCCCACTCGCCGGCATGTTCGGCGACGGCGTCTTCCCGCCGCTGCCGCCCGGCCTCCGGCAGCGGTCCGCGCACGACGGCTGCCGCGGCACGTTCCGCTTCAGCATCTATGGAACCTAGTCCCCGGGCAAACGGGTGTGGCACTGTAAGTCCCATGGCTCGCATTGAAGATTACGCACTGGTCGGGGATCTGCACACTGCTGCCCTGATCAGCACCCAAGGTTCGATCGACTGGCTCTGCCTGCCGCGGTTCGACTCGCCGGCCTGCTTCAGCGCGCTGCTGGACACGCCCAAGGCCGGACGCTGGCTGCTGGCGCCGGAGGGCGGCGGGGAATGCACGCGCCGGCAGTACCGCAAGGACACCCTCATCCTGGAAACCGAGTGGGAGACGCCCACCGGAACGGTCAAGGTCATCGACTTCATGCCGCCCCGCGACGCGGTGGCGGACATCGTGCGGATCGTGGTGGGCATCCACGGCACGGTCAGGATGCGCGGTGAACTGGTCCTGCGCTTCGACTACGGCCACATCGTCCCCTGGGTCCGCCACGACGAGCACGGGGTTCACGCGGTGGCCGGTCCCGACGCGGCGTACCTCGTGACCGAGGCGCCGCTGCGGGGCGAACGCCTGCGGACCATCAGCGACTTCACCGTCACAGCAGGGGAACGGGTGCCGTTCGTGCTGACCTGGACGCCGAGCCACCTCTACCGTCCCCGCAAGTTGGACCCGGAGAAGGTCCTTGCATCGACCGAGGAATTCTGGCGGAGCTGGTCGGCCAAGTGCACGGTCACCGGGCGGTACCGGGAGGCAGTGCAGCGCTCGCTGATCACGCTGAAAGCGCTGACCTTCGCGCCCACCGGCGGAATAGTGGCCGCCGTGACGACCTCCCTGCCGGAGGAACTGGGCGGCGAACGGAACTGGGACTACCGGTTCTGCTGGCTCCGCGACTCCACCCTGACGCTGCAGGCGCTCCTCGCGGCGGGCTACACGGAGGAGGCCGCCTCCTGGCGCGACTGGCTCCTGCGGGCAGTGGCGGGAGACCCCAAAGACCTGCAGATCATGTACGGCCTCCATGGCGAACGCCGCCTGCCCGAGATGGAACTGCCCTGGCTGCGGGGGTACGAGGATTCCGCCCCGGTCCGGACCGGGAACGGCGCGGCCGGCCAGCTGCAGCTTGATGTCTGGGGCGAGGTGCTGGACGGACTGTCGCTGACCCGGAATTCGCTGCTGAAAAGCACCGACGAATCCTGGGATGTGCAGATCGCCCTGATGGAGCATCTGGAGACGGCCTGGGACCAGCCCGACAACGGGCTCTGGGAGATGCGCGGGCCACGGAGGCATTTCACCCACTCCAAGGTGATGGCATGGGTGGCGGCCGACCGGATGGTCAGGGGCGTCCGGGAGTTCGGCCTCCCCGGCCCCGCGGACCGCTGGGAGGAACTGCGGGACACGATCCATGCCGACGTTATGTCCAAAGGGTTCGACGCCGGGCGCAACACCTTCCTGCAGTCCTACGGCCGGCCAGAGCTCGACGCGAGCCTGCTGCTGATCCCGCGCGTCGGGTTCCTGCCTCCGGATGACCCCCGCGTCATCGGCACGATTGATGCCGTCCAGCAGGAACTGACCCACGACGGCTTCCTGCGCCGCTACAAGCCGGAAGAATGCGACGACGGACTGCCCGGCGGGGAGGGGGTGTTCCTCGCCTGTTCGTTCTGGCTGGTCGAGGCGCTCCTGGGGGCCGGCCGGCACCACGAGGCGCAGGAACTGTTCGAGCGGCTGCTCGCGCTGCGCAACGACGTCGGACTCCTCAGCGAGGAATGGAACATCGAGGAAGGGCGGCAGCTGGGTAATACGCCGCAGGCGTTCAGCCACTTTGCCCTGATCAATAGCGCCCTGGAACTGCATGAAGACGGCGTGCACCGCAGCGACACCCCGCTCCGGGGAGTGGAACGGCGAAGCCCGTAAGCCAGGACTAGGGTTTTCTTCCAGAGTTTAGATAAGTATACTTACTAATATCCCAACGATGGGGCAGAGGATTTAGGAGTGTGCAATGGCTGGGTATTTCGAGCTCGTGGACGCGCCCGACGGCGGCTACCGGATCCGGATGCTGGACGGCGCCGGTGCGCTGATGGCCGTGACGGTCACGTATCCGACCAAGAGGGCAGCCGTCGCCGGCGTGGCCCAGGCCCGCGAAATCGCCGGCACGGGTCTGATCCGGGACCGCAGCGCCGGCGGGCAGTCCGTGCCGGTGGGGCCACTCGCCAGGGTGAACAGAAGAACCGCCGGGGGCGCAGGCCGCGGAGCCTCCCTGTCCGGCGGGGCGCTGGCAGCCGGAAAACGGGCGCGTGCTCATCACTGACATGACTCCCGCCCCGCCCGGTGGCCGCCGCAAAGCCGCGGTGCTGTTCGACGTCGACGGCACCCTGGTCGATTCCGTCTATTTCCACACCGTGGCCTGGTGGCAGGCGTTCCGGCAGGCCGGCTACGACGTACCGATGGCGAGCATCCACCGCTCGGTCGGCATGGGCGGGGACAGGATCCTCGACAAGCTCCTGCCGGCTGACCGGGACACTGGGGGCGACAGTACGATCATGGCCTCGCACGCCGCCGTATTTTCCGCGTTCTGGCCTTCGCTGGGAGCGCTGGATGGCGCCCGCGAGCTGCTGGAGCGATGCCACGACGGCGGGCTCGCCGTGGCGCTGGCCTCCTCGGCCCGGGAACGCGACCTCGAAGTGCTGCGGACCGCAATCGGGGCCGACTCCTTCATCGACGCGGCCACGAGCTCGGCCGACGCGAAGGAAAGCAAGCCGGCGCCGGACATCCTCGTTGCCGCCCTCGACGCGGTCGGTGTGCACGCCTCCGACGCCGTCTATGTGGGCGATGCCGTCTGGGACATCTACGCCGCCGGGAAGCTCGACATTCCGGCCATCGGACTGACGTGCGGCGGCACCAGCGCAGCGGAACTGCGCGAGGCCGGCGCCGTCGAGATCTACGAGGGCCCCCGGGCGCTCCTGGAGAACCTGCCGGACAGCGCGATCGGACGGCTCGCCGCCCGCGTCCGCCAGAGCTAGGCGGAGCCGGGCCTCCCGTGCCCGTGACCACCCCGCTGAGATGTGGTTGCCGCTGACCTGTGGTTACAGTGTGTCCATGGATCCAATGGGGGAGAAGGAGTCCGGGCCGTCCCGCGCCGGGCGGCTGGCCCGATTTACGGTGCCGTTTCTGGCCGTGGCCCTGCTGGCTGCGGGCATGGTCCTGCTCTCGCTGCCGGTGCGGCAGGAGAATTTCGGCTGGTTTGCCTATGCCCCGCTGTCCCAGCAGACCTTCGTCCCCCAAGGCCTGCTGATCATGGACGCGGAGAAATGGGCGGGCGTTGTGCTGGCTGGGGTCGGACTGCTGACGCTCACGTTCTGGTCCGGTTACCGCACCGGCCGGCGATCCCGCCGGGGCGGGGACGGCCCGCACCTGGATGGATGACACGTTGCCGCAATGTTGGCCGGAACACTGTCATGGCCCGGCAACTCGGCATACGCTGGCCGGATGACACGACAGCACCTGCCCGGCCGCGTAGCCGTAGTCACCGGCGCCGGCTCGGGGATCGGCCGGGCAGTCGCCCGGCTCATGCTCGCCGACGGGTACCGGGTGGTGCTGGCCGGCCGGCGGGAAGCACCGCTGCTGGAGACCGGGGCGGGACATGCCCAGGCGCTGGCGGTTCCCTGTGATGTCACGGTGCCCGACGACGTCGAACGGCTCTTCGCCGCGGCCCTCCAGCACTGGGGGCGCGTGGACGTGCTGTTCAACAACGCCGGCGTGTTCGGCCCGGCCGCCTCCGTGGACGAGATCAGCCTGGCGGACTGGGACACCACCGTGGCGGTGAACCTGACCGGGTCCCTGCTGTGCGCCGCGGCCGCCGTCCGGGCCATGAAGGCCCAGTCGCCGCAGGGCGGGCGGATCATTAACAACGGCTCGATCGCCGCGCATTCACCCCGGCCGCGGACGGTGGCGTACACCGTCACCAAGCACGCCCTGACCGGGCTGACCAAGAGCATTGAACTCGACGGCCGCGGATTCGGGATCACATGCGGCCAGATTGACATCGGAAATACGGCCACAGAACTGATGGATACGATCGGCGTCGGGTCCGGGGCTGTCCAGGCCGACGGCAGCAGCCGCGTGGAGCCGACCTTCCCGGTCGATGACGCGGCCCGCGCCGTGCTCCTCATGGCCGGCATGCCACCCTCGGCCAGCGTGGGATCACTCGTGATTACCGCCGCCGGGATGCCCTTCATCGGGCGCGGGTAGCCCCGGGGCAGCCTGCCCTGGTGCAGCTTGGCTAGAGCAACAGCACGCCCGAGAGGCCGGCCCCGGCCAGCCTAAAGCGGCAGCAGGCCCGAGAGGTCGGCGCGCAGCCCCGAGGCGGCGACCCGGCCGGCGTCGACGGCGTCCGCCCAGCTCAATTGACCGCTGGCCATCGCCAGCCAGGTGGCGGCGTCGCACTCGATGACGTTCGGGGGTGTGCCCCGGGTGTGCCGCGGGCCCTCCACGCACTGCGTGACGCCGAACGGCGGGACGCGGACCTCCACCGAGTTACCTGGCGCCCTCGCGGTGACCTCCTCCAGGGAGTAGCGGACCGCCATCGCCAGTGTGCCGCGGGGGACCGGCGCCGCGGCCCCGGATTTGCCGGAAGCAGCGGCCGAAGCCGGATCGGCGGCCGACTCCGGCGCGTTGGCTTCCAGCCACGCCGCGAGGGCGGCCCGGCCCTCGTCGAGGCCGATACGACGTCTCGAAACCACCCTTAACTTGCCTCCCGGCCGATCCACAGCGTCAGCGGCAGGCCGCTCTTTCAAACCTTGACCCAGCTTACCCGCTAGCCCTCGCCGGCGGTCCCGCATCCCGCGTCATCCCAGCCGCACAACTACATGGAAAACCATGTAGCTTGAATATTAAGTAAAACAGATGTAGTTTTACTTTGCGGGGTCCCCCAGTGGAACCGCGCCGGTTGTCGCAACCACATGGGCAAGTAGCCGCCTCACAAAGACGGGTGCTGCGCCGCACTAATCGGGTAGCCGACCTCGTAGCGTGACGTGCCGCAGGGCCAGCATCCTCGAGAGTAAGGGCTCGTCACAGGGCCAGCGGCAACGGGCGGCACCACAGAAACAGTCGTTCGATGACCAGTGAGGATGAGCCAGATGCCAAGTCCCCGGCTTCGTCGATTGTCCCTAGCACTGCTCGCGTCGGCGGTTGTCGCCGCGCTCACTGGGAACATGGCGACCGCGCCCCATGCTTCGGCCGACACCGGGTGCACGGCGGGGACTGCGATGAACATCGTCGCCCACCAGGACGACGATCTGTTGTTCCAGAGCCCCTCGCTCCTCTCCAAGATCCGCGGCGGGTTGTGCGTGCGCACCGTCTACGTCACCGCCGGCGACGCAAATGACTCCGAAGCCTACTGGAGCTCCCGGGAAGCCGGGGTGCGGGCTGCCTACGCCCAGATCGCCGGGGTCGAGGACACCTGGACCACCGCTGATGCCGGGATCGCCGGACACCCGATCCCGGTGTCCACCCTGGCCGGGGCCCCCAAAATCTCCCTCGCGTTCATGCGGTTACCTGACGGGTTCCGCGATGGACGAGGCGGGTCCGACTACGGCTACCAGAGCCTCCAGAAGTTGTACGTCGGAGCAATCAGCACAATCAGCGCAGTCAACAGCTCGTCGTCGTACACCCTCACAGAGCTTCAGGTCACCATCCTGGCGCTGATGAACAGCTTCCAGCCGGATCAGATTGCCACCCTTGACTTCGCCGGCAGCTACGGCGACGGGGACCACAGCGACCACCACACCGTCGGCTACCTGGTGTGGGCGGCGCAGCAGAAATATGCCGTGCCCCACACGGTCACCGGATACCAGGGCTACCCCATCTCCGACCGCCCGGCCAATGTGGCCGATCCCGATCTGACGGACAAGACCAACGCCTTCCTGGCTTACGCCCAGCATGATTCCAAGACCTGCACCACCGCCGACGCTTGCTCCACAAATTCGGTCGGCGGTTGGCTCGCCCGGTCATACACCGTCGACCCGACGGCAGCGGCGCCCGCTGTCGGCCCCGTCGTCACAGGCACCAACGTTGCGGGGTCTGCGACGGTCACCGCCAGTTCCCAGAACACCGCCTCGGGCCAAACCGCTGTGAAGGCGGTCGACGGCGTCATTGCCGGCTCCCCGGTGGACCCCACCCGGGAATGGGCCACCGTCGGCGGCAAGGCCGGAAGCTACATCGATTTTGCCTTCGCCTCAGCCGTCGTCCTGAACCGGGTGGTGCTCTATGACCGTCCCAACACCAACGACCAGATCACCGGCGGCACGTTCACCTTCTCCGACGGCACCACGGTTCCGGTGCCGGCTCTGGACAACGCCGGACAGGCGACCAGCATCAGCTTCACCGACCGCGCCACCACCGGCCTGCGGCTGACCGTCACCACCGTCAGCGGCACCACCAAGAACGTCGGACTCGCCGAACTGCAGGCCTACCCGGGCACCGCGGCCCCCGTGACCGCTACCAACGTCGCGGGCTCGGCGGCGGTCACCGCCAGCTCCCAGAACACAACCGCGGGCCAGACCGCGGTGAAGGCGGTCGACGGCGTTATTGCCGGCTACCCCGTGGACGGCACCCGGGAATGGGCCACCGTGGGCGGCAAGGCCGGAAGCTACATCCAGCTCGCCTTCGCCTCAGCAGTCACCCTGAACCGGGTGGTGCTCTACGACCGGCCCAACACCAACGACCAGATCACCGGCGGCACCCTCACCTTCTCCGACGGCACCACGGTGCCGGTGCCGGCCCTGGATAACGCCGGACAGGCGACCGGCATCAGCTTTGCGGACCGCGCCACAACGAGCCTGCGGCTGACCGTAAGCACCGTCAGCGGCACCACCAAGAACGTCGGACTGGCCGAACTCCAGGCCTACCTCGGCACCGCGACCGCAACTACGCCGGCTGCCCCCGCCCCCGCGCCGACCAACGCCGCCCTGTCGGCGGCGGTCACCGCCAGCTCCCAGAACACCGCCTCGGGCCAAACCGCTGTGAAGGCCGTCGACGGCGTCGTTGCCGGCTACCCCGTGGACAGCACCCGGGAATGGGCCACCGTGGGCGGGAAGGCAGGAAGCTACCTGGATCTCGTGTTCCCCTCAGCGGTCACCCTGAACCGGGTGGTGCTCTATGACCGGCCGAACAGCAACGACCAGATCACCGGCGGCACCCTCACCTTCTCCGACGGCACCACGGTTCCGGTGCCGGCCCTGGACAACGCCGGACAGGCGACCAGCATCAGCTTCACGGACCGTGCCACTACCGGCCTGCGGCTGACCGTCACCACCGTCAGCGGCACCACACGGAACGTTGGACTCGCCGAATTGCAGGCCTACGGGAGTTGACGGCAGCTTCCCGGACGCGCGTCCGGGAAGCCAGCCTGTCCGGCAGTGTCCGGTCCCGCCGTCGGCCGCCCGTTCTGACCAGACCGTCTTCTCCGCCGCCGTCGTGGCGTGACGCCGCCGGGCAGGCCGACGTCGGGCAGTTACGCCCGGTGGGCGGTGCCGGTCAGTCGAGCAGTGCTGAGACGGCGTGGCCGAGGCGGATTTTGCCCACCGGCCGGCCGCCGCCAAGGACGGGGCTGACCACCTTGTCCAGGACACTGGCCACTTCCGGGACGTCGACAGCGCCGGCCGCGGCCAGCAGCGTCAGCCCGACAAGGGTGGTGGCCCGGATGCTGCCATCGAGGATCTTGATGGCGACGGAGGCGCCCGTGGGGGTGGCCATCACCAGCACGCCCTCGGCGCCGATCTTGGCGAGGATGCCCAGGTCGTCCATGACGATCGTGTTGCACTCGCCCTTGCCCTGCACAGCCCACGGGTAGTCCAGCATCGAGGTGGCGATCGTGGCGGCGCGGGCGTTGGAATGCTTGTCCCCGGGGGCCTTGGCCAGCTTGGAGAAGGCCCGCGCGAGGCCGGTCAGCGAGACGGCAGCCACGGGGGCGCCGCAGCCGTCGATGCCGAGATGGGCAATCCTTTCGCCGCAGTATTCCTCGATCACGGAGCGGATGCGCTGCTGCAGCGGGTGGTTGGGCTCCAGGTAGCTGTGGGTGTCCCAGCCGTTTTCGGTGCAGGCCCAAAGGAACGCGGCGTGTTTTCCGGAGCAGTTGAAGGCGAGCTTGGACTTTCCGCGTTCGGAACGGACCAGCCAGTTCCGGGCGGTCTCATCCTCTGGCCACGCAGCGGGGCACTGCAGCTGCTCTTCCTTGACCCCGGCGGCCTTGAGCATGCCTTCGACGACGTCCATGTGGTCCAGTGAGCCGACGTGGCTGCCGCAGGCGATCGCTGCCTGCGCGCCGCGCAGGGGGACTCCGGCCTGCATAGAGGCGAGAGCCTGCAGCGGCTTGAGCGTGGACCGGGCATAGATCGGGGTGGTGATGTCGCCCAGTTCGGTGACGACCGTGCCGTCCCCGGCGATGAGGACGGCGGAGCCGATGTGCCGGGACTCCACAAAGCCGCTGCGTTCAACGACAGCCAGTTCGACGGCGGACTCGACGGTGAAGGTGGCATGCGAATTCAGGGGCATGCAGCAAGTCTATGGTGCCCGGCAGGGATACCCCGGTTATTCCACGGTCACCATCAGCGACTGCCAGCCGGATGCGCCGTCGGGGACCGGATCGGCCCGCTTCTCCGTCTGGACCTCCCCGGTTCCGTCGGTGGCGCGTGCCTTGATGTAGTGCGGGCCGGGGGTGGCCTCCCAGTCGAAGGACCACTGCCGCCAGGTCACAACGGAGAGCTCGGTGGACAGCACCGCCTCGGTCCAGGGCCCGCCGTCGATCTGCACCTCAACCTTGGTGATGCCCCGGGTCTGGGCCCAGGCGGTGCCGCCGATCGCGACCCGCCCGGCCGGGACCTTGGCGAAGGATTTCGGGACCTCCACCCGGGCCATGGTCTTGATGGGCCCGCGCTCGGACCAGCCGCGCTGCGTCCAGTAGGCCTTGCTGTCCGCGAATCGGGTGACTTCCAGGTCCACGACCCATTTGGTGGCGGAGACGAAGCCGTACAGGCCGGGGACGACCATGCGCACCGGGTAACCGTGCTCCAGCGGCAGGGCTTGACCGTTCATGCCGATCGCCAGCATGGCGTCGCGGTCGTCCTGGAGGACCTCGAGCGGAGTCGATGCGCTGAATCCGTCGATCGACGTGGAGAGCACCATGTCCGCGCCGTCCTTGATTCCGGCCATCTTGAGCACGTCACGGATGGGCATGCCCAGCCATTTGGCGTTGCCGGCCAGGTTCCCGGCGACGGGGTTGGACACGCAGGTCAGCGACACGTGGGATTCGATCAGCTGCGCGTCGAGCAGGTCCTGGAAGTTGAGCCGCACCTCGCGGTCCACCAGGCCGTGGACGCGCAGCTCCCAGTCCTGGACGTTGATTTCGGGCACGCTCAGGGCGGTGTCAATGCGGTAGAAGTCGTTGTTGGGCGTCAGCCAGGGTGTGACCCCGGGGGTCTTGGACTGCACGCCGGCGGGTACCGCTGCGGCCGGTTTCGCCGGAGCGGGGAGCTGGAGGGAATCGCGGGCCTGGGCAACGTTGCTGCGGGCGGCGCTGAGCAGTCGTCCGCCGGTCGCGGCGATGGCTGAGGCTGCGGCGGTGACGCCGGTCGCGGCGAAGAAAGCGCGGCGGCTGGTGGCGGGGCGTTCCGGATCCTTGGCGGCCAGCCCGGCTTCCATGTCCGGCCACTGCCGCATCCGCCAGAGCCTCGTGATCAGGAAGCGGAGCACAATGAGGCCGGCCGCGGTGCCGATCAGCGTGGGGATCGCGTCCAGCGGCTTCACACTGGCCCGGGTCACCACGCTGCCAACGATCACGGCGCCCATCAGCAGCACACCCAAGACGCCGAGGGCCCACTTGCGGTAGGCCACGATGCCGAGGACGCAGGCGAGCAGCAGGATGGTCACGGCCATGCCGACGAACAGCGCGAGCTTGTCATTGGTGCCGAAGGTGGCGATCGCGAAATCTTTCATCCACGGCGGGGTGAAGTCGATGAAGGTCGAGCCGAGGGCGATCACCGGCGTCGCCCGCGCCGTGAAGAATGCGCCGATCAGTTCGGCGACGGACAGGACGACGGCGGCAGCAGCCACCCCGGCCAGCGCGGCGAGGGCGGTCGGTCCGGACAGCCGCTTGGCGGGTGTCTGTTTGCCGGGCTGCGTCCGGGCGGGTGTCCGGATGCTGAGTTCTTCCGCGCGGGGCGTCTGCGTGCTGGGCTTGTCCATATCTGGTCTTCGTAGCCGCGCCGGCCCCGGATTGCCGCCGGGCGCCCGCCCTCCCGTGGGACATGCCCTCCCCTGGGA
>NZ_MQTS01000066.1 GCF_020532825.1 Arthrobacter sp. SO3
CCCCGGAACCCACCCCGACTCCGACCCCGACCACGGATCCGCCGCCCGCCGCGCTCAACATCCTGCTGATCGGCAGCGACAGCCGGGGTAACGCCCGGGCCGTCGCCGCCTCCGGCGAAGCGTCCGACCAGCGCGGGGACGCCCTGGTCTTCATCCACCTCCCGGCAGACCGGCAGAGCCTCTACGGCATCTCCATCATGCGCGACCTCTGGGTGGACATCCCCGGCCACGGCGCGGCCAAGGTCAACGCCGGGCTCGAGCTCGGCGGTGTGCCCCTCATGACGCAGACCGTCGAGTCCCTGCTGGGCCAGCACATCGACCACACCGTGATGCTGGACTTCCAGGGCTTCGCCGCCATGACCGATGCCCTCGGCGGGGTGGACGTGGACATCAAGCAGGCCTTTCAGGGGACCGTCGATGACTACGTGTACTTTCCCGCCGGCGTGAACAAACTCAACGGGCTGCAGGCACTGGCCTACGTCCGCGAGCGCCATGCCTTCGCCGACGGCGACTACCAGCGGGTCCGCAACCAGCAGACCTTCCTCAAGGCCGTGATGGCCAAGCTGGCGGCCGAAGGCGGGCTGCAGGACCGCAACACCGTCAAGCAGCTGGTCTCCACCGTCCTCCCCCACGTCACGGTGTCCCCGGGACTGAATGTGGAGACGCTGGAGCACCTCGCCTTCAGCCTGCGCGCCACGGCCCCCGGCAACGCCGTGTTCTTCACTCTTCCCACCGCCGGCGTGGGGACCAGCCGGGACGGCCAGTCCATCGTCCTGCAGGACCCCGCCGCCACCGCCGCAGTCTCCGCCGCGCTGTCCTCCGGGACCCTGGCCGACTACGTCGCCGCCAACAACCTGCAGAACGGCAACTGACCCGCCGGGACAGCGGCGAGATGGGCTGCCGGGGCGCGGCCAGGCCTGCAATGGACTCCCCCTGCCCCGGCGGTAGATTGGAACCATGACCCAGACTCCTGTGCAGCCGTCCCCGCAGCCCCCGGTTGCCAAGAAAATCCCCGCCGTCCGCACGCACCACGGCGACGCCTTCGAGGACAACTACGAGTGGCTGCGGAACAAGGAATCAGCGGAGGTGGTGGACCTGCTCAAGGCCGAGAACGCCTACCAGGAGGCCGTGACGGCCCACCAGGAGCCGCTGCGCGAGGCCATCTTCCAGGAGATTAAGGCCCGCACCCAGGAGACAGATCTCTCCGTGCCCAACCGCAAGGACGGCTGGTGGTACTACACCCGCTCGGTGGAAGGCAAGGAATACGGCATCCAGTGCCGCGTCCGGCCCCAGGACACCGGGGACCGCGTCGCCGACTGGACGCCCCCCGCCGTCGAGGTCGGAGTCGAGGTTCCGGGCGAGGAAATCCTGCTGGACTGCAACGTCGAGGCTGAGGGCAAGCCGTTCTTCGCCGTCGGCGGCGCCGCCGTGACCATCGACGGGAACCTCTACGCCTACGCCGTGGACAACGCCGGCGACGAGCGCTTCAACATGCGGATCAAGGACCTGCGCACCGGGGAACTCCTGCCCGACGTGATCGAGAACGTCTTCTACGGCATCTCCTTCTCCCCCGACGGCACCCGGATCTTCTATACCGTGGTGGACGACGCCTGGCGGCCCTACCAGGTCAAGGCCCACGTGCTCGGCACGCCCGTCGAGGCGGACGAGGTCATCTACCAGGAGGACGACGTCGCCATGTGGCTGGGCTTCGAGCTCTCCGCAGACCGGCGCCACCTGGTGCTGGGCATCGGCTGCTCGGAATTCAGCGAGACCCGGCTGCTGCGCTTCGACGCGCTCGACGCCGGACTCAGCACCGTGATCTCCCGGGACGAACGCATCCTCTACGAGGCGGAGCCGTTCCTGCTGGCCGACGCCTCCGGGACGCAGGACGAGGCGATCGTCCTGACCCACAACAAGGACGCCATCAATTCCATGGTCTCCCTGGTGGACCCGGCCGAGCTCGCCAAGCCGCTCGCCGAGCAGCACTGGACCACCGTCGTCGAGCACTCCGGCGAGGTGCGGGTCAACGGCGCCGGCGTCACCTCGACGCACCTGGTGGTCTCCATCCGCAAGGACACGATCGAGCGCGTGCAGGTCCTGCCGCTGGCCGGGCTGGGCACGCCGGAGCAGGGCGCACCGGTGGAGCCCGCCTTCGAGGAGGAGCTCTACACCGCAGGGGTGGCCGGCTCCGACTACGAGGCCCCCGTGATCCGGATGGGCTACACATCCTACTTCACGCCGTCCCGGGTCTACGACTTTGTGCTGCCCACCGCGGAGCAGCCCGCCGGCGAGCTGCTGCTGCGCAAGGAAAGCCCGGTGCTCGGCGGCTACTCCGCCACTGACTATGTCGCCACCCGCGAGTGGGCGGTGGCCTCCGACGGGACCCGCATCCCGCTCTCCGTGCTGCGGCACGCCTCCGTCAAGCAGGATTCGACGGCGGCCGGACTGGTGTACGGCTACGGCTCCTACGAGATGAGCATGGATCCGAGCTTCGGGATCCCCCGGCTGTCCCTGCTGGACCGGGGCATCGTGTTCGTGATCGCGCACATCCGCGGCGGCGGGGAACTGGGCCGGCACTGGTACGACACCGGCAAGAAGCTGCAGAAGAAGAACACCTTCACGGACTTCATCGCGGCCACCGACTGGCTGGCGGAGTCCGGCTGGGTGGATCCTTCCCGGATTGCGGCGATGGGCGGCTCGGCCGGCGGCCTGCTGATGGGCGCCGTGGCGAACCTGGCCCCGGAGAAGTACGCGGCGATCGTGGCGGCCGTGCCGTTCGTGGACGCCCTGACCACCATCCTGGATCCCAACCTGCCGCTCTCCGCGCTGGAGTGGGAGGAATGGGGCAACCCGATCACCGACCGCGACGTGTACGAGTACATGAAGTCCTACACGCCGTACGAGAACGTCCGCGCGGTGGCGTACCCCAAGATCGCCGCTGTCACCTCGTTCAACGACACCCGGGTGCTCTACGTGGAGCCCGCCAAGTGGGTGCAGCGGCTGCGCGAACTGAACACCGGCAGCGAGCCGATCGTGATGAAGATCGAAATGGAGGGCGGCCACGGCGGCGCCTCGGGCCGCTACGTGCAGTGGAAGGAACGGGCCTGGGACTACGCGTTCGTCGCCGACTCCATGGGCGCGACCGAGCTGCTGCCGGGGGCCGGGGTTAAGTAGGCCGCCCTCCGCCGGGGACCCGCCCATTCGCCACAAAAACCAAGCCATTGACGGGGGTTCACCCGAGCACGACACTGGGACCCAGTTGAAGGTCGGCACAAGGTATGCCGCAGCCGAACAACTGGGCGGGCAATCGCTCGCCCGCCATCGCGCCAACAACGGAAGGCGTTCCGGTGACTTCAATGAGGAAGACCGCACTCGTGGCAGGTATCTTCTACCTGATTACCTTTGTTTCGATCCCCACGCTCACACTGTACGGTCCGGTGAAGGGCCAGGGCTTTATCATCAGCTCCACTGCCGACACTGGCGCGCTCTGGGGAGGCTTGCTCGAGGTGATCGTCGGCCTCGCCGGAATCGGCACCGCCGTCACGCTGTTCCCGGTGATCAAGCGGCAAAACGAAGCCATGGCGCTGGGCTTTGTCGCCAGTCGCACGATTGAAGCCGCCATGATCTTCGCCGGCGTCGCGAGCATCCTCTCCCTCGTTACCTTGCAGCAAGCCGGCGTCTCCGGAGCGGAAGCGACATCGTTGACCACTGTGGGCGATGGGCTCGTCGTGTTCTATAACGGAACGTTTCTGCTCGGCCAGAGCCTCATGCCAGCCGTGAACGCTGTGTTGCTGGGGACCTTGCTGTACCGCTCGGGCCTGGTGCCGCGTGCCCTTCCCGTGCTTGGACTCATCGGAGCTCCCCTACAGTTCGCTGCCGTCATCCTGACGATGTTCGGCGTCATCGACCGAATCTCCACCGTGACCCTGCTCGCCGCGCTCCCGATCGCTCTTTGGGAGTTCTCGCTTGGCCTATGGCTTGTAGTCAAGGGCTTCAGGCCGTCACCCATTACGGGCGCAATGCTCGCTACCGCCGCCGTCGCCTCGCCCGCCAGCCGAACTGACCCTGACTAGCTCACCGTCCATGGACAGCAGCTGGGTTGGCGTGGTCAGGATCCCGAGGCTGACGATGAGCGTCGTCGCCCCCCGCCGGCGGGTGTGGCCTGCGAAGCCAGGTCAGGGCCAGCGTGGTGAGCGCCACGGAGAGCGCTCCGGCGGCGACTGGAGCCGTTTCAGCAGGGACGGCGTCATGGGCATGGCGTTCGCCCTCCGAAACAAGGCACCTTAGCGCGCAACGAGCAGGGCCTGCGGGGCGGCCTGCTTCATCCGCGTCTGCAGCCAGCGCAACTGGACTGCGGTTTCCCCGCCACACCGGGCCACGACGTCGAGGAGCTCGCGGTCCCGGAGGGCCGAACCGGCCTGTTTGACCATCGTCCAGGTCACGTCGACAAGGCTGGCCAGCAGGTACAGGTCCTGCAGGTCCCGCAGAAGCCCCACCGGCCCCTGCCGCGTGGTGGAAAGCCCCTCGGCATGCAGGCGCTCCGGTTCGCTGTCAGAGAGGTCTTCGCCGTAGCGTTGAACGACCGGCAGCAGCAGGCGGCTGTGCTCCTCACACTGCTGTGCCAGGGTGTGGCACAGGAAGTGCACGTCGGGTTCGGCGCCGTGCCCCGACGCGACCTGGCGGAAGGATTCGGCCAGGGTCGTTTCGGCCTGGTGAAGCATCCCCAGATAGATGCTCAGGTTCATGGCCGGCTCTCCTGTCCGCTGCGGTTGATGGCGACTGAGTTAATCGATTCCGGGAAGCGGGGCGGCGGGGCCGCGTTGAACAGCTCCGTGGCTTCGGCGCCGCTGCCCCCGGTGGTCGGCGGTACCCGCTTCATTCCGGCTGCGGCGGGACGGGACGCCGTCGTGGTCGGCGCCGGTGCGGGCCCGGCGGCGTCGGCGATCTTCTCCACCTTCACGGCCGCGTTCTTGAAGACCGGCTGCTTGGACACCGGGTCCCACTCTGTGATCGTCAATTCGTTCGCGGCCGTCGGGTGTTCCCCGGGAGCGCCGTCCGCGTCCCAGTAGCCGTAGTGGAACGGTGCGAAGACGGTGCCGTTGCGGATGTCGCTGACCCGCGCCGGGACTTCGATCCGGCCCCGCCGCGACGTCACCCGGACCAGGTCACCTTCGCGGATCCCCAGCCGCCCGGCGTCGTCCGGGCCGATTTCCACCCAGGCGCTGGGCGCGGCCTGTGTCAGGGGGCGGGATCTTCCGGTCTTGGTCCGGGTGTGGAAGTGGTAGGCGGTCCGGCCGGTGGTGTAGCGCAGCGGGTATTCGCCGTCGGGCTCCTCGTGCGGGGGATGGTAGTCCGCGGCCTTCAGGATGGCCCGGCCGCGCGGGACGCTGGCACGGAACGACTCGGCGCCGACGGTGGCGCCCGTCAACAGGTCGTGCCCGTAGCTTTCGCAGTAATTCGGGTCCGTGGGGAAGACTCCGTCCGCGTAGAGCCGCTCGCGGCCGTCCGGGTTCTCATCGTTGCAGGGCCACGGGATGCCGCTGCCGCCGCGGAGCCGGTCGTAGCTCATGCCGCTGTAGTCGCAGGGCCGGCCCCGGGAACACTCCTTCCACGCCTGGAAGGCGTCCTCCGGGCCGGTCCAAGGCAGCAACGGGTCACCCTGCAGGGTAGTGAACTCCATCCGGCGCGCGTAGTCGAGAAAGATCTCCAGGTCGCTCCGTGCCTCCCCTGGGGGTTCTACCGCTTTGTCCGAGAGGTGGACGGTGCGGTTGACGTTCGTGAACGTCCCCGTCTTTTCGCCCCAGCCCGCCGCCGGCAAGACGACGTCGGCGGCCTGCGCGGTCTCGGTCAGGTAAAGGTCCTGGACCACCAGGAAGAGATCGGGCTTGGCCAGGATGTTCCGGATCCGCGGCAGGTCAGGCATGGAGACGGCCGGGTTGGTTGCCGAGATCCAGAGGAATTCGATGGAGCCCTGTTCGGCGTAGCGGAAAATCTGCATCGCGTGCGTCGGCGGGGCCCAATGTGGGATGGTCAGGGGGTCCACGTCCCAGAGGTCGGCGAGTTCCTGGATGTGGTCGGGGTTCTCCCAGTTCCGGAAGCCCGGGAGGTCACCGTCTGCCCCGCATTCACGGTTGTTCTGGGCGGTGGGCTGGCCGTTCATCTGCAGGATTCCGCAGCCGGGGCGCCCGAGCAGCCCGCGGAGCAGGTGCAGGTTGTTGACCTGGCAGGAGGCGGCGGTGGCCTGCGCGGACTGGTAGAACCCCTGAAGGACCGTGGACAGGACACGGGAAGAGGTGCCGAAGATCCGCGCAGCCTCCCGGATGTCCGCGGCGCTCACATCGCAGACTGCCGCCGCGGCCTCGGCTGTCCAGGGCTCGACGGTGGCTTTCAGCTCCTCCAACCCCACCGTGTGCTCATTCACGTACTCCGCGTCGAGCCAGCCGTTCGCCAGGACTTCGTGGACGAGGGCGTTCATGAGGGCGAGATTGGTGCCTGGCCGGACGGCGAGGTGGACATCCGAATGCCGGGCCACCTCCGTGTCGCGCGGGTCGATGCAGACGATCTTGGGCCGGTCGGGTCCGGCGATGCGGTCCAGCACGCGGGACCACAGCACGGTCTGCGTTTCGGCCATGTTGTGTCCGTAGAGGAACATCGCGTCGCAGCTGTCGATGTCCGCATAGGTGCCGGGCTGCCCGTCGGCCCCGAATGTTTCCTTCAGCGCTGCCGCCGCGGTGGCGGTGCACAGGCGGGTGTTGCCGTCCATGTGCGGGGTTCCGATGCCGGCCTTTCCAAGGACAGCCAGGGCGTAGTACTCCTCGAGGAAGAGCTGGCCGCTGGTGTAGAAGCCGTGGCTGAGCGGCCCGCGCTCCTGGAGCAGCTGCCGGCTCCGCTCGGTGATGCGGTTCATGGCGGTGTCCCAGTCGCATTCGACGAGCCGGCCGTCTTCCCGGATGAGGGGCCGTTGGAGCCGGTCCCGGTGGGATACCCCCTGCCAGCTCGCGAACAGGCCCTTGGGCCCGAGACGGCCGTGATTGACCAGGTCCCCGGCGCGGCCGCGGATGCCGACCATCGCTCCGCCCTTCACCGCGATATCGCACGCGCAGCCGTTACTGCAGAGCACACAGGCGGACTGGACCCAGCGGTCGACGTCGGACTCGGTGACCCCCTCACTCAGCGACTGGTCCACCCGCACCGGCCACAGCCCGTCTTTCGCGTACGGGGTCCTCGTGCCCCAAATCCCGGCAATCCGGTCAACCACGGTTGTCCTCCTCTGTGCTGGCCTGTCGCTTTTCGTTCCCGCTTCAATGCATCCGGATGGGTTATGTGGGCTGCCGGGTTCAGTTATGTGTATTTTGACTGGATCCCGATGGTTGCCCGAGTCAAGCTTTATCAGCAAGCTTGGTAGTAGTACAGACCCTTTTGTGACGTGGACCTCGCCCGCAGGGTCCGGGAGTCACGGCGATCCGCCAGCAGGGACAACGGGCGCACTACTTTTTCCGATGCTTGCTGTGTACGCTCAGTTTTAGTAGACGGACTGATCCAGTCTGGTGGTCCCCAGAGACCTTTTCCGCTCAGCGACCGGGAGCATTGCTTTGCGCGTCGTGGAAGGCCGCCCCAGTGGAACCGTTCACCGATTCAAACACTCCTCCGCTGTCTATCGCGCAGGTCGATTGGGCTCTCGACGGAGAATACGAGCAGGCGCCGCCCGGGTCCAACAAGGCTGCCGCTGACCTGCTGGCCTTACACGAGACGCTGCTAGCGGCAGTGATCACCCGCGTCGGCGAGGTCGAGGCGGCTGAATGGGCCCTTGACCAGGCAAAAGCCGCGTGCGGCGCTCAGGTTGCTGCTGCCCTGGCCGCCGGGGTGCCGGCCGAAGAGATCGCAGCAGCGGCAGGGGAACAGGGGTCGGCGGGGACCGACGTCGTCGATGACAGGGAACCCGAGCCCGCCGACGACTGACTGGCCCTTTCGCCCTCTGGGCCCAACTCAGCCCGGGACTCCTAGAGCAAGACGCGTGCTTCGAGGGTCGGTGCCTGACTCAGGCGATCGGGGTCCCGCCTGCTCCTGATCGTTTTAGCCTTGGCTGTGCTTCAGCCGCGGGAAGAGCGACTCCGCATTGCCGCGGTCGATCGCCGCGCGCAGGGAGGGTTCCATCGGGTAGTTCTCGTATTGCGTGTTCAGGAGCCCGATCGCCATCGACGGTGCGAACGGGAAGTCAGTGCCGTATGTGATGCGGCGAGGGTCAGCGACCTCGAGCAAGGTTGGCAGCGTCGTCGGGCTTGCGGACAGGGCGAGGTCGTAGTAAAACCGCCGCAGGATGGATTGCTTCGCATCGGTCAGCGCGGCCAGCGCGCTGAGGGCCAGGTCCCTGTTATTAAGCATCGTGAGCAGGATCCTGAAGGCGATGTACGGCGCGAAGCCGCCCGCGTGGGCCAGGAGGAACTTGATTCCCGAGTACTTCTCCACCGCTCCGGACAGGATCAAGCTGATAGCGGCGCGGGTGGTATCGAGCAGGAAGTCCGCGGCGAAGGTGGGGATCCCCGGCACCGCCGGAGCGGGAAGTTCGCCAGGGTGAATGAACACGACGGCCCGGCGGCGGTGCAGGAACTCCAGCAGCGGCTCGAAGTCCGGGTCGCCAAGGTAGCGTCCGTCATGGTTGGCCAGCAGCACGATGCCGTCGGCATGCAGGCTGTCCAAGGCGTACTCGGCCTCGGTTAGGGCCCCTTCCACGTCCGGCAAGGTAAGTGTCGCGAAGAACCCGAATCGATCCGGCCGGCCGGCCACCACCTCTGCGGTGTACTCATTGACCTCCCGCGCCCGTCGCCGCCCTTCGAGGGCGTCCCCGAGGTAGACGCCGGGAGTGGACAGGGACAGGATCCCCGTCTGCACGTCGCTCCCGTCCATGAACTTCAACGCCGAGCGCTCCGACCACGACGGCAGGCCCAAGCCACCGGGGCGGATGCCCTTCTGGTGCATCCAACGCGCATACCCCGGCGGAACGATGTGCTGGTGAGTATCTATGCGGTGCGGCCGGCTCATCCGAATCCCTGCCCAACGTACTCGACTCGCTGATCCGCGGGCCCGTCAATCGACAGCGGATGCTTACAATCTACTCGCCGGACGCCATCGAGAACCGCGCAGCCCCGGACGGGTCTTCCCGCGAAAACACTCCAATGGGAGGATGCTCATATGAGCGAGAAACACGACGGGCCGGCGCAGGACCTTGGGCCGCACCAGCATGCCCATGCAGTGCCGACGACGCAGCAGCTACGCACTGTCGGGCAGCGTCGGCGTGAGGCGGAGGAAAAGCTGGAGCATCACTTGGATGAAGCGCGCCACAAGAACGAACACCCCCATGGCACGCCCCGGACACCCGAAAGAGAAACCGTTGCCGAGGCCACAGTTGATGGAGGCGACGGCGCCGCCATCCAGAACGGTGGCGGCTGACCGCTGCTGCCCTGGCGTTCGACGTGAGCCGCCAGCGTTAGGAAAGCGTAAAGAATTCAGGGAAGCGGTCATTTCAGGCCTGCCCGCGGATTAGGTTCAATTGCCGAGGTGTCGGCCATTTTGAATACGCTGCGCCCGGCGAGTTATGAGGAGACGCAGATGAGCGCTACAGGCCACCAAACCATACCGGCAGAGGTGCGACGGTCCCGGCCGGAGACCGACACCGGAAACCCTCTGGTGCGGTGGTTGCTGAAGCATCGTGTCCAGCCGGTGATCGGGCCGGAGACCCCGGAAGACCACTCCCATCCGCAGGCATGGTGGAAGGTCATGTGCCTTACCGGCGTCGACTACTTCTCGACGCTGTCCTACCTGCCGGCGATCGCAGCCCTCGCGGCGGGCGCCTTGTCTCCGCTGGCGACCCTCCTGATTGTTGCTCTGACTCTGCTGGGCATGCTGCCGATGTACCGGAGGGTGGCCCAGGAGAGCCCGCACGGCCAGGGGTCGGTGGCAATGCTTGAAAACCTGCTGCCCTTCTGGCGGGGAAAGATCTTTGTGCTGGTGCTGCTCGGATTTGTCGCCACGTCCTGGATCATCACCATCACCCTCTCCTCGGCAGACGCCACGGTGCACATGCTCGAGAATCCCTATCTCCCAGAATTCCTGCACGGCCAGGCCGTCCCCATCACAGTGGTCCTGTTGCTCATACTGGGCGGCGTTTTCCTCCTGGGATTCAGCGAAGCCGTGGTGGTTGCCATCCCGCTGGTGGCAGTATTCCTGGTCCTGAACGCCGTCGTCATCGTCGCCGGCATCATCGAGGTCATCAACAACCCTGGCGCGATGGCCACCTGGACCGGGGATCTTTCTTCCCGTGGCAGCATCGGGGACCTCCTGGGGCCCGCCCTGATTGCGTTTCCGCTGTTGGTCCTGGGCCTGTCCGGATTCGAGACGGGTGTCAGCATGATGCCGCTGGTGGCCGCCAAAGGCACGACGCCCGAGGAGCGCCTCGCGTCCCGGGTGCGGAACACCCGCCGGCTGCTCACCACGGCCGCGGCAATCATGAGCGTCTATCTTCTGGGCAGCAGCTTCGTCACCACCGTCCTGATACCGGCCGAGAAATTCCAGCCAGGCGGTGAGGCCAGCGGACGGGCACTGGCCTACCTCGCACACGAGCAACTCGGAAACACCTTCGGAACGGTCTATGACGTCAGCAGCATCTTGATCCTGTGGTTTGCCGGCGCATCGGCCATGGCCGGCCTGATCAACATTGTCCCGCGCTACCTCCCTTCTTACGGCATGGCCCCGGAATGGGGGCGGGCGGTCCGCCCCGTGGTCCTCGTCTACACCGCGGTGAGCATCCTGATCACCATCGGCTTCAACGCTGACGTGAACGCGCAGGCCGGCGCATACGCCACCGGCATCCTGGCCATGATGGTCTCCGGCTCAATCGCCGTCACCATATCTGCCCTCCGCCGGGGCCAACGCAGGGCCGGCTATGCCTTCGTGCTGCTCTCACTGATCCTGCTCTACGCACTGGCTGCGAACGTCATCGAGAAACCCGACGGAATCACCATCTCGGCGTTCTTCATCCTGGGCATCATCGCGATCTCGCTGGTCTCCCGGGTGGCGCGGACCACGGAACTGCGCGCGGACCTCATCAGGTTCGACGACACCGCCCGCCGCTTCATCGCCGACTCACTGGACTACGACGGGGCGCTCAACCTGATTGCCCACCGCCGGCAGACCGGGGACGCCCAGGAATATGCTGAGAAGGAAACGGACCAGCGGGGCCAGAACGCTGTTCCCGGGACCGCTGACATCATTTTCCTCGAAATCGACATCATCGACCCTTCCAACTTCGGCGGGACCCTCGACGTGCACGGCGTCGATGTCGATGGCCACCGTGTGCTTCGGGTGGAAAGCCCGGCGGCCCCGAACGCCATCGCCGCGATTCTGCTGGCGCTCAGGGACACAACCGGCGTGATTCCGCACTCTTACTTCGAATGGTCCGAAGGCAACCCCCTCGCCCACCTGATGCGTTATCTTCTCCTGGGCCGCGGCGACACCCCTCCCGTCGTGCGGGAAATCATCCGGCAGAACGAGACGGATCCCGCCCGGCGCCCCCGCATCCACGTGGGGTGACCGAGATTTCAGCCGCGCGGTTCGTGACTGGCCTGGCCCAAAGCCACTATTTCGTCGTGAAAGGCGAGGTAGAGATTGGCAATTATCCGTGGGCTCGAGAGGGACCCGCCTACCAAGTTTTCAGCCTTCTTCAGGCGGTACCGGACAGTGTTCGGGTGGACGAACAACACACCGGCAACCTTCGCGACATCCAAGTCGTTCACGAGGTAGCAGATGACCGTCTGCTTCAGTTCGCTGTCGACGCTAAGGGCTTCAACAAACCTGTTTAGCTTGTCCTTGTCCTGTGGCGACTGCCGACGTGCAAGGAGCCAGGTCGCGGGGTCCACTTCATCCAGCCGGACGATCCCCTGATACGTTGCGGAGGAGGCGATGCCTGCTGCGGCTTGGACCTGCCGGCGGGCAATTCCTGCTGCTGCTTCTGCTTCCCGGAAAGCCTCGGGCGTCCTGGCAAGATCCGAATAGGGTTCGGACAGGCCGACGAAAACAGACCTGTCCGTCAAGTCCAGCCAAGCGCCCAGTGCTGATGAGTCCGACACCACCGCATGAAAGCCCGGCGGGTTTTCGGGCGTTCGCCCGGTCTCTGCCAGCAAGAGCCCCATGCCACTGGTTTCGGCTCCTCGCAGGAGTCGCTCCGCAAAGGAAGGGTCCAATGGCTGCTGGGCGACATTTACCGCTACCACGGCGCGTATTGGTGCATAGGGTATGAACCGGAATGTGCGCATCCGTTCCCAGTGCCTGAACTCGCGGGCAACCGGCACGCCGTCTTGCAGCATGGTGAGCAACTGCGTGTTTTCGTGCCTTTCTCTGGAATCTGAGAACTGAACGATCCCATACACTGCGGCCAGGAGCCGCTGTGTCGTTTCCAGCAACACATCACCGAGATCCGTCAGAACGCGGTGGTTTCTACTGGCCACCGCCAGGGTGAAGCCATCGCCCCGAAGCACCAGTGGCCGCGCCATGACTCCCCACTGGCCAATCACTATGGGGTCAGACTCGTTCTTTCGGTTACGCAACTCTTTCCAGATCAAGTGAGTCGGGCCGTCGCCGGAGGCTTCGACGATTCGCCCGGAATCTTCGTAAAGCACCGCTGTACCCCGGCATGCTGCGGCAAGTCTGACGATGAGGGCTTTGACCGGGTTCTCTGCAGAAATACTCTGCAACAAGTCATTGCTTAGCCAAAGTGCGCGCTTTTGCAGATAGGCGTCGGGAGATGCCTGCGACTTGTTGATGAAGTTCTCGATGCGGTGGAAGGGAACATCGGCCGCCACGGTATACAACGCGAAACCGGCCTGTTTGCAGGCCGACACCAGCTTTGCGGGCACATGGTCAAAGTAGACCCCGACGCCGAAGAACAGAGCTGCGACCCGGGCCTTCCGTAGATCTTCTACGAGTCTCACAGCCAGCTGTTCATCCCGTTCTGCATTTACAAACCTCAACCCGGTGGTCAGCAGAACGGTGTTCGGCTCCAGCCAGGCCGCCGGATTGTGGATGTCACTGGTGTGCGCTCCAGTTATGACTGCGGCTGGGTTGCCTGGGACAACCGGTGCCAAGCCTAGGGAAGCTTCTGATACCACGTCATTAAGCGTGACGGGGGGCTTGTCCGGCATCGGGCCTCCTGGCTTGAAGGGACGGGAGGCCCGAGTGGAAGCTGATTGGAAATCTCACAACGGACTCTCCCCTATATTTTAGTTTCGCCAGTGACAGAGACTCACGTCACAGCGGATGGTTGTTGGTACCCAATCAGCATCCTGGAGGAACTTAGATGTCCAATCTCAGAGTCGCAGTCGACGTCGGAGGCACATTCACTGACGTCTGCATTTTCGATGAAGATTCACAAAGCATGCGGGTCACCAAGGTCCCGTCGACACCGGCTGACCCCATGTTGGCGATACTGAGCGGGGTGGAACGTGCCGAGATCAATCTGGCGGACGTGTCACTGTTCTCACACGGAACCACCGTAGCAACGAACGCCCTGATCACCCGGAACTTTCCCGCCGCAGCCATGGTCACTACAAAGGGGTTCAGGGATGTCATCGAGATCCGGGACGGTACGAAAGACGACCTTTGGGACGCCTACAACGACGTAACAGGTCCCTACATCCGCCGCCGTGACAGGTTCGAGGTGACCGAGCGGATCGACTACGCCGGCAACATCGTCGCTCCCCTGGACGAAGACGAGGCCCGCCGTCTGGCCGCGGTACTCCGTAAGCGCGGCGTCACAACCATCGCCGTCTGCTTCATAAACTCCTACGCCAACGCCGAGCACGAAATCCGGATGCGGAAAATCCTGGAGGAGGAACTTCCGGAAGCCACCGTCTCCACCTCTGCCGAGATCCTGCCCGAAATCTTCGAGCACGACCGCTTCAACACCGCCGTCGCCAACGCCGTGCTGGGACCCCTGGTATCCGGCTACGTCAGCCGCCTCGCCGATGAGCTCGAATCCGGCGGTTACGACGGCGACCTGCTGCTCCTGCACTCCGGCGGCGGTTCCATGACCCCGCGAATGGTCAAGCGCTACCCGGTGCGCCTCGCAGCGTCGGGCATCGCAGCCGGCGCCATCGCGGCGAAGCACATCGCCCAGCAGTGTGGCTTCGAGAACGCCGTGAGCCTGGACATGGGCGGCACGTCTACCGATATTGCCCTGGTCTCCGACGGTGAGCTCCGTATTACCAAAGAATGGCAGGTTGAATACGGCCACCCCATCGTCTTCCCGAGCATCGAGGTTCTCACCATCGGTGCCGGCGGCGGCTCGATTGCCCACATTGACATTGCCGGTTCGCTTCGAAATGGCCCGCAGTCCGCGGGTGCCGACCCGGGGCCCGCCTGCTACAACATGGGCGGCGACGACCCGACCAACTGCGACGCCAACGTGGTCCTTAACAGGCTCGGATCCACCTTGGCCGGCGGCGCAAAGACGCTGGACCGCGGACTCTCGCAGGCCGTGATCAAGCGTGCCATCGCTGAACCGCTGCACATGAGTGAAGCGGAGGCCGCCCACGCCATCCTCCAAGTCGCAAACGCCAACATGGCGGACGCCGTCCGCCTGATCTCCATCCGCCGTGGCTATGATCCCCGCGACTTTGCGTTGATCGCCTTCGGTGGCGCTGGCGCCCTGCACGGCGCGGAGGTGGCCAGGGAACTGAACATTCCCACCGTCGTCGTACCGCCCAACCCCGGCGTCACGTCAGCACTGGGCTGCCTGCTGGTGGACATCAGGCACGACCTGTCCGCCATGTACTCGGCCGTTGCCGCAGACGCCGACGCGGAAAACCTGGAGAGCAAATACAAGGCCCTGGAAACGGAGGCCACTGCCCGGCTCCGCCACGAAGGCGTTTCCGAGGAGAATTCGATCCTGCAGCGGATCATCTCCATGCGCTATCAGGGGCAGTGGCGCTCGCTGGCCGTGAATATGGGAACCGGCGACGGTGCTCTGGAGGAAGCCATCCAGAGCTTCCACCAGCAGCACGAGCGCGAATTCGCGTTCCGCCAGGATGATCAGCCCGTGGAAATCTACCAGCTGCAGCTGTCCGCCGTCGGTAAGACGCCCAAACCCTCCTTCGCTCCGTCGACGGAACGGGTCTCCGGGCCTGGCGAGCCCGATTCGGTTCGGCCGGTGTACTTCGGCAAGGACGGCTGGGTCGAAACGCCCGTCTACGACCGCACCAAGCTCGGCGCCGGCGCGAGGTTCGAGGGTCCCGCGATCATCGACCAGCTTGACTCCACGACGGTCCTGCCCCCGCGGACCACCGCTGAGATCGACGAGTGGCTAAACATCCGGATCCACCTCACAGAGTTCCAAGACGAGCAGGAAGCCTAATCATGACCGACGTGATCACCATGCCAGATCTCCATGTCGCCCATACCGACGCACGGCAGGCATCAGGCCTTGACCCCGTAACGTTCGAGGTGCTGAAGAATGCCTTCGTCACCAGCGTCGACCTGATGAGCGAACAGATTCTCCGGACTTGCTACTCGTTCGTCATCTATTCCCGTGACTTCTCCTCCGCACTCTGTGACGCCAACGGAAACACGGTCATGCAGGGCAGCGGTGACATTGCCGTCCACGTGGGTACCTTGCACTTCCAGTGCAAGGCGGTCATAGAAGAATTCGGAAAAGACATTCACCCCGGCGACGTCTTCGCCATCAACGACCCCTACCGGGGCGGCACGCACTTCAACGACGTCAGCTTCATCCGGCCGATCTTCTCCGCCGGTGAGGTGATTGCCTTCGCCCAGAACAAGGGCCACTGGGCTGACATCGGAGGGAACGTCCCGGGTTCATTCGATGTCAACGCCAAGGAGCATTTCGGCGAAGGCCTGCGGATCACTCCCGTGCGGATCTGGAGCAAGGGTGTATTCCTTCACGACGTCGCCCAACTCCTGGTCTCCAACACTCGGGCACCTCGCCAGGCGATGGGAGACCTCCACGCACAGTCAGAAGCGACCGCCGTGTGCGAGCGTGAAATCCACCGTCTTGTGGCCAAGTATTCAAAAGCAACGGTTGTCTCGGCGATGCAGGAAACACAGGACTACGTCGAAAGAATCGTGAGACGCCGGCTTGAGCACCTGCCACAGGGAGAGTGGGAAACGACCGACTACATCGACTTCGATCCCGGCAAGGGTGAGGGTCTGGTGCCCATCAAGATCAAGCTGACCTTGGATGGCAAGGGAATCCACTACGACCTGACCGGTTCCGCACCCGCCGTGGAAACCTTCCTTAACTCCGGTTACGGCACCACCCACTCGGCCATCTACGCCGGCACCAAGACGTTCTTCCCGGACGTTCCGCTGAACTCCGGCTTTTACGCCGCCGTCGAAGCGGAAATCGGGCCGGAAGGCACCGTCGTCAATGCCGGATGGCCCTACGCGGTCACCGGGTTCTGCTCCGGTCCCTACGAAAAGCTGATGAACGGGATCTTCGAGCTGTGGTCCCAGATCATGCCCGAGCGGGCCATGGCATGTGCGTTCAACCTCGAGTACCTCCTGGTGGGTGGCCGTGACGGCCGCACCGACAATAACCCGTACTTCATGTGGTACGACTGGATGGCTGGTGGCTGGGGTGGCCGGGCCTCCAAGGACGGTGCCAGCGCCACTGCCCCTGTCTTCGGCCCCGGCCTGGCGGTCCAGCCCATCGAAGGCCAGGAGCGGCTCTCCCCCGTCCTGACCACCGTGCACCAGATCGCCACCGATTCCGGCGGCCCCGGCAGGTTCCGCGGCGGCCTCGGCATCGAAAAGGGCGGCACCCTGGTCGACGCGACGAAGACCGTGATGAGCTACTGCTGCGACCGAGCACGCTCGATCACGTGGGGCATCGAAGGCGGCCTGCCGTCCATCCCACACGGTGTCTGGATGAACAAGGGCACCGATCAGGAAAAGTTCCTCGGTTCCAACTTCTCAGCGGTTCCGTTGCAGTCCGGGGACTCGTTCACACGCCCGTCCGCTGGTGGCGGCGGATACGGCGATCCCCTGGAACGCCCCTTCGACGAAGTCCTCGAAGATGTCATCGACGAGTACGTGTCGATCGAACGGGCGGCGAAGGACTACGGCATCATCATCCGCGAAATCGACCGCGAACTGGACCAGTTCGAGATCGACTCCGCCGCCAGCACCGTTCTGCGCCAGCAGATCCGCGCCGACCGACCCGGGTGGCTGACCGCCGATCCGGTCGTCGTGGCGGCGAAGTACCGCTCCGGAGAAGTGAGCATGCTCGACGTGATCCGCCGCCACGGCGTGATCCTGGACTGGGGCACCGGGGAACTGTTCCCGGAGACCACCTCAGAGTTCCGCAAGAGCATGGAGAAGCGCTCCTCGTCCCATTGGCACTAAGCGCATTCTGACCAACCGGTCCCGCCGACGCTGATCGCGTCGGCGGGACCAGCACCTCATTGCCCTGCAATCGCGACAGATCCGTGACCACGGTGGGGGAAGTACCCAGTTTTCAGGAAGCGAACCCCGGCTCGAACCCCGCATGCCCGAGCCAGGCGTTGCTCCTCGAGCGTCCCGAGGCTAAGCCTCACCCTCCTAGCTACTTCAACTGCTGTGAAAGGTGCGAAAATGTCGTACTCAAACTACGTCCTACCAGCCAGTATGCGTGCCGGAAGATTGTCCCTCACGATGGCCTGGTGGGCGGTATTTTCCGCCATGTTCTGGATCTACGTCGCGGTGGCTTCAGCAGGAGCAGTCGGCGTTGTGAACACCCTGATTGGAATGGCGCTAACCGTTGTCACTTACGGTGCCATCAACAAAGTTCTGTCGCGCTACGCAGCGCGGACAGGGCTCACGGTGAGCCTCTTCTCCCGCACGCTTTTCGGGTTGGTCGGGTCCGCCCTGGCTTCCCTCATTTTCGCGGCAACTGCCATCTACTATGCGGTGTTCGAAGGATCCATCATCGCCGTCGCGTTCCACGAGTTCTTCGGTGGGAGCATCCTCGTTTGGTATGCCGTGGTGGTGATCTACGCTATTCCCCTGGCCCTGGGCGGCGTGCAGAACTGGCTGGACAAACTCAACGGTGTCCTGCTCCCGCTTTATGTTGCCGGTCTGATTGCCGTGGTCGTCGCGGCCACCCTTATCAGGGGCGTACCCACGGACTGGATTGGCCAGGCCGCCGTCTCGTCGGCGCTGCCGGGCTGGCTAACTTCCTACCTCATTTACATGGGCGTCTACATCATGATGATGTACACCTTCGACTACGCCCGGATGGGACGCAAACAGGACGAAAAGTTCCTTGGAACCGTGACATTCGGCTGGGTCTTCTACGCTTTCACGTTCGGGCTGAACGGCCTGGTTGGCATCTACATCATGAGTGCATGGCGAATTGAAGCCTCGGAAACCGGAGTGGTCCAGGCGTTTATCTCCTCGCTGGGGTTTGTCGGCCTGCTTGTCATCCTCATTTCACAGACCCGCATCAACACGGCAAACTACTACCTCGCATCAGAAAACCTCTCGGCGTTTGCCAGCCGGGTGTTCAGGCTGGACCTGCCCCGCTTTGTCTGGGTTATCGTGACCGGCGCCCTGGCCTTCCTGCTGATGCTCACGGACGTTTTGAGTTATCTACTCAAAGCCCTGGCCTGGCAGGGTGTCTTTGTCACTGCATGGGTCGCCATCGCACTGGTATTCATTGGCCTGAACTGGAAAGCACAGGATCAAGTCCCTGATATCAGGCCGGCCAATCTCAAGGCGATCAGCCCCGGAGCAGTCGCCTGGGTGTTTGCTTCAGCCGTGGGAATTGCGCTCACCGAACAGACGGCGTGGCCGGTGGTGTCCCAGCTCACCCCCTTGATCACCATGGTGTTGGCAGCGGGCGTGTACTACGGAGCCTACAAACTCTCACCGCCGCGCCTGATCAGTTCCGAAGCGGCCATTGACCGGGCCGATGAAGAGCTGGATCCTGCCCTCACGCACTAGACCTGTAGGGCCTTAAGACCCTGCGGGTCCGGCAGTTTTCACTGCCGGACCCGCAGGGCTCTTTGCTGGTGTTCACGGCCTGCCATGAACACCAGTCCGTCAGCTCGCGGCGTATGCCGGCGCGGACTCCCTGGCGCGGGCCGCGATCTTCGCCGCGGTGCCGCGGCCCATCCGCACGGCCCCGTCCACGTGCTGGTAGCCGGCGGCCGCCAGGTCGGAGGAAGCCCAGTAGATCGGTCCCACGGGAGTGAGCTGGTCCGCACCGTAACGGTGCAGGCCGCCCAGGTCATAGCTGGAGGCATAGGCGCCGCGGGTCCACTCCTCCGATCCCCAGTCCGATTCGTAGTACACCACCGGTTCCAGCGCCTTCGGCCCCAGCGACTTTGCGAAGTCTTCCAGGATCACCTGGCGCCGCTCGTCAGCCCCAAGCGCGAACATGGCGTCTGCTTTCTCGTCCGGCACGAAGGCGACCAGTGTCCCGCGGGGGTCCTCGTGGTTGGTGTTGTCGTAAATTTCCTGCACCATCAGGTCCGGGCTGAAGCAGGTGCCGGACAGTCCTTCGTCCCGCCAGAACGGTGCGTCATAAACGGCATGGACCTTGATGACCAGGCCCAGGGACTGGTGTTGGTGCATCTGGTGCTGCCGGCGCGGCAGCGGCGGATCGAAGGTAACCCGGGAATACAGGTTGGGCGGAACGGCCATGATGGCGTACTTCGCCCGGACGGTCGCTTTCTTTGACACGGCGGTCACGCCGGTGCCGTCCTCACCCTGCCCCCAGTGCAGGGTGCGGACCGGAGAGCCGAGGACGACGCCGTCGCCCAGTTCTGCGGCGATCGTTTCGGAGAGTCGCTGCATGCCGCCGACCACCCGCTTGTCCAGCAGCAGGTCCTCGTCAACCAGATTGGAGAACGAGCCGGCGGACGCAGCCATCAGGATGGCCTGCAGGGCGGAGAAGGAGTGGGCCGGCTTGGTCAGCATGCCGCCGGCCAGGAAGTGGCCGATGTTGGCACAGGCTTCCTCGTCCGTGGAATGCTGGCGCAGCCAGTGGTGCAGGGAGATGGTGTCCAGTTCCCGGGCTCTGGGGTGGGCCCACGGCTCGGCGGCGCCGACGGCGGCCGCGAGCTCGTCCAGGATGTCGATCAGGCGCTGGATCTCCCGCCCGGTCTGCTCCGGAACCGGGAACATGTCCCCGGCGTACTCGGTCCGTTCGCCTTTCGGAGACACGTACACGGATTTTCCCTCGCGGTACCGGCTGAAGGTTTCTAGTCCGAGCTCGTCCAGGATGGACGTCAGCGCGTCCTGGTCCGGGGAAATCCACTGGCCGCCGATCTCCAGCACGGCGCCGTCGATGGTGTCCGTCCAGGTCCGGCCGCCTACACGGTCGCGGGCTTCCAGGACGGCGACGGTCAGGCCGGCGGCCTTTAGGTCACGGGCGGCTGTCAGCCCCGTGACGCCGCCGCCGATGATGACGACGTCGCGGTCAAGAATGTTCACTGTTTCCTCGATTTTCATGGTCCTGTTCATTCCTTGTTATGGACGTGGGTGGGCGCGGCGCCGGTCAGGACCGGAACTCCGCTGGTGGGGCGATCGCCGTCGTCGACATCCGCGCTGACCTCAACGTCCCCGCTGACCTCAACGTCCGCCGTCTCCTCTTCAAGCACAAAGTCCGCGACCTTCAGGCGGAAGCCCTTGGTGAGTACCGCGAGGTACACCACGCCGGCCCCGGTCCAGATCAGGCCGAAGGTGAGCGCTTCCGGATGCAGAAAGGCCCACAACACTCCGGTCATGCCCGCTCCGATCAAGGGCAGCACCAGATAGCGGAATACGTCCCTGGGGGTGCGGTACCGCTTCTTGCGGACCACGAAGTAGGCAATGACGGAGAGGTTTACGAACGTGAAGGCGATCAGTGCGCCGAAGTTGATCATGGACGCCACCAACTCCAGCGACGGCGTGATCGCCAGCAGCGAGACCACACCCACCAGTCCCACGGTGAAAACAGGTGTCCGGAATGTCGGGTGGACGTAGGCGAAGAGTTTGGCGGGGCGCAGCACGCCGTTGCGTCCCATCACGAAGAGCAGGCGGGACACGCTGGCGTGGGAGGAGAGGCCGGAAGCGATGGTGGCCGCGAACGCTCCGGCCAGGAACAGCAGCTGGAAGACCTGCCCGCCCACGTAGAGCGCCATTTCCGGCAGGGTGTCATCGGTGACCAGGAATTGGTCCACCGTGGGGAACACGGACTGGCCAAACCAGGCCGCCAGGAAGAAGATGCCGCCGCCGATCCCCAGGGTGAGCAGGATGGCCCGCGGCATGGTCTTTGGGTCCTTGGCCTCCTCGCTATACATGGTGATGGCGTCGAAGCCGATGAAGGAGAAGCACACCACGGTCGCTCCGGTGAGGATCGCCGCAGCCTTGATGCCGTCGTTGAACAGCGGCGCGGTGGAGAAGATGGTGCCCTGTCCCATGCCGTTGGACAGCTGGATGGCGGCCAGGGCAACGAACGCGACAATCAGTGCGATCTCGAAGACCACCAGCGTGGAGGTGACCTTGGACGTTGAGGTCATGCTGCGCAGGTTGATGCCGGTGATCAGGGCGACGTACAGCACCACCCAGATCCAGCCCGGAACATCGGGAAACAGCGCCTCCATGTAGATGCGGATCAGTAGCGCGTTGACTACCGGCAGCAGCAGGTAATCCAGCAACGCAGCCCAGCCCACCACGAAGCCGAGCCCTGGGTGCATGGTCTCGCGGGTGTAGGTGTACGCCGACCCGGCGGCTGGGAAGACCGCCACCATTTTCCCGTAACTGAGTGCGGTGAAGAACATCACCACGGTGGCCACCAGGTACGCCATCGGGACCAGCCCGCCGGTTTCCGTGGAGACAATGCCGAACGTGTCAAAGACCACCGTGGGGGTCATGTAGCCCAGGCCCAGGCCCACAATGGCCCACATTCCCAGGGAACGCTTGAGTGATTTTTTGGGTGCCATGGATTTCACTTCCTCAACGGGGATTCGACATCCGCGGGTGCGGTGGTGCCCCGGTGTTCCCGCAACAGCGCGGCAACCTCTACGGCGTCACCGCTGGGGGCGGTTGATTTAGCATCGGGGCGGGCAAGGAGCAGGTAGAGCAGGCCGGTGCCGCTGACGATGGCCAGACCGATCAGGACGGTCCAGTCGGCCAGGAAATCACCGGTGCTGCCGGGCAGTGCCAGCAGGAGCATGGCGAAGACGCCGTAGGCCAGGGCGGCCACGTTGATGGCGAAGCCGGCGGCGCCGAGGCTGAACGGCCCGGCCGGGCGCCAGCCCTTCATCCGCTGCCGCAGGGCTGCCAGGACCACGGACTGGAACGCGACGTAGATGCCCAGTACCGCAAAGGAGGTGACCTGGGTCAGGAGTCCGTCCGGGCCCAGATAGATGATGACGCACAGCGCCAGCGGGATACTGCATGCCACGATCAGCGCGTTGGTGGGGACCTTGGCCGTTCCGGAGACCTGGGACAACCACCGGTGTCCGGGCATCATTCCATCCCGGGCGAAGGAAAAGATGAGCCGGCTGGCCGCCGCCTGGAGGCTCAGGACGCAGGACAGGAACGCGGTGAGCGCAATGACCAGGAAGAACTTGGCGCCGATCGGCCCCAGCGTCGCTTCCAGGATGGCGGGGATGGGGTCCGCGTCGTCGCCGTTGACGATTTCCTGCAGGTTCGGTGCCGCCATCACATATCCGCAGAAGGAGAACAACGCCGAGACGCCCCCCACCAGGATGGTCATCAGCATGGCCCGGGGAATGCGGCGGGCGGCGTCGCTGACTTCCTCGGCAACGTCACCACACGCCTCGAACCCGTAGAACAGGAACAGGCCCGCCAGGGCGGCACCCATAAAAGCAGCGGCGTAGGGCTGGTCGCCCTGGACTCCCATGGAGTCGAAGAAGATGCCGAATCCGTGCTTGCGCTGGAAGATCAGCAGGTACAGGCCGACGGCGATCACGCCCACCAGTTCCGCAGCAAGACCGATCCGGGCTACCCGGCCAAGGGTCCTGGTTCCGGTGAAGTTCAGGGCCAGCGCTACAAGCAGCAGAATGACGGAGAGCCACAGCGTGGCCTCCCGCGTCAGCTCGAAGTTGAAGAGGCTTGCCAGGAATCCGCTGCCGAACTGCGCGACGGAGGTGATGGTGACGATCATGGCCCAGATGTAGATCCAGGCGGCCATCCAGGCGTACCGCCGGCCCCACAGCCTCCGGGTCCAGGGATAGATGCCGCCGTGGATGGGGTACTGCGAGACGACCTCGCCGAACACCAGGGCCACCAGCAACTGCCCGGCGCCGACAATGAGGATCCAGAACACCGACGGCGGTCCGCCAGTGGACATAGCGATCGCGAACAACGAGTACACGCCCACCAGCGGTGAAAGGTAGGTGAATCCGAGGGCGAAGTTGGCCCACAGGGACATGGACCGTTCGAAGGTGTCCTGATACCCCAGGACAGCGAGGTGTTCGCCGTCGCCGATGTTCCTACCCGGGGGCACCGCCGGGGTCTGTGCGTTACCCACGGCTGTCAGGACCGATGTAGCTCATGACGTGCTTGATCCGGGTGTAGTCCTCCAGGCCGTACATGGAGAGATCCTTGCCGTAGCCGGATTGTTTGAAGCCGCCGTGCGGCATCTCGGCGACCAGCGGAATGTGGGTGTTGATCCAGACGCAGCCGAAGTCCAGTTTCTTGGCGAACTGCATGGCGCGGGTGTGGTTCTGGGTCCAAACGGAGGACGCCAGGCCGTAGTCCACGTCGTTGGCCATCTGCAGCGCCTGGGCGTCGGTGGAGAACTTCTGCACGGTCACGATCGGTCCGAAGACTTCTTCCTGCACCAGTTCGTCGTCCTGGTTCAGGCCGGAGACCACCGTGGCTTCGTGGAAGTAGCCCACGGTACCGTGCCGTTTGCCGCCGGTTTCGACGACGGCGTGATCGGGCAGGCGCTTGACGAACCCGGCGACCCGCTTGAGGTGTTCGGCGCTGCTGAGCGCTCCGAAGAGGACGCCTTCCTCGTCCGGGGCGCCGGTCCTGGCATTCTTCTGAACCTCGGCGGTGAAGGCGGCCACGAACTCGTCGTGGATGCTCTCGTGCACCAGCAGGCGCGTCGCCGCCGTGCAATCCTGGCCGGCGTTATAGAACGACGCCGGGACAATACCTTCGACGGCCGCCGTGATGTCCGCGTCGCTGAAGACGATGACGGGGGCCTTGCCGCCAAGTTCAAGGTGGACCCGCTTGAGATCGGCGGCAGCGGCTCCGGCCACCTCCATGCCGGCCCGGACCGATCCGGTGATGGACACCATGCCCGGAACCTTGTCCGCCACCAGTGCCCGGCCGGTGTTCCGGTCACCCAGGACCACGTTGAAGGCGCCGGTGGGGAGGAATTCGCTGGCCAGTTCGGCAAACAGCAGGGTGGAACTGGGGGTGGAATCCGAGGGTTTGAGGACCACGGTGTTGCCGGCGGCCAGCGCCGGGATGACCTTCCAGGTGGCCATCATCAGCGGGTAGTTCCATGGCGCCACCTGGCCGATCACGCCGATGGGTTCACGGCGGATGGAGGAACTGTGGTCCGCCAGGTACTCGGCCGTAGCCCGTCCCTCCAGGTTCCGGGCGGCACCGGCAAAGAAGCGGATCTGGTCCACCAGGACATCGATTTCGTCCGAGACGATCCCCCCGCGGGGCTTGCCGGTGTCGGCGCATTCCAGGTCGGCGAGGTCCTCGGCGCGGGTCTCCACCGCGGCGGCGATGCTGAGCAGCGCCCGCTGGCGCTCCGCCGGCGTGGTCTCGCCCCAGGTTTCGAACGCGGCCGAGGCGGCAGCGTATGCCGCGGCTACGTCCGCCGCATTTGAAACGGGGGTTCTGGCGATGACCTCTTCGGTGGCCGGATTGATAATGTCCAGCCTTTCCGCAGAGGAAGATTCGACATACCGGCCGTCGACGAAGTTGTGTAACTCGCGCACACTCATGGGTTTCCCTTCCAAAAGACATCAATCAGGTCAGCGCACTTGCGGTCCGCTTTGTGACGCGGTTCACAGCGCCTAAGTGAGACTACACCTGATTCATCTGGAATGGGATGTTTAATTTAAATGTCTTCTCCCAGGAGGAGTTTCAGCTCCGTGCCGGGGCACTGGACGGCATCCCATCCGCGGTCCTCGGCGCTGGCATCGGACACGATGGAGCCCACCCGCAGGGTGGGGGACACCGACAAAATGACCCGGCCGCTGCCGCTGACCAGGGCGATGGCCGTGTCCGTGGCGCGGAGCAGCGGCAGCACTTCCGGCTCCAACCGCCGGACCAGGATGTCCGCGCCCACGACTCCCCGCATGGACCCGCCGGCACCTACCGGCGCGGTGAGGGTCAGGATGTAGTCGCAGGTGCACAGGTGGTCCACATAGGGGCCGGTGATGTGGCCGGCCCTGGTGGCCTGGGGAACCTGATACCACTCGAAGGCCCGGAAGTCCCGCAGGTATTCCGCGTATTCGCGCGATGCCAGGTCCAGCCGGCTGGGCTTCGTGGTGGTGCCCAGCAGGGGGTTGTCCGTGAGCGGGCCAAGCCACCAGGCGAAGTGCAGCGCCTGGCTGGTGTCATTTTCCGGGGCTGCGATGAAGCCTGCCCCGATCACCAGCGGATCAGCCGCGGTCAGTTCCGGCTCCACCAGGGAGTACACCAGCGAGTCGATGCGGGCGGTTGTGGTGCCTGCCCCGGACGCCTCGACCGCTGCGCGCCAGCCGTCCAACATGGCGAAGACTCCGCTGAACAGTTCGCCGATGGCGGCCGCGCACTCCCTGCCGCGTTCGGCGTCCGGCCCGTTGTCAGTTATGCGCATGGCCATGCTCTCATTGCTCAATTCTTTCCTTTGCTGCCAACAACCAACCCGACAGTTCGCTCAGCTGGGCCCGCACCAGCGCGCGGGCCCGCTCCGGGTCATGCGCGGAAATTGCTTCCGCGATCTGCACGTTCTGCCCGAAAATGTTCCGGCGCAGAGCCTCGTCGGCCACTCCGAGCCACAACAGGGAACCAAACTCGGCCTGCAGGCGGATCTGTTCACGGACAAGTCGCGGCGACTGGCTGATGACGGCTATTTCCAGATAGAAACCACCCGCGTTCCGGGCCGCGTCGCTCACCGTGGCAAAGTCGGCATTCTCCAGCCACAACCGCAGGCGGGCCGATTCCTCATCCGAGGCCAGCTCCGCGGCCCGTTCGGTGCAGCCGGCGCTTAGCACCCCGAAGTAGACGGCACTGTCTTCGATATCGACCCGGGCCATGCCACGCAGCCGGGCCCAGAGCAGCGCTTCCGGGGTCCGGGACACGGGGAGAACGAAGCTGCCCCCCTCGCGGCCGCGCCGGGTTTCCACCAATCCGGCATCCCGCATGGCGCTGAGCGCTTCCCGGGCCGTCACCAGGGCCACGCCGAACCGCTGTGCCAGTTCCGCTTCGCTGGGCAGGCGGTCCCCCGGCGTCAGGACGCCCAGCAGGATCGCATCAATGAGCCGCTGGGCCACCTGCTCCGAACGGCCGGCGCCGGACAGCTGGGCAAAAACCGCAGCCCGGGCTCCCCGGGAGGAGGGCTGCGGCGCCAGGTCTGACGTCACAGCCCGGTCCCGCGGCTTGGTGGCGGGATCTGCACGCAAAGGTGTGGCCTGTCATCCATAGCGCCACTGTATCTTTCGGTTCGGGTCTTGGCGCAACATCCTGCGCCCCACGCACAGGTTGCAAGGCGGACGCGTACAAACAAAGACGAAAGTCTTGACGTTCTGCACGGTGACGGGTGTCACAGGGGTGCCTACGCTCAGTGGACGGTCTGTTCCCCACCCATAAACCACTTCGGCTCTCTGCTACCCGGGCCGCAGGACTGAAAGAAGAAGCCCCATGCCACTGAAGTCAAAACGTCCGCACCAGCCGGCAGTCACCGCCACCACCGGCCACCATGCACCCGCCAGCGGCTGGTGGCGTCCGGACGGCGACCCGGAGCCGTTCCGCTACCTGCAGCAGGGCGACATCATGCCCTCGCTTGGAGGCACACAGGCCATTTGGAAACTCGTCCAGGAGCTCGATCCCGCCCTCATGGTCCGCTGCGGAAGCCGGCAGCGCCAACTCACAGGCGGCCGGATATTCGACCCGTCAGTCGCACCCACCACAAGGATGGCAAAGCCATGAAACGCAGAACCCTGGTTCGAAGCAACAGCGACCGCCAGCTCGTATCACCCGAACAGCCTCGACCGGCGGCGCAAAAATCCGATACCCACGAGGACAGCAAGAACGACGGCGGCTCCACCCACAATTAGGAAACTGCTTCCGGTGCCGTCGGAGTTGGCCTGGGCGGCCGCAGATCCGGCGCCAGGTTCGGCAGACACCACGCCCACAGGGGCTGCTGCCGCGAAGAGTACCGAAACGGAATTACCTGCACGATTTGCCACGTAGACGGCACCGTCCCCCGTCACTGCAAGACGTCCGGGCTCCTTGCCCACAGGGATGGTCCTTGCGACGGCGGTGTCTCCCGGCCCGATGACGGAGACGGTGCGGTCCACACTGTTGGTGACGTACACGGAGCCATCCGGGCCCGCTGAGACTTCCTGCGGGGAGCGGCCGACAGGTATCCGCCGCGCCACTGCCGCCGTCCCCGGTTCGATGACCACGACTTCATTGGTCAGAACGTTGGACACATACACGGTGCCGTCAGGGCCGGACGCAATTCCGTGCGGATTCGACGAGCGTCCGACGTCGATCGTCCGGGACGCGCTGCCGGAACCTGCGGGGATGACTGAGACGGTGCCGCCGTATTCGTTGGTGACGTACGCCGTGCCGTCCTTCGTTACTGCCACCCCGAGGGGGCCGGAGCCGGCCTGGACAGTGCGGCCAATGGACACGGCATTCGGGAGGATGACCGAGACCGTTCCCTCATTCGGGTTGGTCACAAACACAGAGCCGTCTGCGCCGGCGGCCAGCCGGTGCTCGCCCCGGGAGACGGGGATGGTCCTGGCCACTTCGTTGCCTGCTCCGGGAAGGACACCGATCTCCGACTCACCCGAACCGTTGCGCTGCACCACGTACAGGGTTCCGTCAGGGGCTGATGCCACAGAGGACGGAAAGTCGCTGGTACGGATGGTGCGCGCGGGAGCTGTGGCTCCCGGAGGAAGGACGAATATCCCGCCTCCCCACTCGCAACGGGTCACATAGACGGTGCCGTCCGGGCCGGCCGCGACACCGACAGGTGGCCCGCCGACGCTGATCACCGTGCCTTCATCAGCGGACGTGGCCGGAACCCCGAACAGCACGAATGTGGTGGCCGCGGCTGCGGCGGCCAGCTGTAAAAAACCCACAGAAAGAATCCCCCAAGACTTCAAACCGTCAAGCAGTCAAACGAACGACGTTCGACAGTTTGCAGTCTACCGGCGGCCGCGGCAGCCCCGCGGGAACCCCGCCACGGCCCCCCGCCGCGGCACTCAGCGAGGCGCGGCCTCAGCGGAAGGCCCCCACGCCCGTCAGCTTCTGGCCCAGGATGAGGGTGTGGACCTCGTCGGTGCCTTCGTAGGTGCGCACTGACTCCAGGTTGTTGGCGTGGCGCAGCGGTGAGTAATCGAGGGTGATGCCGTTGCCGCCAAGGATGGTCCGGGCCTCGCGGCAGATTTCGATCGCCTCGCGGCAGTTGTTGAGCTTGCCCACGCTGATCTGGTGGGGCTGCAGTCTCCCGGCGTCTTTGAGCCGGCCCAGGTGCAGGGCCAGCAGAAATCCCTTGTTGATCTCCAGAGCCATGTTCACAAGCTTCTGCTGGGTGAGCTGGTACCCGGCGAGCGGGCGGCCGAACTGCAGCCGCTCCTTGGAGTAGGCGAGCGCATCCTCGAAGGCGTCGCGTGCCGCCCCCATCGTTCCCCAGGCAATGCCGTAGCGTGCCTCGTTCAGACACGAGAACGGGCCCTTGAGCCCGGTAGCGTCGGGCAGGACCGCGTCACCGGGGAGGCGCACGTTCTCCAGCGAGATTTCACACTGGATCGAGGCGCGCATCGAGAGTTTCTGCTCGATCGGGGTGGCGGTGAAGCCGGGAGTGCCGGTGGGCACAACGAAGCCCCGCACGCCGTGGTCCGTCTGGGCCCAGATCACGGCCACCTGGGCGACGTTGGCGAGTCCGATCCACCGCTTGGTGCCGTTCAGGACCCAGTCACGGCCGTCCCGGCGGGCGAAGGTGGTCATGGCTGACGGGTCTGACCCGGCGGTGGGCTCGGTAAGGCCAAAGCACCCGATTGCCTCGCCCGCCGCCATCCGCGGGAGCCACTCCTGCTTTTGCTCCTCGGAGCCGTGCTTGGCGATGGCGGACATGGCGAGGGATCCCTGGACCGAGACGAAGGTGCGGATGCCGGAGTCGCCGGCTTCCAGTTCGGCGGCGGCAAGGCCGTACTCGACGGCGGTTCCGCCGGCGCAGCCGTAGCCCTTGAGATGCATGCCGAGCAGGCCGAGTTTGGCCATTTCCGGCACGATTTCGATCGGGAACCTGGCCTGGTCATACCAGTGGGCGATGTTCGGCTTGATTTCCTCCCGGACGAAGGTCCGGACGCGATCGCGCAGGGCGAGCTCCCCGGCGCTGAGGAGGGAGTCGAAGGAGATCAGGTCCGAGGGGTCCACGGCAGCGGCTGCCTCGAGGTCGGCTGAACTGGGGGCAAGGCTCATGGTGTTGTCCTTCCGGGGCTGACGGCTGGGTGAAGTAGGAACGGCTGGGTGAAGTAGGAACGGCTGAGGAAACGGGACCGTCTGGGGAACGCGGGCTTGGAGGGTCAGGGGGAAGACTTGCTTTGCGGGCCCCGCAGCCACTCCACTACGCCCCCGGTGTGCTCCCCGAGGGCGGGCGGCGCGTGGGTCCGCGGTGGCAGGGGCGGTGTCCAGGTGATGGGGTGGCGGATTTGGCGTCCGATGACTGAGCCGCCGGCGTCGTGCATTTCGATGGTGGGCGCCAGGCCCAGGGACTCCGCGTAAGCGATGCCCTCCCCGATGCTGGCCACCCGCCCGGCGGGCACCCCGACGGCCACCAGGGTGTCCTGCCATGCCTCCGCCCCTGCCCCGGCCAGCCCGGATTCCAGCAGCGGGATGAGCTCGCGCCGGTGCCGGACCCGGTCCGAGTTGGTGGCGAAGCGCGGGTCCGCGGCAAGCTCCGGCGCCCCGATCGCCTCGCAGAGCCGGGCAAATTGCGCGTCGTTGCCCACGGCGACCGCCAGGGGTGCGTCGGCCGTGGGCAGCAGCTGGTAGGGCACGATGGAGGGGTGGTCGTTGCCCATCCGTTTGGGCACCACACCGGCGCCCAGATACGCCTGCCCCTGGTTGGCGAGTGCGCCCTGGAGGCTGGAGAGCAGGTTGACCTCGATCCGGCGGCCCCGCCCCGAGGAGGCACGCTCGGCCAGGGCAGCGAGGATGCCGATGGTGGCATCTTTCGCGGTCAGGACATCCACCAGTGCGACCCCCGCCTTGTAGGCGTCGCCGTCCGGGGAGCCCGTGATGCTCATGAGCCCGCCGAGGGCCTGGACGATGAAGTCGTACCCGGGGAGATCCCGGCCGCCGGCGGAGCCGAAGCCTGAGATCGAGGCGTACACGAGTCCCGGGTTCTCCCCGGCCAGCGACTCATACCCGAGCCCGAGCCCGTCGAGACCGCCCGGCTTGAAGTTCTCCACCAGGACGTCGGCGCGGCGCGCCAGTTCCCGGGCAAGCTCCAGGTCCGCGGGGTCGGCCAGGTCCAGGGTGATGGATTCCTTGTTCCGGTTGACGCTCTCGAAGTAGGTGGCCCCCGTTTTCGACGACGGCGGGTCCCACCGGCGGGTGTCGTCCCCGGTCCCCGGCCGTTCGACCTTGATGACGCGGGCGCCGAGATCTGCCAGCGTCATGGTCGCCAGCGGCCCGGCGAGCACGCGGGAAAAGTCCGCGACGAGGATTCCCGCGAGGGGAGCGCCGGATCCCGGTTCCGAGGTCATGGCCGGCCCCGGACGGGCCGCGTTCCGGAACCTCCCATGGGAGCCGGATCACTCATGAGAGGACACAGCGGATGGATGCCTCCAGCACGGCGAGGCCCTCGTCCAGGACGTCGGCCCCGATGACCAGCGGGGGCAGCAGGCGGATCACATTGCCGTTGGTACCGCAGGTGAGGGTGAGGACGCCGTGGGCGTTGGCAGCCTTGGCGGCGGCGCTGGCGAGGTCCCCGCGGGGCCCTGAGCTGTCGCGGAACTCGACGGCCATCATGGCGCCCCGGCCGCGGACGTCGGCGACGCCGTCGAGAGCCACAAGAGGCTCAAAGCGGCGGCGGACGGCGGCCTCGATGCGGGCGGCATTTTCCAGCAGCGCGCCGTCTTCGAGGAGTTCGAAGACCGCGAGGGCGGCCTCGCAGGCCACCGGGTTTCCGGCGTAGGTTCCGCCGAGGCCGCCGGTGTGAACGGCGTTCATGAGCTCGGCCCGCCCGGTGGCGGCCGAGAGCGGCAGACCGGCGCCGAGGGCCTTCGCCGTCAACGTGATGTCACCGGCGATGCCTTCGTGCTCGGATGCGAACAGCTTCCCGGTGCGGCCCATGCCGGACTGGATCTCGTCGATGACCAGGACGATGCCGTGGCGCGTGGCGATCTCGCGCAGACCGGTGAGGAATCCGGGGGCCTGGACGATGAATCCGCCTTCGCCCTGGATCGGCTCGATGACCATCGCCGCGAAGGTCTCCGGACCGTGCTGTGCCAGGAGTTCCTCGATCTTTCCGAGTGCTTCGCCGGGTCCGTTCGGGGAGGTGTGCGCGGGCGCCGTCGGGCCGCGGAAAACCGAACCCGGGAAGGGGCCGAAGTTGAGCCGGTACGGGTTCTCCTTGGCCGTCATGGCCATGGTGAGCTGGGTGCGCCCGTGGTAGGCCTCGTCGAAGACGAGGATGTTCGGGCGCCGGGTTGCGGCCCGTGCGACCTTGACCGCGTTTTCCACGGCCTCGGCACCGGTGGTGAACAGCGCGGTCCGCTTCTCGAAGTCGCCGGGGGTGTGCTCGTTCAGCCAGCGGCAGACCTCGACGAAGGACGCGTATTCGGTGACCATAAAGCAGGTGTGCGTGAAACGCTCGAGCTGCGCGGCGGCGCGCTTGGCCACCTTCGGGTTGGCCGCGCCGACGCTGGTCACCGCGATGCCCGAGGCGAAGTCGATCAGGTGGTTCCCGTCAACGTCCACCAGCAGCGCGTCCTGCGCGTGGTCGATGAACACCGGCATGGTGATGCCGAAGGCGTCGGTGACGTGCTTCCGGCGTTCGGCTTCCAGTTCGCGGGAGCGCGGGCCGGGGAGCTCGGTGAGCAGGCGGCGGGCTGTTGCTGTGACGCTGGCCGGGTCAGTGGCGCGGCTGGGGGCGAGTTCTGGTGTGACCGTCATGGGTCCTCCTCGTGGGTTGGGCTTCGTGGTTTGGCTCCCACGATAAGGACGGCGGGGCCTGCTGTCTTTGGATGATTCGTCCTGCTGAAAGCGCGCAGAAGCCGGATTGTACAAAGGCTTGTACCTTATGCTTTAGGCATGATCACCCTCGCTCGGCTGGTCGAGGCTGCAAAGCCCGACCTGGTGCCCTACTGGCCGGTTCCGCTCCCCCGCGTTGAGCTGACGGGCGTCCATGTGTCCGAGCTTGAGGACCCCACCGTGTTCCTTTACGGCGGGGAGCTGCTGCTGACCGTGGGGCTGCAGCTCGGCGGCCTCGACGGTGATGGCAGGGCGGAGGCAGCCCGGAATTACGTGCAGCGGCTGGTCGACGGCGGCGTGGCGGCCCTGGGTCTGGGCCTGGGTTCAGGCCACGCCATGGTGCCGGACGAGTTGCGGGCGGCTTGTGTGGAACTGGGCCTTCCCCTGCTGACGGTTCCGCGGGAATCCCCTTTCCTGGCCGTATCGCGGGCCTACTGGGAGCTGGTCAGGCAAGGCGGCGAGGCCGAACTAACTGCCCTCCTGGGTCTGCAGGTGGCACTGACGCGCGCCGCCGCGGAAGCGGATGCGGAGCCCGAGATCGTCCGCGAGCTCTCCCGCGCCCTCCGCACCTGGGTTGCCTACCTGCCGGAGGGTGACGGGAGTCCGTCGTCGGCTTCGGCCAGCGGCGGCAAACTGCCAACCGGGCTGCTGGCGGAACTGGCCCGCGAATCCGCCAGGCTGCGGACCGCCCGCCGAGGGGCGACGGGCAATATCCAACTCGCATCCGGCACCGCTTCCCTCTATCCGGTATCCGACGGTCCGGCGATGTCCGGCTACCTGGCGCTGGGCCGGAGCGGGCAACTGGGTGCTGCGGAACGCCACCTGTTCCTGACCGCATCCACGCTCCTTGCCGCAAGGGCGGCAGGACAACGCCGCGCGGCGGCTGAACGGCGCCGCGCCGAGGGGATGCTCGCCGCGCTCGTCCTGGAGGGACACGATGATGCCGCGCGCCTCCTTGCCACCCAGATGGACTCCGCTCCGCTGCCCGAGACAGCATTCGTCGTGGTGCTTCCGGACCTGGAAGAGCTGGCAACGCAGCCTCACCCGGATGGACTCGTGCTCGAACGTTCCGGTGTGATGTTCGTGCTCCAGGGAGCATCCAGCCCCTCCCCGAAGCTGCCCAAGGGTGCCCGCGGCGCGTGGGGCGGGCCGATGCCGCTCCGGCGCCTGCACGAAATCCGGGCCCAGGTCGCCGAGATTGCGGCCTCCGCCCCTCCCGGACAGTTCATCCGCGTCGGTCACGGACTCGATCTCCCGGCCGACGAATGGGTGGACACGCTGGTGGCGCACCCGGGCCACCTCCTCGAGACCGTCCGCGCATACCTGGCCCACCGCGGGCAATGGGAGGCCGCCGGGCGCGAAATTGGCGTACACCGGAACTCGGTGCGGTACCGGATTGCCCAGGCCAAGGAACTCTTGGGGGTTGACCTGGACGACCCCGACGTCGCAGCCCAACTCTGGCTGGCTCTCAGGGGCCGCACCCAGGCGCCACCCAAAGAATAGAAGCTTTTCCGCGAACTTCCTTGCCGGCACGATTTTTGACGGATCGTACAAAGAAAGGGCCAAGTCACGACATTCTGCACCGTGACGGGCGTTGTCACGTTGCCTACTCTCAATGCACAGCTTCACTGCATCATGGAGAGGACGATCGTGACGATCGAAGACACAAAGCCAGCCACGAAGACCGCCGGCCGCACCAGGACCATCCGCGGCGCCGTGCTGGAAACCATCGGGGCGGACCGGCCCTACCAGGACAGCCTTCCCATCCGGGTGGCCGAACTTGAACTGGAAGCTCCCGGCCAGGGCGAGATCCTTGTCCGCATCGAGGCCGCCGGGGTCTGCCACTCGGACCTGTCGGTGGTGAACGGAAACCGGCCCCGGCCCGTTCCGATGCTGCTCGGCCACGAGGCCGCCGGAATCGTCGAGGAACTGGGTGCGGGCGTCACTGACATTGCTCTGGACCAGCGGGTCGTAATGACCTTCCTCCCGCGCTGTGGGGAGTGCACCGGATGCCAGTCGAACGGCAAGACCCCGTGCGCGCAGGGCAGCGCCTCCAACGCGGAAGGCACGCTGCTCGGTGGCAGCCGGCGACTCTCCCGGGACGGCGAGCCTGTGCACCACCACCTCGGCGTCTCCGCATTCGCCACGCACGCCGTGGTCTCCCGCCGTTCCGTGGTGCCCGTCGGCGCGGACGTGCCGGCACACATCGCTGCGCTGCTGGGCTGTGCCCTGCTCACCGGCGGCGGCGCTATTCTCAACGTCGCCAAGCCCGGACCTTCCGCCCGGGTGGCCATTGTCGGGCTCGGCGGCGTCGGCATGGCCGCACTCATCACCGCCAAGGCCGCCGGAGTCGACTACGTGGTCGGCATTGACACGATGCCAGCCAAGCTCGACGCCGCCATGAATCTCGGCGCTAGTGCCGCCATGACCTCCGCGGCAGCGCTGGAAAGCGGTGAGAAGTTCGACGCCGTCATTGAAGCCGCCGGACACCCCCGCGCGCTGGAAGCTGCCATCGCCCTGACCGCGCCCGGCGGCATCACCGTGACGGTCGGGCTGCCGGCCCCCGGACAGCCCGCCTCCATCGACCCGCTCGCCCTGACGGCCGAGGCCCGGACCATCGTCGGCAGCTACCTCGGCTCAGCCGTTCCGGAACACGACATCCCGATCTACGAGGAGCTGTGGCGCTCCGGGCAACTGGCCGTGGAAGGCCTTGTCTCGGACACCATCCCGCTCGAGGAGATCAACCGGGCCATGGACACCCTCGACGGCGGCCACGCGCTGCGCCAAATCATCACCTTTTCCTAAACCACCAGACTTTCCCTGAGGAGAGAACACCATGTCTAACGACCACATTTACAGTTCCATCGTCATCGGCGCCGGCTTCGGAGGCCTGGGCCAGGGAGCCCAGTTCGTGCAGGAAGGCGTCGAGGACTTCCTGATCCTTGAGCGCGGCACCGACGTCGGAGGTGTCTGGCGCGAGAACACCTACCCGGGCGCCGCCTGCGACACCCAGGCCCTGGTGTACTGCTACAGCTATTTCCTCAACCTGAAGGTTTCCCGGCTGTTCGCCGGCCAGGAGGAACTCCAGGGTTACCTGCGTTCCCTGGTGGAGGAATTCGGCCTGGCCAAGCACATCCGCTTCGGCCAGAACATCACCGCCACCGAATGGGACCAGGACCGCAGCCTCTGGACCGTGCACACCGCAGACGGCTCGCAGTTCCTGACACGTTCCGTCGTGGGAGCCTGGGGCCAGCTCAATGTGCCCAACATCCCGGACATCCCGGGCCTTGAGTCCTTCGAGGGAGAGGTGTTCCACTCCTCCTCCTGGCGCCACGACCTGGATCTGACCGGCAAGCGCGTCGCATCCATCGGCTCCGCGGCCACCGCCGTCCAGTACGTGCCCGAGGTCGCCAAGATCGCCGCGAACCTGACGGTGTTCCAGCGCTCGGCCAACTACATCCTCCCCCGCGACCAGTACGTCTTCACGGCCGAGGAGACCGCGGCGTTCCTCGCGGACCCCGAGCTTTACCGCACGAAGCGCCAGGAGATCCATGAGCTCCGCGAAGCCGGATTCGAACGCACCCGCCGCCACAGCGCAGCATCCGAGGAAGGTGTCCAGCAGGCCCGCCAGCACCTCGAGAACCAGGTGGCGGACCCGGCCCTGCGGGCCAAGCTCACCCCCGACTACGACTTCGGCTGCAAGCGCATCCTCCGCAGCGATGATTTTTACCCCGCCCTGACCCGCGACAACGTGGACCTCGTGACCGAGAAGATCACCGAATACACGCCCCGCGGCATCCGCACGGCAGACGGCGTCGAGCACGAATTCGACGTGATCGTTTACGCCACCGGGTTCAAGAGCCACGCGTTCCAAGGCTCCATGCGCGTCGCCGGACGCGACGGACTGCTCCTGGATGAGCGGTGGGGCAACGCCCCGGAGGCCTACCTCGGCATCACCGTCGACAGCTTCCCCAACCTCTTTATGGTCTACGGGCCGAACACCAACCTGAACCACAACTCCGTGGTGTCAATGCTCGAAGCCCAGCACCGCTACATCGCGCAGGCCGTGGAGTACATCGCCGCCGACCCGACGAGGGTGCTGGAAGTTCACCGCGGCGTGCTGGACGATTTCAACGCCCACGTCCAGGAAGAGCTGGACAAGTCCGCCTTCTCCTCCGAGTGCTCCTCCTGGTACAAGAACGAGGACGGCCGCGTCATCAACAACTGGTCCGGCACCGTCAACGAGTACCGCGCCCACACCCAGGACCTCCAGCTCGAGGACTACCTCCAGCTGGCCGCGACCGGTTCGGGTAAGTGACCAGCCAGGATCTGTTCAGCGGAAGGCCCGTAGCCGAGGACGCGGCAGACGTTCTGGAACGGTTCCGGGCCTCCGGTGGACGCCCGTTCCACACCTACCCCGTGGACGAGGTGCGTGGCATGTACGAGCGCGGCTGTGCCGCCAACGGTCTCAGCGGCGATCCGCTATTCTCGGTTTCGGATTTCGGGGTGCAGGACTTCGGGGTGCGGGTCTACGAGCCGCGCACCCAGACGGGGCCGACCGCCGTCGTGCTGTTCCTCCACGGCGGCGGCTGGGTCATGGGAAGCCTCTCCACCCATGACGGGCTGTGCCGGCGCCTGGCTGCCCTCACGGGCCTGCCGGTCGTGGCGGTGGACTACCGGCTCGCCCCGGAGCACCCCTACCCCGCGGCAATCGAGGACAGCCGTGCGGCGCTGGACTGGCTGTTCAGCGCCGGTCCGGTCCATGGCCTGGACGTAACCAAGGCCGTCCTGGTCGGTGACAGTGCAGGCGGGCAGCTGGCCGCGGTCCTGGCCATCGAAAACGCGGAAAGCGCCTATCCGTGGCCGATCGCGGCGCAGGTCCTCATCTACCCGATGGTCGACCTGACGATGTCTGCCCCGTCCTACAGCCGGGTCACCGAAGGCTTCCCCCTGGTTGCGGACACCATCGCCTGGTTCGCGGACCACTACCTGCCCGAGGGGATCGACCGGGCGCGGCCGGACATCAGCCCCGCCCTGGCCCAGCTCCCTGCCGGGCTTGCGCCGGCCTACGTCATCACGGTGGACAACGATCCGCTGGTTGACGAGGGGGCGGACTACGCCGCGGCCCTGGCCCGGGCCGGAACCGAGGTCCAGTACCAGCACCTCACCGGATACGCCCACGGACTGCTCACCTCCGCCGGGCGGATCCGGCGCGGCGAACAAACAGTCGCCGACATCGCCGGCTTCATCAGGAACCGCACGGCCTGACCCAGGCTGGGGCCCATCGGGCTGATCAATCGAAGCACGGTGATGGCCCGTCATTTCCCTGACGGGCCATCACCGTCATCCACATTCTTAGGAAAAGACTCCATGACTACTTCCCTCGCAGGTCCGCCCGCCGTCACGCGCATGCGTGAGGCCGAGCTCCTTGGCTCCGTCCCGAAGGGCCTGCTGATCGGCGGGCAGTGGCGCGACGCGTCCGACGGCGGCACCTTTGACGTCCACGACCCGTCCACGGGCGCCGTCCTCGCCACCCTGGCGTCCGCCACGAGCGCCGACGCCCTCGCCGCGCTCGACGCCGCCGACGCGGTGCAGGCGTCCTGGGCCCGCACCGCGCCGCGGGAACGGGCCGAGATCCTGCGCCGGGCCTTCGACCTGGTGACGGCCCGGGCCGGGGACTTCGCCCTGCTGATGACCCTGGAAATGGGCAAACCGCTGGCCGAGGCCCGCGGCGAAGTCACCTACGGCGCCGAATTCCTGCGCTGGTTCTCCGAAGAGGCGGTCCGCAACTACGGCCGCTACCTCCCCAGCCCGGAGGGCAAGAACAGGATCCTGGTGCAGAAAAAGCCGGTGGGCCCGTGCCTGCTGATCACGCCATGGAACTTCCCGCTGGCCATGGCCACCCGCAAGGTGGCCCCGGCCGTCGCCGCCGGCTGCACCATGGTGCTCAAGCCTGCCCGGCTGACCCCGCTGACCGCTCAGCTCTTCGCGCAGACCATGCTCGACGCCGGCCTGCCCGCCGGGGTGCTCAACGTCGTAGCTTCCGCCAGCGCTTCCGGCATCTCCGGGCCGCTGCTGGCCGACGCGCGGCTGCGCAAGGTCTCCTTCACCGGCTCCACCCCGGTGGGCAAGCGCCTGATGGCCGACGCCGCCGCCAACGTGCTGCGCACCTCCATGGAGCTCGGCGGGAACGCGCCCTTCATCGTCTTCGAGGACGCGGACCTGGACAAGGCCGTCGACGGCGCCATGGCCGCCAAGATGCGGAACATGGGCGAGGCCTGCACCGCGGCGAACCGCTTCCTGGTCCAGGAATCCGTGGCTGCTGAATTCACGCAGAAGTTCGCCGCGGCCATGGGCGCCCTGACCGTTGGCCGGGGCACCGACCCCGGCAGCCAGGTGGGACCGCTGATCGACGCCGGCGCCCGTGCTGACGTGCACGCCCTGGTGAGCGACGCCGTCGACGCCGGTGCCACCGCAGTCACCGGCGGCGAACCCGATTCGGGCCCCGGCTACTTCTACCCGCCCACGGTGCTCGCCAACGTGCCCAACGACGCCGCGATCCTCCGCCAGGAAATCTTCGGCCCCGTCGCCCCGGTCACCACCTTCGCCACCGAGCAGGACGCCATCGCCCTGGCCAACGCCACCGAATACGGCCTGGCCTCCTACCTGTACAGCCGCGACTTCAACCGGCTGCTGCGGGTGGCCGAACAGATCGAATTCGGCATGGTGGGCTTCAACTCCGGCGTCATCTCCAACGCCGCCGCTCCGTTCGGCGGCGTCAAGCACTCCGGACTGGGCCGCGAGGGCGGCGCGGAAGGCATTGCGGAATACACCACCACGCAGTACATCGGCATTGCCGACCCCTACGCCGGCTGAGCGCTGCGGTTCCGGGCGGGCGACGCGGATCCGGCCCGGAGACGCGGATCCGGCCTGGCGACGCGCAAAATACCGAGCGCGCCGGAATGACCGCAGCGCGGAGCCGTATTCCGCGTCGCAGGACATTTACCGCAGCGGAATTACTCGCCCAATCGGGCGCGGAATGGATGTGGCGGAGATTTGGGGGGCGGCGCGGGCCGGGGCTCCGGGCGGGTAATCCCGGGAGTCGCCTACCGGATAAATGCTAACCATGCTTACTATTGACTCGCATTAGGCACATCGGTCTGGAAACTGCTCACTGGGGGCAGCAGAAGCCGTGCCGGAACTGGAGTTTTTCGTGAGCATTGAACAGGAAATGACCCCGCTGAGTGACGCCGAACTGATGGCGGAGGCGGGCACCGCGCTGCCGGCCAAGGAAGTGGCCTCCGTCCTGGACCTCAACGCGGACCTGGACCTCGGCCTCAACGCGGCGGCACCGATTGACCTCGCCGTCGCGGCCAACGCCAACGTTGCCGCCCCGATCGACGCAGCAGCCTCGGCCAACATCCTGTCCTTCGGTTCGGACGCCCAGGCGCTCTCCGACCAGGGCGTCATCATCAACCAGGGCATCGACGCCGATGCCAACGCCGACTCCACCCAGGACAGCACGCTCCAGCAGGACTCGGGCAGCACCGACGGCTCCGACACCGGCACCACCGCCGTCACGGCCGAGGAAAACGCCCTGCCGACCGACGTCCCCGGCGCCCTCAACTCCAACCTGCTGAACGTGAACGTGAACCTGGACGCCGCCGCCGACATCGCGGCCCCGATCAACGGTGCCGTGGCCGCCAACGCCAACGTCGCCGCCCCGATCGACGCCGCCGTCGCCGCCAACATCGGCTCAATCGACAGCAACGCCTTCGCCGTCTCGCAGCAGGACGCCATCATCAACCAAAACATTGCGGGCGAAGCCACGGCTACCGCCGACCAGCAGTCCGACCTCCGGCAGTAGTTCCCCGGATGAGCACACCGCACGGCGGGCCGTCCCTCGCGGACGGCCCGCCGGCCTCCTCTGCGCCGGACTCTTCTGCACCGGTTTCCTCCCCGCCGACTGTGTCTGCACCTGTTGCCGCCGCCGGCACCCTGCCGGTTCCGGTCCGGGCCGACGGCGTCCAGCTCCTCGGCGAGACCCAGGGCTCCGGCTACCGCGAGGCGCCCTCGCTGGTCCGCCGCGCCGACGGCCAGACCCTGCAGCTCACCCGGCTGCTGTACATAATCCTCGAGGCGGTCGACGGCACCCGAGGCGCCGAGGAAATCGCCAGCCACGCCAGCGCCGGATTCGGCAGGCTGGTCAGCGCCGACAATGTCCGGACACTCATCGACTCCCAGCTGCTGCCCCTGGGACTGCTGCAGCTGGCCGACGGCTCCCAGCCCGAGGTCCGCAAGGCCGACCCGCTGCTCGGGATGAAGTTCCGCTACACCGTCACCGACCCGGAGAGCACCCGCCGGATCACCGCCCCCTTCGCCGCGCTCTTCAACCCGCTGGTCGTGATCCTCGTGACCGCGGCCTTCCTCGCCGCCTGCTGGTGGGTGTTCATGGTGAAGGGCCTGGCGTCCGCCACGCATGAGGCTTTCGCCAACCCCGGCCTGGTGCTGCTGATCCTGGCCGTGACCGTGCTTTCCGCCGGGTTCCACGAGTTCGGGCACGCTGCCGGCGCACGCCGCGGCGGGGCCACCCCGGGGGCGATGGGCACCGGCCTGTACCTGATCTGGCCCGCGTTCTTCACCGACGTCACCGATTCCTACCGGCTGGGCCGGGCCGGCCGCATCCGGACCGACCTCGGCGGCCTCTACTTCAACGCGATCGTCGCCGTCGCCATCATGGGCCTCTGGTGGGCCACCGGCTTCGACGCGCTGCTGCTCGTCGTCGTAACCCAGGTGCTGCAGATGGTCCGGCAGCTCATGCCGCTGGTCCGCTTCGACGGCTACCACATCCTCGCCGACGCGACTGGGGTTCCGGACCTGTTCCAGCGGATCAAACCCACCCTGCTGAGCCTCCTGCCGTGGCGCCGGAAGCAACCGGAGGCGCAGGTCCTCAAGCCGTGGGCCCGCGCCGTGGTTACGGCCTGGGTCCTCATCACCGTTCCACTGCTGCTCTTCAGCATGGTCATGATGGTCCTGTCGCTGCCGCGGGTGCTCGGCACCGCGTGGGACAGCGGGCAGAAGCAGTACGCCATGTTCAACCACAGCCTCGCCGGCGGGGACCCCGTCGATGCCGCCGTGCGGATCCTGGCGATCGCCGCCGTCGCGCTTCCCGTCCTGGGGATCTTCTACATCCTGTTCCGGCTGGGCCGGCAACTGGTCACCGGGCTGTGGCGGAAGACCCGCGGCCGCGCACTCCAGCGCGGGACCGCTCTTGCCGCGATCGCCGCCGTGGTGGCCGGACTCGCCTGGGCGTGGTGGCCCGGCGCCGAGAGCTACCGGCCCGTCCAGCCCTACGAGCGCGGCACCCTGGCCGACGCCACCACCGCGATTTTCCCGGCCGGTTCCGCCGCCGGCATGCGGGAGGGCCGCGCCGGCCGGACCGTGGCGCTCTGGCCCGCGGGCAAGGACAAGCCCACCCGGGAGGACCCGCAGCTGAGCATGGTCCTGGTGCCGCGTGATGCCGGCGCTTCCGGAACGCCGGCGGCGCCGTCGTGGGTGTTCCCCTTCGACCAGCCGGCCGCGCCCGGGGAGGACGGCAACCAGTCGCTCGCCGTCAACACCACGGACGGATCCGTCGTCTACGACGTCGCCTTCGCGCTGGTCTGGGCCGACGACGGCGCGGACGTCACCACCCGCAACGAGGCCTACGCGTTCGCCAGCTGCGCGGACTGCGCCGCCGTCGCGGTGGGCTTCCAGGTGGTGCTGATCGTGGGCCAGACCGACGTGATCGTCCCGGAGAACCTCTCGGCCGCCGCGAACTACAACTGCGTGCGGTGCCTGACCTACGCCCTGGCCAGCCAGCTGGTCCTCACCCTGGACGGGCCGCTGAGCGCCGACGGCATGACCCGGCTCAACGAGCTCTGGCAGCAGATCGCGGAGTACGGCCGGAACCTGCAAAACGTGCCGCTCTCGGAGATTCAGGGGCGCCTGGACGCCTTCAAGGTCCAGATCATGGAGGTCATCAAGAGTGACCCCAGCGCCACGCCGGGTGTCGCGTCCGGCACGGCTCCTGCCACATCGGGGAGTTCGCCGGGGGCCAGCACGAGTGCGAGCCCGGGCGCGAGCCCTTCGGCCACGCCGGGGGCTCCGGGCGCCACACCGGGGGCGACTGCGGGCGCTCCCGGGACCGCGCCGGCGCCCGGCGGGACCGCCCCCGCCGCCACTTCCACGGCTACTGCGCCCGCGGGAGCCCAGCCCACGGAATCCGGAGGAACGGCCACCTCACCGGCTCCCGGACCGACGTCGGCCGCTTCGACGGCCACGGCGCCGCCTGCACCGTAGGAGGCCGGGCAGCGGAGCCGCGGAGCCGCGGAGGCCGCGGAGGCTGCGGAGGCCAGGCACTTCCAGTGGGGCCCGGATTTCCGGGCATCCGTTCGCCACAGATGGCCGCTATGAGACCCCTCATGGCGGCCATCTGCTTCATATCGGCGGACCGGCGGCGGCCGGGCATCGTCGCGCTTACTGCGGTTATGTACATTGCGGCGCTGTAGGGTTAAAATTTGGTCATGAGCGAGATGTCTGTCACTGACGCGCGAAGCCGGCTCTCCGAGGCAGTCGATACTGCCCGGGTGAACCATGAACCTGTGTATCTCCTGCGTCGCGGACGTCGAGTCGCAGCATTGATCGACGCCGAGGATCTTGCCAAACTAATCGAGGCGGCCGAAGATCTGGATGATCTCCGGGCGGCCAACGCAGCGCGGACCGAAATGATCGACACCGGCGAAGGCCCTGTCCCCTGGGATGAAGTCAAGGCGGAACTGGGCCTCGTGTGAGTCATGCCGTACAGGTTGCGCCGGCCGCCGTCCGACAGCTGCGCAAGCTCCCTCCCGACGGCCGCCGACGCATCCAGGCCGCAATCGAACTCCTCGCCGAAACACCGCGGCCACCCGGCGCCAAGAAGCTCTCCGGCAGCAGCGGCGACTGGCGCGTCCGCACCGGCGACTACCGGATCATCTACGAGATCCGCGACGCACAGCTCATCGTCCTGGTCGTCGCCATGGGCCACCGTCGGGAGATCTACCAGCGCTAGGCGGGCGATCCGTACCGATGCCTCCGGCACACATACCCCGGAATCCCGGAGCAGGATCCAGGGCTGCTGCGATGAAGCTGCCCAGTGGGCCGCCGTGGCATTGATCCCGAGCCACTGCGGTGCAGCCTCCCAGCAATAATTCGCTACGGTTCCGGGGCTCAGGGCTCCGCCGGACAGTACTTCGTCGGAGACTTCGACGGACCGACCCCGCCTGATCCAAAAGGCCACCGGAAACCTCGCTGCACTTCCGGAGGCAAGCCAAGCGTTCAACCTTACGGACACTGATATCGCCGACGGCACCCAAACCTTAGAAGGTGCCGCGGGCAGCGTCCAGCGCATCGATATCACCCTCGCCCCGGGAACAGCCACGGAATTCGGGCTGGTCGTACGCGGCGACGGAAGGACCCCTGATCGTGGACCGCCGGGAATCCGGAAACACAGATTTCCACAAATCCCTCCCGTCCATCGACAGCGCCCCCGTCCGGGCAACGGAAGGGTCCTACGACCCCACCGTCTACGTGGACCCGCTGCTCCGTGGAAGTCTTCGCCCAGGGCGGCGAGGTCACCATGACGGAACTGATTTTTCCGCCCGACACCAGCACCGACGTCGCTGTCTACGCGATCGGCGCTTTCAGGGGGGCGGCCGAAGCGCCGCCATGAGAATTCCGCTGCACGCACCGAATTATCTGCCTGACGGCCGGGCAGCGCGCGCCGGGGACTTCCTTACTTCCCGGGCCCGCCGGGGATTTCGGTCCGGAAGCCGATCAACTTGTGGGTGCCGTCGCAGTAGGGCTTGATCGCGGAGGCGCCGCAGCGGCACAGGGCGACCGTTTTGCGCTGCCGTGGCACTGCTTCCCCGGAGGGCGTGACAATCTGGAAGTCGCCGCGCACCAGGATCGGTCCGTCGGGGCAGACAACGATGGAGTTCTCGTTGGAGGATTCATGCGGGTTCTGGTTCATTAATGCTCACTGTGAGGGTTCGTATGGCGGGGGTTAGGGTGACCGCGGCGGGGGTTAGGGTGACCGCGGCGAGGGTTGGGGTCAGACCGCAGCGGCGGACACGGCCTGGTGCAGCGAGGAGCCGTCGTTGTCCCAGGCCCCCATGATGTGCGATGTGAGGCGGGCGTCGATGGCCATGACCGCCGTCGCGCCGAACAGGACGTCCGCGAAGAGCTCGGGTTCGGACTCCACGAGACCGCCAGCGAGATCCCTGCCGGCGATCTGTTCGTGGACGGCGTCCGCCTCGACATGCTCGTCGAAGTACCCGGTCACATCGGCCTCGAATCCGAGGCGTCGAAACCCGTTTCCGTACAGCTGGTTCGGCCGGGAGGACGTCATCTCATAGATCGCCAGGTGCCCTGCAATGGCTCCGCGGAGTCTGCGGTTCAGGCCGAAGAGGGACATCATGTTGACCGAGGCGAGGGAGACGGGCGGGACGGCGTCGACATAGGCGCCGTAGCGGTCGTCAAGCCCCAGCCCGCGCATGGTCCGGGCGAAGAGGGCGCTGTGCATGCGGTCCGGGCGGCCGCCGCCGTACTCGTCCGCCTGGATCTCCACCAGCGCAGCTTTGGCCCGCCCCTTGAGCCTCGGGATCGCCCAGGTGTGCGGGTCGGCTTCCTTGAGCTGGTAGATCGATTTGTGGATCAGGAATTCCCGGAGCTGGTCCAAGGTTGCCTTCTTCGCCACGTGGCGGGACATGCCCGGTCCACTATCCTGGGCCGCGAGTCCGAACAGAATGTCCGCCACGGCGTCACGGTCCAGGCCGGCGGCAGAAACGGGCAGGCCCGGACCGGCGGACAGGAGGGCCGCATCGCGCAGCGCCCGCTCGAACGGCTCCTCCAGCAGTTGCCGGAGAGCGATCAGGCCGGGGTGCCATTCCCAGCGGTCGGTCACCCCGTCCAGGCCTCCGTAATGCAGCTCGTACAGGCAGAACAGCGTCAGCTGCACGTCGCCGTCGTCGATGATGTCATCGATCAGCGGCAGCTGCGCCCCAACCAGGTCCCGCAGGGCGTCGTGGGCCCCGGCGTCGTCTCCGGGGCTGCCGGCGAGAAGCCGGAACAGCCCGGCGCTGATGGGTCCGCGCGGGGTAGGGATCAACATGTTCTGTGAAGTTGCCATGGCTGGCTCGTTTCATCGCGGTGCATGGTGTGCCGCCGCGTGGCTGCAGCAGCTCGGCTTCGACGCCGTGCACGCGGCATAAAAGCAGGATTGCGGCCCGCGTCACCGCGGGTCCGGGGAAAGTGCGCTGCCGGGACGGATATCTGGGTGCCGAGGAAGGCCGTCCAGGCAGGTTGTCTACACTGTAGACTTTAGGCGCAGACTACATCATAAGCAAGCTGTCTTTTGCTGCCGGTGCCCTTCGCCTCTGACCCCGCGCTGACGGCGTGCGTACTGTGACGCCCTGGACCGGCGGCTTCTAATCAATGCCTACACATAGTTCACCTGTGGCGAGTAGCGCTTGATGGTAGCGCGAGTCTGGACAGTTGGTAGCACGATTCCGGGAACACGGTAGCGCCCGCCCTGGT
>NZ_MQTS01000067.1 GCF_020532825.1 Arthrobacter sp. SO3
CCCGCAGCCCTCCCCACCCCCGCTGGACATGCCCAGCGTTGGTCCGGGCGAGTGGACATAATGGCATTGTGTCCACTCGTGGCCGCCAGGACTGGGCATGTGCCGCGGGGGGAGCGCGGAAGCTTAACCACCGAAGGCCGGCACCGTTTTCACGGGCCGGCCTTCGTGGTGCTGCCAAACAGGTCTAGCGGGAGCGCTGGCGGAGGCGCTGCATGTCGAGGATGACGACGGCGCGGGCCTCCAGGCGCAGCCAGCCGCGCTGCACGAACTCGGCGAGTGCCTTGTTGACAGTTTCGCGGGATGCCCCGACCAGCTGGGCCAGTTCTTCCTGGGTCAGTTCGTGGGCCACCAGGACACCGTCGGTCGCGGGACGGCCGAAGCGGTCCGCGAGGTCCAGCAGCGCCTTGGCCACGCGGCCGGGAACGTCGGAGAAGACCAGGTCGGAGAGGGAGTCGTTGGTGCGGCGCAGGCGGCGGGCCAGGGCCTGCAGCAGCTGCGCGGAAACCTCCGGGCGGGTGCGCAGCAGGGCGTTCAGGCTCTCGTTCTTCAGCCCGGCCAGACGCGTCTCCGAGACGGCCGTTGCCGTGGCGGTGCGCGGGCTCGGATCGAAGAGTGCCATTTCGCCGAAGAGCTCGCCCGGGCCGAGGATAGCGAGCAGTGACTCCCGGCCGTCCGGGGACGTGCGTCCGAGCTTGACCTTGCCGGAAACGATGAAGTAGAGCTGGTCGCCCTGGTCACCTTCCCGGAATACCGAGGCTCCGCGTGAGAGGTCCACCTCGGTGAGTTCGTCCGTCAGCAGACGGAACGCCTCGTCGTCGAGCGTGGCGAAAAGGGGTGCGCGGCGCAATACCTCGATATCCATGAAAACTCCTGACTAACTGTGTCGGCTGGGGCGCTTCAGCCATTGTTTCAGAATTTTGGAGCTTCTGTGACGTAGTTGGCACTGAAACGCGCCAAACGTCGTGGCAGGGCGAACTTGTGTCCTGGCTCGGGCCGCCGGCCGTGCTCGGTAAACTGTCAGCCGGCGCCGGTAGAATTGGGGTTTATCTGCCTGTAAGGAGCGCCGGTGTTCGGCTTGACCATCTTGGACCTCGTGTTGATTCTGACGCTGCTGTCCTACCTTTTCCATGGCCTGCGCAACGGCTTCCTGGTCACCGCCGGCGGCATCGCCGGGTTCGCGGCGGGCGCCGTGGCCGCGTTTGTGTCCGTCCCCGTCGTCAGCGGCCTGGTGGAGGACAGCGGATGGCGCCTCACCGCCATCATTGCCACCGCCGTGCTGCTGATGGTCCTGGGGCACGGGCTGGGCACCGCGATCGGCCGCAGGATCCGCAGCATCGTCAAGATCAAGCCGCTCCGGTCCATGGACCGCCTGGCCGGCGGAGGCGTCAACGTGGTGGTCTCCGCCCTGGTCATGTCGATGCTGGCCTTCAGCATCGGTGCCCTCGGCGTTCCTTTCGTCTCCCAGCCGTTGGCCGAGTCCAAGGTGATCCGCTTCATCGACGGGGTGACCCCCGTACCGTTGAAAACGTCGATGGCCCAGCTGCGGTCCGCCGTGATCGGCGAGGGCATTCCGACCCTGTTCGAAGGGATCGGCCAAGGCCAGCCGGTGGCCGTCCCGGATGCCAGCACCGACACCCCGGCCCTGAACAGCGCCGCGGCCTCGGTCCTGAAGATCGCCGGCACCGCCTACCAGTGCGGACAAAACCAGACCGGAACCGGTTTCGTGGTCTCTCCCGGCCGGGTCGTAACAAACGCCCACGTGGTCGCCGGCGTGTCCGAACCGGTCGTGGAGATCCCCGGCGGCGGCGCCCTGCCCGGGCGCGTGGTGTACTTCGACAGCCAGCATGACCTCGCTGTTGTGGCCGTGGACGGTCTCCGCTCCGCGCCGCTGCCCCTGGGTTCCGACCTTCCCGCCGGCAGCCCGGCCGCGTTTGCCGGCTACCCCCACGGCGGCCCGTTCCAGTCCAAACCCGCCACGGTGCAGGACATCTCGACGGTGCTGGTCCCGGACATCTACGGCAACAACCCCGCGGCGGAGGACGTGTACCGGATCGCCGGGGATGTCCAGCCGGGCAACTCGGGCGGACCGCTGCTGACCACCGACGGCCAGGTCGCGGGAGTGGTCTTCGCCAAGTCCACGGGGGAATCCTCGCTCGGCTACGCCATCACCATGACGGATCTGGGACCGGTGGCCGCCCGGGCTCCGGGCCTCGTCGATGCTGTGTCCCCGGGCCAGTGCATCCAGAAATAGCGGACACTGCGGAACCGGCCCGGCACTCCACGGCAGCCGGCTAAAGCCACTCCAGGCTCTGGCCGTGCGGGCCGGTGATCGCCGTGGGCTTCCCGTTGTGCAGCAGCAGGAATCGGCCGCGGAGCCGCGACTCGTCCATTTCGGGGACCACGCTGGAGCCATCCGCCTGGATGATCACGGTGTGCCCCTCGTTGGAGAGCCACTGGCAGCCGCGTTCGACGGCGAGCCGGGACATGGTGCTGCGGAACCGCTCCCGGTCCTCCGCATCGAGGTAGGCCATCACCGCGCTGTGGAAGACCACCAGCATGGCGTCGGCCGGCGCCTGCGCGGCCAGGGCCGGGAGCCGGTCGTTGAGGTCCCCGGCCACCAGGAGGGGCGGATCCGCCTGGGCGATAGCGATCGCCCGGCGCAGCCGTTCGCGGCGGAAGTCCTGCTCCGGCCAGATCAGCGCTTCCAGCCAGGCGACGTCGTCGGGGTTGCGGACATCGAGCGGGTTGAGGTCGATCCCCGCACGCCACACCACCCGGGGGAGTTCCGCCGGGAGCGGCACCGGGCCGGTGACGGCGCAGTCCAGCACCGGGTAACTGCCGGGAGCAGCGCCGGCCGGGGCCAGCCGGGTGACCCCGGCGCCGGCGTCGTACGCGTAGCCGTAGCGGTCCGGGAAGAGCGCGAGCCCGGCGGACGCCCCGACCTCAAGCAGCGCCAGCGGTCGCCCGCCGGCGGCAGCAATCCGCGCCAGGGACGGCAGCAAGGCGGCGCAGCGCCCGGCCTCATTGGTCTGGGTGGCCCGGGTGAGCACGATCCCCGAGACGTCCTCCCAGCGTGCGTCCAGGAACGCCCGGAAGACCGGGTAGGGGCTGATCCGTGCCCCGAGGAACCGTGCGGCCGCGAGCAGCAGCAGGGGCTGGCGCTTGGTGTACGGCCACTTGTCGATCCGCCGGATCAGCTCCGGGTCATCCGCTATGCCCACCGACCACTCCGCGTAACAAGCGGAATTGCCCGGCGCGTCGACGGTGCCGAAGTGCCGGTACCACCGGGCCGTGGCAGACTCCACCCCGCCTGGTTCCCCGGTGGCCGGTGTCCCGGAGCCGGGATCAGCGGAGGGCATGCTCAGTCGCCGCTGGCCTGCAGCCCGGCGAGATACTCGACGGCGAACCGGTAGCCCAGGATCCCTGCGCCGGCAATCACTGCCTTGCTGATGTCCGAGAGGTACGAATGGTGCCGGAACTCCTCGCGGGCATGGACATTCGTGATGTGGACCTCGACGGCGGGCAGCTGCACCGCGGAGATGGCGTCCCGGATGGCGACCGAGGTGTGGGTGTACGCGCCGGCGTTGATGACGATGCCGAGGGCCCTGCCGCGCGCGGCATGGATGGCGTCCACGAGGGCACCCTCATGGTTCGACTGGAAGCACTCGACGTCGAGACCGTGCGCCGCGCCGGTGTCGGTGGCGAGCTGTTCGACGTCGGCCAGGGTGGCGGTGCCGTATTTCTCGGGTTCGCGGGTGCCGAGCAGGTTCAGGTTGGGTCCGTTGAGGACCAGGATGGTGCCGCGGCCGGCGCCGGCGGGGATGGCTTCGCTCATGCCTGCCAATGTATCGCGTTGCGTTGCGGGCTGCCGCCCGGTCGGCGGAAACGGCGCGCAAATGACGGCCGGTGCAGCGGCCGTCCGGATCTGGCCCGCACCGGCCCGCCTGCCTAGACTGAAAGGACCATCGTGCGGAGCTCCCGCACTGGTCAGCCCGCGCGGAAAGCCCGATCTCGGAGCACATCATGCGCAACATTCATGCAGGAAAATCAATCCGCCGGGTGGCCGTGGGCATGCTCGCCGTTGCGGCGTTCCTCGTGCCGGCGCCACTGGCCAGCGCCGCCCGGGCGGACCCGGCGGGCCGGGATGACCGGCCCCGGGTGAGCAGGCTCCCCGGTGCCACCGGCGCTGAAGGCATCGCCGCGGGGGACGGCAGCACGTTTTTCGCCGGCGACCTGCTCAACGGAAACATCTTCCGGGGAGACATCGACAAAGGCAAGGCCAAACTGTTTATCACGGCGCCGGAAGGCCGGGCAGCCGTCGGCATGAAGGTCGACCGCGAAAACGACCTGCTCTTCGTCGCCGGCGGTGCCACCGGGCAGGCCTACGTTTATGACCTGGAGACGAAGAAAACCGTGAAAGTCTACGATCTGGCGCCGGCCGGTGCCAGCTTCATCAACGACGTCACCGTGACCCACGACCTCAACGGCATCGCCGCCGCCAAGGATGGCCACCGGCTGATCGTCGCCCACACGGGCCGCGGCGCCCTGTACAGAGTGGACCCGGACGACGGATCGAACATCACCAGCGGGAACTTCGACGTCCCGACGACGGCGGCGCTGTCCGGCAACACCGTTGCCCTGGTCAACGCGAAATTCGCCACCCCCGCAGCAACCAGTTTCGAGGTGGTCCTCGTCAGGGCCTGTCACGGCGGCTGAGGCCCGGACGCCCCCTGTTGTAGCCGTTGCACCCGGCGTACGCGGGCCACGGGCAGGCGGCACGGGTCCCTAACGTGCCGCGAGCCGCTCTATCCGCCGCAGCGCCAGGGCGCACACCGGAAGGTAGGCCGGCGCCCACCACGGGACGGTGAAGGTGACGAGGCAGCCGCCGGGCTGCGCAACGACCCGGTGGCCGGTGGCCGGGACCCCCGCCACGGACCAGGACCAGTAGCGTCCGGGCTCAAACGCGGTCACGGTGTAGGGCAGCGACGCACCCAGGACTGTGCGGACCTTGCCGCGGCTGCCGAGCCCAAAAACGCCGGGGGCGGGTCCGGTCCCGGTCCGGGTGGCGGGTCCGGTGGCGGGTCCCGCTCCAGCTGCGGGTCCTGCCGGGCTTCCGGCCGTGGCCGGCTCCACCCCGGTGATCGAGGGCCCCCAGGCCGGCCACTTCCCGGTATCGGTGAGCAGATCCCAGGCGTCCTCCGCGGGTGCGGCGATCCGGCGCGACACGGAGAAGGTCACCTGGACCGTCCGAGGATGGCCAGTGCGGCCCGGTGGCCGCTGACGAGGGCGCCGTTGATGGACGCCGTTTCCCGGTGATCGCCGCAGATGATCAGCCCGGACGCGCCCTCCAGCGGTTGTCCGGGCCGCAGCGGCGGCGGCTGCGAGGGCAGGGCATGCGGGATCTCATGCCTCGCCACCAGCTCCCAGCCGGCGGTGGAGGAGCGGAAGAGGTCCCCGGCGTGGCGGCGGACGTCGTCGTCAGTGGGGAGCGGCCGGCCCGGGCCCAACAGTGCGGAGGTCTGGATCAGGTGCCGCCCGGCGGGGGCGTAGCTGGGTGCAGCGTTGGAAATGACGGCGGCGTTGACCAGCGGCCCGCCCGGGTGCGCGCGGCCGTCAACGTGGAGCATGTCCACCCCGCTGGGCGCCGAGTCGGAAGCGAACCAGTGCGTCAGCACGCCCTTCATGGCCGGGGCCTCGCCGCCGGCCAGCCTGGCGGAGCTGACCGGATCGGCGGCGAGGACGACGTGGCGGGCCCGGATCCGGGAAGCCCCGGCGGTCACCAGGATCGCGTCGTTGTCCGGAGTGATCGACTCCACCCGCGTTGAGGTACGGACCGGGATGGTGAGGGATTGCGCCAGCTGACGGGGGAGTGCCTGCATGCCCTCGCGCGGCAATCCGGGCACCCCGGTCGCGAAGACCCGCACAAGCTGCAGCGCGAATTCGTTGGAGGTGCTGCCCTCGTCCTCCAGCAGGACTCCGGCGAGGAACTGGTCCAATGCGCTGCGGAGTTCGCCGGAGCATCCGGACCGGTCCAGGGCCTCCCGCAGCGGACCGTCACAGCCGGGATGCCGCCGGTGCCTTGTGAACGCCGGGGCGGCCCACCGCAGCAGCCCCGTGACAGCGCGGGGATCAAGCAGTCCGCTGCGCAGTGTCTGCAGGATCAGTCCGGGCTCCCGCACGGGGTGGGCGAGGACCGCGACGGAGTCCTGCCGGCGGACCCGGAGGCCGGCGCCGAACGCCTGCAGTGCCAGGGCCTCGACGTCGACCCAGCGGCGGACCGCCGGGTACGCGGGATTGAGCACCTGGAACCCGCGGTCCACGAGGAAGCCGTCGATCCGGTCGGTCCGAATCCGGCCTCCGACGTCGTCGGAGGCTTCCCACACCAGCACCTCGCGCCCGGCGGCCTGCAGCTCACGGGCGCACTGCAACCCGGCCAGGCCCGCGCCGACCACCAGGACGTCGCACGCGTCCGTCACCGCTGCAGCGTTCCGCCCTGGACGGACCCGACCGGGTGCGTGCTCACTTCCTCAGCGAGTTCGCGATCTGGGCCATGACGGTGTTGTCGGCCAGGGTGGTTGCGTCGCCGACTTCGCGTCCTTCCGCAACGTCCTTGAGCAGGCGGCGCATGATCTTGCCGGAGCGGGTCTTGGGCAGCTCGGGCACCACGAGGATGGTCTTGGGCTTGGCGATCGGCCCGATCTCCTTGCTGACGTGGTTCCGGAGTTCCTGCACGATCGCGTCCCCAGTGTCCACGGCGTCGCCGCGCAGGATCACGAAAGCGACGACCGACTGGCCGGTGGTCTCGTCCGCAGCGCCCACGACGGCGGCCTCGGCGACGGCGGGGTGGGACACGAGCGCGGATTCGATTTCGGCGGTGGAGAGGCGGTGGCCGGAAATGTTCATCACGTCATCGACCCGGCCGAGCAGCCAGATGTCGCCGTCCTCGTCCTTCTTGGCGCCGTCCCCGGCGAAGTACATGGTCTCGAAGCGGGACCAGTAGGTTTCCTTGAAGCGCTCCGGGTCGCCCCAGATGCCGCGCAGCATGGCCGGCCACGGTTCGCGGATCACGAGGTAGCCGCCGGAGCCGTTGGGCACCGACTCGCCGGCCTCGTCCACGACGTCCACGGCGATGCCTGGCAGCGGGACCTGGGCGGAACCGGGCTTGGTGGCCGTGACCCCGGGCAGCGGGGCGATCATCTGCGCCCCGGTTTCGGTCTGCCACCAGGTGTCCACGATCGGGGCGGGGTTTTCTTTCCGCTCACCGTTCTTGCCGGCGTTGCCGCCGATGACCTCGCGGTACCACATCCAGGCCTCGGGGTTGATGGGTTCGCCCACGGAGCCCAGGACGCGGATCGAGGAGAGGTCCGACTTCGCGGGGATCTCCTTGCCCCACTTCATGAACGTCCGGATGGCGGTGGGCGCGGTGTAGAGGATGGAAACCTTGTACTTCTCCACGATCTCCCACCAGCGGCCCTGGTGCGGGGAATCCGGGGTGCCTTCGTACATCACCTGGGTGGCGCCGTTGAGGAGCGGGGCGTACGCGACGTAGGAGTGCCCGGTGATCCAGCCGACGTCGGCCGTGCACCAGTAGACGTCCGTTTCCGGTTTCAGGTCGAAGACGGCCTTGTGGGTGTAGGCGGTCTGGGTGAGGTAGCCGCCGGTGGTGTGCAGGATGCCCTTGGGCTTGCCGGTGGTGCCGGAGGTGTAAAGGATGAAGAGCGGGTGCTCGGAGTCATGCCCGACGGCGGTGTGCTCGGCGGAGGCGGTCTCGACCGTGTCGGCCCACCAGTGGTCCCGGCCCTCGTGCCAGTCGACGTCCTGGCCGTTGCGCTTGACGACGACGACGTTCTGCACGGTGTGCCCGTCGTGGGCCAGGGCCTCGTCGACGGCCGGCTTGAGCGCGCTGGGCTTGCCGCGGCGGTAGGTGCCGTCCGCGGTGACGACCAGCTTGGCCTCGGCGTCGTCAATCCGGGAACGGAGCGCCTCCGCGGAGAAGCCGCCGAAGACCACGGAGTGGATAGCGCCGATCCGGGCGCAGGCCAGCAGCGTGATGACGGCCTCGGGAATCATCGGCAGGTACACGGCCACGCGGTCACCCTTGGCGACGCCGAGGGACTCGAAGGCGTTGGCGGCCCGCTTGACCTCGTCGGTGAGCTGGGCGTAGGTGTAGGTGCGGGTATCTCCGGGTTCGCCTTCGAAGTAGATGGCGACGCGGTCCCCGTGACCGGCCTCGACGTGGCGGTCCAGCGCGTTGTAGGCCGCGTTGACCTCGCCCCCGACAAACCACTTCGCAAACGGAGGGTTGGACCAGTCCAGGGCCTGCGTGAAGTCCTTGCTCCAGCTCAGCATTTCGCGGGCCTGTTTGGCCCAGAAGGCGGGCCGGTCGGCGTCGGCCTCGGCGTACTCTGCGGCGGTGACCACCGCGTTGGCGGCGAACTCGGGGGAAGGGGCGAACTTGCGGTTCTCCTGCGACAGGTTTTCGAAGGCATCGCGCTGGGGGGCCTGCGTCGTCGTGGAGCCGGGTGTCTGCTGGGACATGGTGAACCTCATCATTCATCGATCCGTGCTGCGCGGAGCGTCCGTTCCGCCGCAGCACCGGGCCGCTTGCGCGTCCTCGGGCAGCGGCTGGTCACGGGCGTACCGCAAAGAGCTGTTCCGAAATACACACTAACGCCTGCGCCGGCTCTGACGTGTGCCGCGTCACACAGTGAACCGTGAGCGGTGTTTGTTAAGCGCCGAATGGCAGTCGAACGGCCTGCGAAGGCGCCGGCGCGGCCCGATTCCGTGCCCCTGTGCCCGGCTTGTCAGCTAGTGATCGGCCAGCCACTTGACTAGGCTGAGATGAAGTTGTGACATCCGATGGAGGCGACGGGACCGCCCGCGGTCCCTGCTCGGCCTGCCGTTAGACGGCGCTGTCCAGAGTGCCGCCATGCTAAGGAGAACCGAATGAACGAGCAAGCAAACGGGCAGCTGAAGCCGCCCGCCCAAAGCCAGGGCAACGGCACGGCCGACCGGCCTGCCGGCTACGGGGAAGCACCCCGTTTCACGGTAGACAAGGCAGAGCGCAAGAAGGCCGGCACCAGGAACGAGGCGGTCCTCGGACCCTTCACCATCCGCGACCTCACGGTGTTCGGCTCGACGCTGATTCTCTTCGTTGCCTCGCTGATCCCGATGTTTGCCGTCCGGTACAACCTGTGGAACCTCGGAAGCCTGTTCTTCCTGGGCCTCGGGATCCTGCTACCGGTGATCGTCACCGCCCTGTTCGTGGCACGCCGGCTCAGCCCCGGAACAAAGCTCCGGATCGGCTCCCTGTCGGTGGACCAGTTCGCCTCCGTGGTGGCGTCCTTCGCTGTCGCGTTCTTCTTCCTGGCCGTCGCGGGAGCCTACATCCCCAGCATGCTGCTGGCACTCGTCGGCGCCCTCGGGCTGCTCTCCGCCACCGTGCTGGGCCGCCTGATCCCTTATTTCGCGGGTGATTTCCTCGACCGCGCCGAGGTCCCTGCCCACACCGTGGCCCGCGAGTCGGCGGTCCCCGTCCGCAAGCCCCGCGCCCCCAAGGCACCGAAAGAGGCCAAGGACGAGCATGCGCCGAAGCCCGCCGGCACCAGTGCAGTCGCCGGCTGGGCGAAGCGGATGACCTCGGGCGGACATCCTGACGCCGCCGGCGCAGGCGCAGCGGGTGCCCCCGCCGGGGTGCCTTCAGCAGCAGGCACCGCTCCGGCCGTGGGCACCGCCGGGGCCGTGGGCGCCGCTTCTGCCGCTGCAGCCGCGGGGGCCACCGCCGGCTCCGCCGCAGGCCCTGCAGTTTCGACGCCGGCCGCGGAACAGGCCGCACCTGCCCGCACCGCCGCGCCGACCCCGGTCGTCAGTTCCCCGGAAACCCGGATCACGGGCATCGTGCCGGCCGCGTCCGAGCCGGCGGCACCGTCCGCCGGCGAGCAGACCCAGGCGGCGGCCGTCGCGCCCACTGCCGGGACTGCCCCCGCCGGGAAATCCGCCGCCGCCGGGCAGGTCCCGGAGGCGCAGGTCCGGGCCGCCGCAGCGGCCGAGGAAACCCGCGCCGCGGAAGTTCCCGCGGCCTCGGGCAACGTGGCCCCCACCACCGTGAACCCGCAGGTGCGCAAGCACGAGCCGATCGGTGCCACCGTTGACCCGGCGAGCCGCCCGGAGGAGCATGAGGTCCACGTCGTCCACGAGGCATTCTGGTTCGCCGTCGCCCAGCCCCGCACCGCCGTGGACGAGCACAGCGGCGCACCGGCCTTCGTGATTGAGCCGGGGGGCTGGGTGCTCGCCCTGGAGGACCGGGGACACGAGTTCCTGGTCCAGCACACTGACGGCCGCGTGGGCCTGCTCCGCGACCTCAGCAACATCGAACGCGGTTAGCCAGCCCCGGTGGCCACCGATTCCAGCAGCCCGGCCCCCGGCAGCGCCAGGCCCGGCCTCACAAACGCGGGTCCCGCAAACCTGCGTCCCAAGAGTGCCGGCCCGAAAACTGCCGGTCCGAAAACTGCCGCGCCGCGGGCGGCGGGGGAGTCCCTGCTGGGCCTGAAACGCCGTGCCCGACGGATCAACAAGGGGCTTGCGGAACAGTATCCGTATGCGCACGCGGAACTCGATTTCCGCAGTCCCTTCGAGCTCCTGGTCGCCACGGTGCTGTCCGCGCAGACCACGGACGTGACCGTCAACCAGATCACGCCCCTGCTGTTCGCCCGCTACCCGGACGCGCGGAGCATGGCGGAGGCGGACCCGGCGGAGGTGGAGGCCATTATCAAGCCCACCGGGTTCTTCCGGGCCAAGACCCGGAACCTGATGGCGCTGTGCAACCGGCTCGTGGATGAGTACGACGGCGAGGTGCCCGGCCGGCTGGCCGATCTGGTGACGCTTCCCGGCGTCGGACGGAAAACCGCGAACGTGGTGCTCGGCAACGCGTTCGGTGTCCCCGGGATCACGGTGGACACCCATTTCGGCCGGCTCGCCCGCCGCTTTGGCTGGACGGAGTCCGATGACCCGGTCCGGATCGAGGCCGACGTCGCGGAACTGTTCGAACCCCGGGACTGGACGATGCTCTCGCACCGGGTGGTGTTCCACGGCCGGCGCGTGTGCCATTCCCGCAAGCCGGCCTGCGGCGCCTGTGCCGTGGCGAACTGGTGTCCGAGCTACGGGATGGGTGAGACGGACCCGGAGAAGGCGAAGAAACTGTTGAAGTACGAACTGGCACCGGGGCAGGAGGAGCTGCTGTCGAAGCTCCTCGCGGAGACACACCGGGCCGCGGAAATCCGGATGGAATCCCAGAGGAAGCGGCTGTGACGGCCCGCCAGGACCTCATTGATCTGGTGGCCGCGGTGGAGGCCGGAACGGCACCGTCCCCCGACCCGCGCTGGCGCGAACTCGTCGTCGAACCCGGCGAACGGATCCGCCGGGCGGCCGTGCTGATGCTTTTCGGCTCTCTCGATGACGTCCCGGCGACCTCGGTCAAACTCCTGGCGCCGGCCGGTCTGGACGTCCTGCTGCTGCAGCGCGCCCAGACCCTGGATGACCATCCCGGTCAGGTCGCGTTCCCCGGCGGCGGCATCGACCCGGGCGAATCCGTTATTGGCGCCGCCCTGCGCGAAGCGGAAGAGGAGACGGGACTGGACCCGGCCGGCGTCGAGGTCCTCGGGGTGATGCCGGAACTGGCCCTTCCCCGCGGGAACTTCCTGGTGACGCCGGTGCTGGGCTGGTGGGCGTCGCAGTCACCCGTGCGGGTGGTGGACTACGGCGAGTCCGCCCAGGTCTTCCGCGTCCCGGTCCGGGATCTGCTGGACCCGGACAACCGCGTGATGGCCACCGTGACCCGGGCGGGGCAAACTTTCCGGAGCCCCGCCTTTACCGTCAATGACGTCGTGGTCTGGGGCTTTACCGGGATGATCCTCAACCAGCTCTTCGATCAGCTGGGGTGGGCGGTCCCGTGGGACCGCACGAGCCTGCTGGACGTCGATGCCTGGAGCCGGCTCGACGGCTGAGGCGGGAAATCCGGAACCCTCCGGGACTTGTCGACGATCAGCCCGGTCGCCGCGTTCTCCCGCACGGCGGTGATGCCCGCGGCTGCGCCCTTGATCGTGTTAAACAGTGGTGAAACGGCGACCACCGTGCCGTCGGGTGCCGTGAGCTTGAAGAAGTACTTCTTCCCGCCGGCCTCGGCGATCTCAAAAATGCCAGCCAATATGCTGCCTTCCCAGAAAACTATGCGTCGTTGCATGGCCGGGATTGTCGGATCACTGACCGGCCTTTTCGAGGGTAACTGCCGTCACGCGCGGCGCACAACGCTACCGGCGGGTACGTTACGGCGGGTGGCCCGGGGGCTATTTGGCGTTGTCGTAGGAGTCAACGACGGCGACACTCACCGGGAATTCCACTGGGATCCTGCCGAACAGCAGCTCCTTGGCGGCGTTTGCTGCTTCCTCGATGACCCGGACGCAGTCGGCCACCCTGTCTTCGGGGCAGTGGACCATGACTTCGTCATGCAGGAAGAAGACCAGATCCCCGGCGGGGGTGCCGTCCGCACGCAGGGCGCGCAGCCGGCGTCGCAGTTCCGCCAGCCAGCAGGCGGCCCAGTCCGCCGCGGATCCCTGAACCACGAAGTTGCGGGTGAAGCGGCCGCGCGAGCGGGCGATCGAGTCGGCCCGGCGCTGTTCCTCGGCGCTGGTCGACTGCTGGCTTTGCAGCCAGCGCTCGGACGGCGGCGGGCTGCTGCGGCCCAGCCGTGACGTGACGGTCCTGCCGGCCTCGCCCTCGCGGGCGGCCTGTTCCACGAAGCCGACCGCACGGGGATACGTGCGGGTCAGTTGCGGCATCAGCCGGCCCGACTCGCCGGTCGTTGCCCCGTAGATCGCTCCGAGCAGCGCCACCTTCGCTTTGGCGCGGTCGCCGCCGAAGCCCTGCGCCGCGATGCCGGCATACAGGTCCTTGTCGCGCGCGGCTTCGGCCATCTTGGAATCCTGCGCCAGTGCCACGAGCACCCGGGGCTCAAGCTGCGAGGCGTCGGCGACGATCAGCTTGTGCCCCGGATCGGCATGCACGGCGCCACGGATCTGGCGCGGGATCTGGAGTGCCCCGCCGCCGCGGGAAGCCCAGCGGCCGGAGACCACCCCGCCCACCACATACTCCGGCTGGAACCGGCCGTTCTTGACCCACGCATCCAGCCACACCCAGCCGTTGGCGGCGTGCAGGCGGGAAAGCTTCTTGAATGCCAGCAGCGGCTCGATCGCCGGGTGGCTGGATTCCTTCAGTTCCCACTGCCGGGTGGTCTTCACTTCGATGCCGTTCCGGTGCAGGGCGCGCATGAGATCCTGCGGTGAATCCGGGTTCAGCGAGGGGGAATTCAGCAGCTGCCGCAGCTCGGCGGTCAGCGCCTCCAGCTTGGCCGGACGGTGGCCCAGGGGCGGCCGCGGGCCGAGGTAGTCCAACAGGATCCGCTCATGCAGTTCCTCGCGCCACGGCACCCCGGTGTGCTGCATTTCTGCCGCGATCATGGCACCGGCGGATTCGGCCGCGAGCAGCAGCTGGAGGCGCTGCCTGCGGTTGTCGCCGTGGCGTTCGACGCCGGGCCCGCCCGCCTGACTGAGGGCCTCCTGCTGCGCGGCGTATTCCGTGCGGAGGTCTTCGGGGCTGTGGCGGGGCGTGCCGCGCATCCCGGGATCATCAAACAGTGCGCCCTGGTCAGCCGGCGGGGGAGGCGGCTGCAGCGCCCGCGGCGGCTGCAGCTCATCGTCCTGGGTCAGTTTGTCCGCGTTCTGCGCGTACGCGGTGTGGGCGGTGAACTCCGAGTGTGCCAGGATCGCGCCGCACAGAGTGAGGTCGTAGCAGCGTTCCAGTTCGACGCCGGCGGCGAGCAGCGCGGGGTACCAGTCCTGGGTGCGGTGCCAGATCCAGCGCGGCCGCCGCAGTTCGAGCTTGCGCACGACGCCTGCCAGCTCGGCGGCGCCGACGATCCGCGGCAGCGGTGTGGCGGGGTGCGGGGCGCCGTCCGCGGTGAGTTCCTGGAGTGCTGCGCCGTCAGCGTGGGCGGCGAGCAGCAGGTACATAGGGTCAATTCTGCCTTGCGGGCGGAGTCCCCGGTGCACATGGCCTGTCCAGGGTCCTTGCCCGGGCTTCTCCACATAGCGGCCGGCGTGGGTTATGGCGGGTTCCGGGGCGGGGAAGACTGGCCGCATGAGCAGGCACCAGCTATCGGGTTCGGGCACTGGCCCCCGGTCCGGCTTTCTGCCCGGCCCCGCGCCGGCCCCGGGTTCGGCCGCCGCGCCGTGGCTGCCGGAGGAGTCGTCGGAGGACCTGCTGGTGACGGGGTCCGAGCGGCTGCGCGGTGAAGTGGAACGCGTCGTGGCGGCGTCCGGCGGCCAGCTGCGCACGGTGCGGAACCTCCGGGAGGCGGCGCCTTTTTGGGACAGGGCGCCGGTGGTGCTGATCGGCAGTGACCTCGCCGACTTGCCGCCGCGGGGACGTTCGCCGGCCGTCCTGGTCGGCCTTAACGGCGACGGCGACGGACTGTGGCACCTGGCGGCCGCCATTGGTGCTGAACGGGTCGCGGTGTTGCCCGATGCCGCATCCTGGCTCGCCGAGTACCTTAGCCGCTCCCGCACTCCCGAGTCCGGCGGAACAGTCCTCGGGATTGTTGGGGGTTGCGGCGGCGCGGGGGCCAGCACAGCCGCGGTCTGGCTGGCCCATGCCGCCGCCCGGGAGGGCCTGCGGGTCCTGCTGGTGGACGGTGACCCGTGGGGCGGGGGGCTGGAGCTGGCGTTCGCGGCCGAGGATGTGCCCGGCCTCCGCTGGCCGGATCTGGCCGACGCCAGCGGCACCATCGATCCCCGCCAGCTCGCTGATTCCCTGCCCCTGGCCGGCGGCTTCCCGTTCCTTTCCTGGCCCGGGACCAAGGAGCGCCACAGCGGAGTGGACCCGGCAGTCGTGGCCGGTGTGCTGGACGCCGCACGGCGAGGCTACGAGCTCGTCCTGGTGGACATCGGCCGGGCCCGGGAAGCCTTGCGGACTTTCGCCTGGGACTGCGACCGGATCGTCGTCGTGGCGCCCGCGCTGCTGCGGGCCGCCGTGGCGACGGCCCGACTCCTGCAGGACCTTCCCGCGGTGGAGACCGTGCTCGTGGTGCGGGGCAAATCCGGGGCCGCGCTGGACCCCGAGCTGATTGCCGCGTCCGTCGGGTTGCCGCTGGCCGGCATCATGCCCGACGTCAGGCGCGCCGCGGCCGCGACCGAGCTCGGGCGCCTGCTGGATGCCGGGCGGCAGCGCAAGGTGCGGCGGTTTGCCGGAATGGTGCTGGACTTCGGGGCTGGAGCCACCGGTTGAGCGCCCATTCGGCGCCTGGGCCCCCGGACAGCGGCGGAAGCCCGGGCGCCGCGCGGTACCGGCCCCCTGCCCGCGCCTCCGTGGACGCGCGGCTGCTGGAATCCGTCCGCGAATCCGTGATGTCCGACGCCGCGCCGGTGACCCTGTCCCGCGTGGCAGCCGCCGTGCAAGCGAGTGGACGCCTGCTGGGGACGGCGGGCGCCCTGGCCGCAGTCGAGGGTATCAGCGCGGAACTGAGCGGACTCGGACCCCTGCAGGTCCTGGTCCGGGACCCGGCCGTGACGGACATCTTCGTCAACGGCCCGGGCTCTGTCTGGCTGGACCGCGGCGGCGGGCTGGAGAGGGCGCCGGTGGTGTTCTCCGGCGAAACGCAGGTCCGGGCGCTGGCGGCGCGGCTGGTGTCAGCCGGGGGGAGGCGCCTGGACGATGCCTCGCCCTGCGTCGATGTCAGGCTCGACGGCGGCTTCCGGGTCCATGCTGTGCTGCCACCGATCTCCACGTCGGGGACCCTCCTGAGTGTCCGGATCCGGCGTGAGCGGGTCTTCTCGATGGAAGAACTCAGGCAGAACGGGATGTTCGGGACACTGGTGCAGTCCGTGCTGGAACGGATGGTGGAACACCGTTTGAGTTTCCTGATCAGCGGAGCCACCGGGTCCGGGAAGACCACACTGCTGGCCACGCTGCTGGGCCTGTGTTCGCCGGGCGAGCGGCTGGTCCTGATTGAGGACGCCGCGGAGCTCAACCCGGTTCACCCGCACGTCGTGTCGCTGGAGGCGCGGCACGGAAACCTTGAAGGTGGCGGCGTGGTGGATTTGGGAGAGCTCGTGCGGCAGTCCCTGAGGATGCGGCCGGACCGGCTGGTCGTGGGGGAGTGCCGGGGTGCTGAAGTGCGCGAGCTGCTGGCCGCCATGAATACCGGCCACAGCGGAGGCGGCGGAACCATCCACGCCAATACCGCGGCCGACGTGCCCGCAAGGTTAACGGCGCTGGGCGCGCTCGCCGGGCTGGGGCAGGACGCGGTCCGCCTGCAGGCAGCCAGCGCCCTCGACGCAGTGGTCCACGTGGAAAGGATGAACGGCCGCCGCACCGTGGCCTGCATCGGTGTGCTGGAAGGCGGCCCCGCGGGCCTGGTCGTCAGCTCCGCACTGGACAATTGCGGCGGCGCAGTCCGTTGCGGGCCGGCCTGGACCGGGCTGGCGGCCCGTCTCGGATTGGACCCGGCCGGAGCGGGCACTGCATGACGGCCCTGCTCATTGGCGTCCTGGCGCTCGCCGTGTTCCTAGCACTCTCGCCGCCACGGGCCCCGCGCCGCCGGATTCGCGCGGCGTGCGCTGCAGCACAAGTTGTTCCAGCCGGGGGCACCCGGGCGGAATCCGGCAGGCTGCCCGGATGGCGGCGCCGGAACGCGCCCACAGTTTCGATGACCCTGCTCGTGCAGCAGATGGCGGCATTGCTGAAGGGTGGCCGCGCTCCAGCGCGGTTGTGGGATGAGCTGTGGCTCCTGCACGGGGGCGGCACCTCCGACCGGAGCCCGGAGCTGGCACCGGGATCCGTACGGCTGCTCGCTGCAGCCCGTGCGGCAGCGATGCGCGGGTCCCCGGTCGCAGCGGCCCTCCGCTCCGGGGGCACGGCCCTGTCCGGCGGACCTGGCGCCTTGCGGACCAGAGGCGGTGGCCGTGGGGAAGGCATGCGCGAACATCGCGTCTGGTTTCAGCTCGCGGCGTGCTTCGACGTTGCCGAGGCCAGCGGCTGCCCGCTGGCAGAGGTGTTGACGCGCTTCGCAGCCCAGCTCGAGGCCGAGGACGACGCCGAGGCTGCCCGTCAGACGGCGTTGGCCGGGCCCCGCGCGACGGTCCGGCTGCTGACCTGGCTGCCGTTCCTGGGCCTTGGCCTGGGCATGCTGCTGGGCGTGGATCCTGTCGGGGTACTGCTGGGAACGCCCCTCGGAGTGGCGGCGCTCGCGGCGGGTCTTGCGCTGACCGCGGCAGGCCGGATCTGGTCAGCGCGGCTCGTCCGCGCGGCTGCCGGGCTTCACTCATGACAGCCGACGCGGCTGGCCTGTCGGTGCTTGCGATTCTGGCGGTCGCTGCCGTGACGGCGCTGTCAGAGCGTGGGCTGTCCCGGCGGAGACTCCGACGCCAGCTCCAGCCTGTCCTGGGCGCCGGAAACTCGGACCGCCCAGGCTCCGGCTACACGCCGGCCGGGGAAATTGGCGGACCAGGGATCGGCGACGTGGCAATGATGCTGGAACTTATCGGCGCAATGCTTGACGCGGGAGCCGGGCTTGGCCGTGCCCTGGCTCTGGCAGCCGAGCTGGCCGGGCCGGACGCCCGTGGCCCGCTGCGGCCGGTTGTCGCGGCGCTCGCTATTGGAACAGACTGGGAAACGGCCTGGCGCGGCTCCGACGTCCGGTCGCCGGAACTTCTCGCCCTCCGCCAGGCGCTGGGATTCGCAGCGCTTACGGGCGCCCCGTCCTCAGCCATCCTTTACGCCCAGGCGGCCCGCATGCGCCGGGAGCGGTTCCGGTCTGCGGAGAAAGCGGCCGCCGCCCTGGGCGTGAAGCTCGTTGTGCCGCTGGGTCTGTGTTCGCTGCCGGCCTTCATCTGCCTGGGGGTCGTTCCGGTGCTGCTGGCCATGCTGCCGGGCTGATGACCTGGGGTGGACGGCGGTGCTGGGAGCATTCCTCCACAGTCCCCATTGGGGGCAGTTTTCCACTTGGCCGGAAGAGCGCCTTACCTGCCGGCTCTTAGGCCGGAAGAGTCTAGGGACAGCCGGCGGTCCCGCCGGCACCAGGGAAAGGAAAACCCATGTCAGTCCAACATAACGCGCCCGCCGGCACCCGCAGGGCCCAGCACGTCCAGCACGTCCGCTCCGAGACGGACGGCGCAGAGATCCGCGAGATCTATCCGGGGGCCGCCGCTGCTGACCCGATCCGGGCGCGAAGCCGCAGAACGCTGTTCGGCTCCGAGCGGGGAATGGCGACGGCCGAGTACGCCATTGCCACACTGGCCGCGGTGGGGTTTGCCGGCATCCTCGTCTTTATCATGCGCAGTGACGAGGTCCGGGGTTTTCTGCTGAACCTCATCCGCACGGCGCTCGCCTTGCCATGAACCGCGGATGGCAGCCCGGAGGCGCCAGCCGGGAAGCGGCGTCCCCTCGAACGGACGCGCCTGCCCGGTGGTGGCGGGCTGGTCGCTCCGGAACGGGCCGCGGGGCCGTCACGGCTGAATTCGCGGTGGCGCTGCCCGCCGTCATGCTTCTGCTGGCGCTGCTGCTGGCCGGCTCAGCGGCGGGAGTCACCCAGCTGCGACTGGAGGAGGCCGCGCGGGCCGGGGCCCGCGCCCTGGCCCGGGGCGAGGACGCCGGCGCAGTGGGCGTCATCGTCCGGCGGCTCGCTGGTGATTCGGCGGCATCTGCCGTGGCGTCCGACGGCGAATGGCTCACCGTTACGGTCTCCGGCAGGGTTCCCGGCGCCGTCGGTTCGCTTCTTCCCTGGACATTCTCGGCCCGCGCCTGGACCCGGGGCGAAACGTCCGGCCCGTCAGCCGCGGCCCGGGTTATCCGGACGTGGCGCTGCCAGCGGCAGAGTCCCGCCGCATGAGCCGGCAGCCTTCGGGCGTGCACGCTGCGTGCGGCCAGCCGGAATGGCCGGAGTTTTCGGCGCAGTGCGAGCAGCCGCAGCACCTCGAACACCCGGAGTCCCTGACGCACTTTGAGCGGCTGAACCACTCTGAGCACCCGGAGCGCGGCGCCGGGACCGTCTTGGCGCTCGGGCTGGGCCTGTTGGTCGTCCTGGCAGCGGTCGTGATCGCGTTGCTGGCCCAGTCGGCAGCGATGGCGACCCGGGCGGCGGCAGCCGCGGATCTGGCGGCCCTTGCTGCCGCGGATGCTGCCCGGGGAATTATCCCGGGAGAGCCCTGCGCCGTCGCCGCGGACGTCGCACGCCGGAACAATGCCAGGGTTCTCAGCTGCTCCGAAGGTGCCGGCAGCACGGTCCAGGTCCGCACGGAGCTTGAGGTCCGCACCCCCGTGGGCGCGGCCACCGGTCTGGCCAGAGCGGGGCCGCCCCCGTGAACCGGCGGCCACAGGCCAAAGAGCTGGCCGGATCCTCCTCATCGACGCCAGGTCAAGTGAGGCTGCATGATCGACTTCCTTCACCCCTAATGTGGCACGAGCTTCGGGCACACCTTGCTGGAGCCACCGACGCATGGGGATCTCCTAATTCGCAGGAATCTCAATGATGTAGTCAACGGATGGTGGCGGTTCAGTTCCGGTGCCCCGGCCGGTGGTGGCCGCGGCACTGGTGGGGCTTCTTTAGTCCGTCCAGCAGGGGCAGGGCTTGCGGTCTCTATCGGGCGCACCGGCGGCTGTGGCGGGGACGTTGTCGGGTCCGTGGGACTGGCCGGAGGCGCAGTGGAATGACACCTCGGCGGTGGGCCCGGTCATCGGCGGGAAGGACCTTTGAGCTGTCCACGGCTGGAATTTGGGAGCCTTGGGGTAGCTCCCTCGGCAGTCGTACCGGTGGATAACCCGAAAGAAATGTCCCCATTTGTGGACAGCGGAACGGTGCTGGCCACGCTGGAAAATAAGTCCGGTACGGGATGGATCTATTGCCGGATGTCGGGCATAAGCTCAGAGGTAAGGGAAGAACGAGGTGGGTCGATGAGCATCGACGCGTCTGAGATCTATGGTCCCTCCGGGACGTCAGGACAGAGTGGGAGTGTCAGCGGTGACCTGGCCGCTCAGCTCGGTGAGCTGGCTAGGGAGTTGCAGCATGAAGATGACCTCGACACCGTCCTGGCCGGGATAGTCCAGGCCGCCGTCCACCTCATCCCCGGCGCCGCCGATGCGTCCATTGGCCTGGTCAACGATCGGAAGAGGATTGATTCCAAAGTCGCGTCGGGTGACCTTCCCCGCAGGGTTGATGCCCTGCAGAGTTCCACCGGGCAAGGGCCTTGCATGGATGCGGCCTACGAGGACCGGATTGTGCGGGTGCCCGACCTCAGCACTGAGACCCGTTGGCCGGCGTTCTCCAGCGGCGCCGCTGAGCTTGGGGCGCACAGCATGCTTTCAATCCAGTTGTTCGTCGAAGGCGACCGCTTGGGTGCGTTGAACCTGTTCGGAGTCAGACCGGACGCTTTCAATCTCGAGTCCGAGCAGATTGGGCTGATCGTTGCCGCCCATGCAGCCGTGGCTTTTGCCGACTCCCAGAAAATCAGTCAGCTCAAGGAAGCCCTGATCTCCCGCCAACTCATCGGCCAGGCGGAGGGCATCCTGATGGAACGCTACAAATTAAGCGCCCAGCAGGCCTTTCTTGTCCTTACCCGCGCCAGCTCCAGCTCCAACAGGAAACTGCGTGAGGTGGCAGAACATCTGACGATCAGCGGAGAAATCGCCGGGGTAGAACGACCGGCTTGATGAAGCCGGTGCCGCTGGCCTACCAGCGGGCGCATTGACCAACTTACGACCACCTGTGTTGTCGGGGCCGGCGGTTCTCAGGGGTGGACATCGGCTCAGGGCGTGGAAGCGCCCCCGATGTTATTGGGGGATACATCGGGGGCGCCTATGGAGAGCGTAATCTCGGGCTTTTTTCAATTCAAGTGCTAAACCCTGCGGCCGCGGAATGCGACACCGGTAACCGTCTTCGGGCTGGTCGTCCTGGCAGCGGTCGTGACCGCGTTGCGTGCCCAGTCGGCAGCGATGGCAACCCGGGCGCCGGCAGCACGGTCCAGGTCCGCACTGACCTTGAGGTCCGCACCCCCGTGGGCGGGGACACCGGTCTGGCCGGTGCGGGGCCGCCCCCGTGAACTGGCGGCCACAGTGGCGACTATGCCTGCAGCGGTGCCGCGGCCTGGTCCGGCTGCACGGCGCGCATCCGGTCCGTCGCGTCCTTGAGCAGCACGTCGATGAGGGTTACGGCGGCGTCCTTGTCGAGGGGGTTGTTCTTGTTGCCGCACTTCGGCGACTGCACGCAGGACGGGCAGCCGGACTCGCATTCGCAGGCCTTGATCGCGTCGCGGGTGGCGGCGAGCCAGACCCGCGCCTTGTCGTAGCCGCGCTCGGCGAAGCCCGCCCCGCCGGGGTGGCCGTCGTAGACAAAGATGGTCGGCACGCCGGTGTCTGCGTGGATGGCGGTGGACACGCCGCCGATGTCCCAGCGGTCGCTGGAGGCAACCAGCGGAAGGAGACCGATCGCCGCGTGCTCCGCGGCGTGCAGGGCACCCGGGAACTGGGCTTCGATCAGCCCCGCACCGGTCAGCGATCGGTTGTCCATAACAAACCACACCGCTTTGGTGAACAGGTCCCGCGCCCCCAGCTGCAGTGGTTCCTCGCCGAGGATCTCATTCGATATCAGCGCCTTGCGCTGGAAGGAGACCACCTGCGTTGTCACCTTCACGTCGCCGAAATGCACGGCCACATCGCCCCACTGGGTGGTGCGCTGCGTTTCGAGCACCTCGATCTGGGTCACGTCCCGGGCGGTGGTGTAGTAGTCGGGGTTCGCCCGGCGCACCATCACGCAGTGGTCATCCTCGTTCAGGTCCTCCACCACATAGCTCTCGCCCTGGTGGACGTAGATGGCACCCGTGTGGGCCTGGTAATGCGTCTGCGGGGAATCCATGGTCCCGAGCAGGGAGCCGGTGTCGGCGTCCACGATGCTCACCGGCCCGCCGCCGTCGGCCCTCAGGTTCACCATGGCCGCGGCGCTTTGCGGGTGGGTCCAGAACCAGCCCGCCGGGCGCCGGCGCAGATACCCCTGGGCCACCAGCTGGTCCAGCAATTTCTCGGACGTCGCACCGAAAAGGCCCAGTTCGGCGTGCCCGAGGGGCAGTTCGGCGGCGGCGGCACACAAATGAGGACCCAGCACATAGGGATTGGAGGGATCGAAGACCGTGGCCTCCACCGAGACGTCGAAGATCGCCTCGGGGTGGTTCACAAGGTAGGTGTCCAGCGGGTCGTCGCTCGCGACGAAGGCTGCGATGGCATCCTGCCCCGCCCGGCCGGCCCGGCCGATCTGCTGGAACAACGACGCGCGGGTCCCCGGCCAGCCGGCGACGAGCACAGCGTCGAGGCCGGAAATGTCGATCCCCAGCTCCAGGGCGGAGGTGCTGGAGACGCCCAGCAGTTCCCCGGAACGCAGCGATTTCTCCAGGGCACGGCGCTCCTCCGGCAGGTAGCCCGACCGGTAGGCGGCGACCCGTTGCGGCAGGCTGGGATCTACCTCGTCAAGGAGGCGCTTGGTGATGGAAGCTATGGTCTCGGCGCCGCGCCGGGACTTGATGAACGCAATGGTGCGCACCCGCGAGGAGACCAGGTTGGCCAGCAGGTCTGCGGTTTCCGCCACGGCTGTGCGCCGCTCCTTGGCGCCGTTCTCGCCGCGGACCTCGCTCAGGGCAGGCTCCCAGAACGCGACGGTGGTGGAGCCGTGGGGCGAGGAGTCCTCGGATACGGCACGGACGGGAGCGCCGATGAGCCGGCCGAAGGAAGTCCCGGGCTCGGAAGCTGTAGCCGAGGCCGCGATGAACACCGGCCCGGATCCGTCGGGGCTGTAGTAGGCGCAGATCCGGCGCAGCCGCCGCATCAGGTTGGCCACGTGGGATCCGAAGACGCCGCGGTAACTGTGGGCCTCGTCGATGATCACGTAGCGCAGCCGGCGGAAAAACCGAGCCCACCACGCGTGGTTGGGGAGAATCCCGAAATGCAGCATGTCCGGGTTGGCCAGGATGAAGTTCGCGTGGTCCCGGATCCAGCGGCGGGACGCGGGGTCGGTGTCGCCGTCATAGGTCTCGGCCCGGACGGTGGGGAGCTTCAGCGCCCGGATGGCAGCCAGCTGGTCGGCCGCCAGGGCCTTGGTGGGCGACAGATAGAGCGTGACGGCGCCGTCGTCGTGGATCTTGCCCGGTTCGGCAAGGACCCGCAGCTCGGAGCGGTGGATCGCGTCCAGCGCCGGCAGCTGGTATGCCAGCGACTTTCCGGAGGCGGTGCCGGTGGCGATTACGACGTGCTCGCCGGCGTGGGCGAGTTCGGCGGCCTGGATCTGGTGGCGGTACGGCTCGTGGATGCCGAGCGAACCGTAGGCGTTCACCACATCGGGGTGGGCCCACTCGGGCCAGGGCTCGTGGACGGCCTGGCGGGCGGGGATGGTGCGCACATGACGGAGCTGTTCCGGGTCCGGGCCGCGGCCCAGCAACGGAATCAGGGAATCATGTGGGTTCACTCGTACATTCTTTCACCCGGCCTCAAATCGCCCGGGGCACAGAACCCGCCGGCACTCGGCCGGCCGGCACGGGACCTGCCCGGGCCTCAGCCCACGGAGAGGTCGGTGCCCTCGTCCGAGGCGGAGAGCATCAGCACATGGCTGACCGTGGCCCAGCCCAAGTGCGAGTACAGCTTTTGCCCGTCGAGGGACGCGAGCAACAGCCCGTTTTCGACGTCGTGCTCAAAAGCCTGGGCGGCGAGGGCCCGCATGATGAAGCTGCCCAGGCCCCGGCGCTTATATCCGGGTTCCGTGACGATCCTGTCGAAGATTGCGGTGTGGTCCACCACGAACACACGTCCGCTCGCGGCGACTTCGTCCCCGGCGTAGACCACGGCGTGGTGGACGCCGTCGGTGCGCGAGGGCACCCACCGGAGGTCATCATCCGGAAGCCAAGGATCCTCGGCGTCCTGGGTCTCCATGTCCACGATCATCATGGTCTGCGAGGCTGACGTGACGTTAAGCCCGTGCTGCTGGGCGAGGAAATGGTACCGCTGCACGTCATTCGTGAGGATTGTGAGGATCCGGGCTGGTACCTCGGCGGTGACAGCGGCCAGCGTCGCGAACTCGGCATCGGAGGGGTCGTGGGCGAAGTATTCCCATTCGTGCGTGGTGTCCGCCCGCAAAGCCGCGGGAAACCGGCCCTCCCGGCGTGTCTCATATCCCCGGCACCCGGCCCAACCGGCGACCCAGATTTCCAGCAGATGCGTGGTGTCTGCAACCATGGCCTCAAGACTCATGTGATGAGCGTATTCCAGCCCCGCCACAAGCAACAGGGGCCGGGTGGGAGAACAGGGCTCGCTTACTCAATTGTGACCGGACCGCGCCGCCGGAGCCGGTGCCGCCGGAGCCGGTGCCGCCGGGTCCGGACCACGGCGGGACCCGCACAGCGCCCGCCGCCCCGATCGCACCCTGCGGTCACCGCGCTACGCTGTGCCAGAGCAACCCTTGGCGCGGCCACCGGGCCCCTCGCCGTCGCTCCACCCAGTACCCTTAAAACGTGGCTTTGAACAGAATTGTGCTCTTTTACGGCTTTACTCCCCTCGCGGACCCGGACGCCATCCGGCTCTGGCAGCGCGCCCTCTGCGAGAAACTCGGCCTGACCGGCCGCATCATCATCTCCAAGGACGGCATCAACGCGACCGTCGGCGGCGAACTGAACGCGGTCAAGCAGTACGTGAAGACCACCCGCGAATACAAGGGCTTCCACGGTATCGATGTGAAGTGGTCCGACGGCGGCGCCGCCGATTTCCCCCGGCTGAGCGTCAAAGTCCGCGACGAGATCGTGTCGTTCGGTGCCCCGGGAGAACTCAAGGTCGATGCCAACGGCGTCGTCGGCGGCGGCACGCACCTCAACCCCGAGGAGCTCCACCAGCTTGTGGAAGCGCGCAAGAACTCCGGCGAAGAAGTCGTCTTCTTCGATGGGCGCAACGGCTTCGAGGCCCAGATCGGCAAATTCAAGGACGCGGTGGTCCCGGACGTGGCCACTACCCACGACTTCATCAAGGAACTCGATTCCGGCAAGTACGACGCGCTCAAGGACAAACCGGTCGTCACCTACTGCACCGGCGGGATCCGCTGCGAGGTGCTGTCCAGCCTCATGGTGAACCGCGGCTTCAAGGAGGTCTACCAGCTCGACGGCGGGATCGTCCGCTACGGCGAAACCTTCAAGGACCAGGGCCTCTGGGAAGGCTCCCTTTACGTCTTCGACAAGCGCATGCACCTGGAATTCAGCGGGGACGCGAAGACCATCGGCGAATGCGTCCGCTGCTCGGCGCCCACAAGCAAATTCGAGAACTGTTCCAACCCGTCCTGCCGCACGCTCACCCTCTACTGCGCGGACTGCGCCGCCAGCCCGGAGACGCTCCGCTGCCCGGACGGCTGTGCTGACTCAACTACTGCCGTCTCAAACCCCGCTGCCTGACGTCCCTGCCGCCTGAGTTCGCGGACCGGCGTCGGACCTCAGAGGCGGCTCACACGATAGGCAAAGTTGGCTCCAGCGTTGGCCGCCACCTTGATGGTGAGGACAGAGTCGGCGGGCAGATAAACCACGTTCACCCGTGGCGTCCCGCAACGCAGGTGAAGGTCCACCAGTTCCGTGTCGTCATGGCTCACGCTGAACAACACCCGGCGCGGACTCCGGCAGGCCAAGGTAATGGCGTAGCTGCCGCGCGGCAGGTTCGAGGTGGTCTCCGCTCGTTCCTCATCCGCCGCAAGCGTGCCATAGCCGGTGTGGAACACCTGGCCCTCGGTGGCGGGGAGTACCTGCGCCAGCCACGCATCCAGCTCGGCCCCGGAGACCGGCCATCTCGTCGAAGGATCCCGCGGCACGGCCGCATCGCTGAACGCCGGGGCGGACGCGGACGCCGTCCCGCCGGCAGAAGCATCGTCGTATTCGTAGGCGCAACCGGCCAGCGCCATACTCATGGCCAGCGCCAAGGACAGTCCCACGGCGGATACCGTGCGGGTCCGGGCCACGCTGGACACCGGAACAGAAGGCATATCCCGACATTAACCCCGCCCGAGTCCCCGCACCAGAGTCCAATGGCGGAGGAACGGAGCTGCTTCCCAGACTCAGGGAGATTCGTTCAGGGTAATCCGGATGCCTGCGGCGGCGCCTGTTCCAGGCCCGGGGATGCCGCCGCCATAGCGGACGAGGTAGGCCGATACTGTCCCGGTTTCCAACTCGACAAGAGCTTCCGCCACGCTGCCGCAGTCGAGGCTGAGCTCCAGGCGCGTGCCGCCTTGCCGGACGCTTTGAGTGACGGACAAATGCGCCTCCGGTGCCCCGAGGCAGGCTGCGCTGACCTTGTATTGTCCGGTGCGGGTGACGGTGCCCGAGGTCGAGAACCCTCCGCTGCTGGTACCGCCAAGCCCGCCCGAGCCGCCGACCAGCAGCCCGTCCGGTGAGTCGCCGAGCATGGCCCCAAGCTCCAACAGGTTGCGGGTTTCGGCGGCCGCGAGTTCCGGGTCTCGGGTCGGCAATGGCGACCTGGCCGGGTACGACCGGGCGGGAGGGCTGGTAGCGGCAGGTGAGACTCCGGCGTCGTCGGCGTATTCACACCCGGCCAGCCCTGCGCCAGCTGCGGCCACCGCCAGCAACAATGCAGCCCGGATCCTCCAGCGCATACCCCCAGTAGCAGACATGCACCGAGCCTAGCGGCGGCTGCCCTGAAGGCAAGTTCCGGCGCCCTGCTGTGTCGGAGGCGGGGACGTCACTCGGCGGGCACCAGCTGGTAGGCGTAAATGAGCGGGGCATCAACGCTTGAGGTGCTGATCTCCAGCGTGCCGGCGGCGGGGACCTTGATCCGCGCCGTTTCGCGGCTGCTGTTGCAGGCCGCCCCGGCCTCGCTCAGCCGGGCGCCGTCAAGGGAAATCTGGAAGAAGGCCTTGCCGCCGCCGTCGCAGCTGATGGTCAGCACGTAGGTGCCTGCGCCGATCCCGGCCGCGGTCTTGGTGATCGGATCCCGGTTGAGGATTCTGCCCGAGTCCTCGAGCACTACCCCGCTGGCAGAGGGAAGCGCTGTGGCCTTCCACGCCGGCACATCTGCGGACTCGATGGAACCGGCGGGTGAGCATGCTGCTGTGGCCAGGACGACGGCGGCGCCCGCCGCCATGCCGCGGGCGGCGCGCCAGATGGGCCGGGCGGCCCGCCCGACGGGCCGGGCGCGCTGGAGGCTGGTCCGGCCGCGCAGGGTGCCGGGGATAAAGGAGAGCATGCCTCCAACTTACCGCCGTTGCCGGCGGCCGCTGATTCCTGGGCTGCCCGGAGC
>NZ_MQTS01000068.1 GCF_020532825.1 Arthrobacter sp. SO3
ACCAGGGCGGGCGCTACCGTGTTCCCGGAATCGTGCTACCAACTGTCCAGACTCGCGCTACCATCAAGCGCTACTCGCCAATTTGGTTCTCGTGTCGCCTTTCTTCTTTGGCGGCTGCGGTGCGGGAATTGTTTCGGGCTGCTAGGGCAGCAGCCGTCATACGGACCGGAGCCTTGGGCTTTGCTTGCGCCGCGAGGACAAGGGCACGGTCCTGTTCAGAGAGCCCCTTTGGCCCTGACGGAACAAGCGGTGCGGCTTGGCGTTCCTTCTGGGCATCCATGTGATTCTCGAGCGCGATTCGATCCTGTTCGGACAGTTCGTTCGTCATAACTTCCTTAGAACGGGCATCCGTCATCAATAACGACAACGGGGCGGCTAGTAGTGGTGGTGAGTGTGGCTGAGTGCTCGGCGGCTTCAACTAACGGGCGTGGCATGTAGGGATCGCTTGTATCAAGTGGCGCGGCGTAGTCATCAACAGGTTCTTCCGGAAAACCAAAGTCAGGCATGTCATCCGGAGTGTAGGCACTGATTTCATACTCAGTCTCAGTTGCTGATGTGTTGTTCTCTGCTGCTGCTGGTTCAAGGATTGCGGCTTCCGCTGCTTCACGGATGTCGCGGGCCTTCTTGGCGTCACTCGAAACCTTGGCAAAGCCGGTTAGACCAGCCTGCTTCGTAGGACGCCTGAAGTTCGGAACTTTGGGGAACGGCAGCGCGGACAGCCTGCCAGCCAGCCGGAAATCGATGAACTTCTTCGCCCTACTCAGTTCAGTAGCAACCGGGGCGTAGCGTGTAGCGGTTCCGGGCTTGCCGTGCACAAATGTCCACAGACCAGTTGCTTCAAGTTCCTTCAAATATTGAGCAACAGCGTTTCGTGTATATCCGGTTGCGTCGGCAATCTGTCGCTGGGTTTCGTATGAGTAGCCCTTTTTAGAGTTGTAGCGTGATGCCAGACGAGCAGCGATGTGAGCCGCACCGGGACTTGAGTATGTCTGATACTCGGCAACATAGTCGCGGAGTTCCCAACTTTTTAGTTTGCGTGGTTCTGCCGATAAAGTAGGGGGGACGCTTTCTGGGAGGTCGGCATCGTTTGAGGGGTGGATAGCATTCATGTGTTATTTGCCCATCCTGTTTGCAAGGATGGCGTCGATAACGCGCTGGCTGGGACGGTAAACAGTTGCGCGGGTTCCCGTTCCGGCAATGATTTCCCACTCGCCACTTTTGCGTATGGCGCGGTTCGCCGCTTGGATGCTTCCCGCATGGCAACCTACAATGGCGGCGAGTTCGCTCCGCCCCTGTTCCAGATAGACCGTGTAGCCGCCGGTCGTATTCACTAGATTGTATTCGTGTGCAAGGATCAGTGCGGCTTTGCGTGTCGTGCCTTTAAGAACTGAGTTGGCGATGATCCAGTGAGCGAACTCGTTCGCTCCGAACATCGCGTATTCATAAGCCGCGGGGGAGAGCACTGCGTTCTCTCTCGCTGCTCGTTTTTCTATCGGGGATGCCTGTGTCATGGTGCGCCTTTCCGTAGGGGGGTATTTTTTCTACTACCCTCTCTATCGGCACAAAAGTTTGATTCACTCCTCACTATTTTTCGGCGCTCTCATCCACCGTTCCTGTCCCTCGGCGCGGAACACTGGAAGTGGGAGGAGACTACATGTGAAAACATGTGTTCTCAGATGTACACATTCCCTGTGGTTATAGTTCAGATGGTTCTGTAATCCCGAGGCCCAAGATGGCTCTCTAAGGCTGCGTCATTACAGGAGTGGGGGATTGGGCGTGTGGAGTCCTTGTAGCCTGTCAGGAACCAAGGTGGCCTTTACTGCGGTACAGCCGCCCATTTGTCTGAGGCATCTTTTGAGGAAAACATCGTTCTCCCTTGCATACATACAGAAGAGATTGCTTCATAGGATGATGGCATGTTTCATGCGCTCGGTTTGTCTTTTGCTTTTTTGAATTTCGATTGAAGGAAGATTAGTTGGGAGACGACCCCGGTGTTTCTTGACCTGAACCTCCAACTTGCGCGCCCTATGTTAGTTCCCAATTTATCGAAAAATCATCGTTTGAAAAGCGGTACACATGTTTACACTATAAAGTCCGTACCTCGCCAGCCGTCCGGGTCGTATTCCAGATAATCTTCTTTTTCCCTCTCTCTTTCGAAAAGAACCAATCCAGAGGCCAAAGGTCCCGGCCCTACAAAAACCAACCAACTCACACTTTATCTTTCTCTCTACCTTTATGGCGCATACTATGGGCCAGTCACGGACCCATAGTATGGGCCCGCGGGTATGAATGGATGGCCCATACTATGGTCCAACGACCGTAATCATGTAAAGCATTCACTGGCCCACGCTATGGGTCGGGTAGTAAATGGGACTTGGCCCATAGGATGGGCCGATTGGTACCCGGAAGAATAAGCCGAGTTCCCTCATAACATGAGCCAGTGGGCACCCGCGTCTGGGCAGGAAGCGGCCCAGCGGACGGGCTGACTGGGGCATAGATAGGCCCAGTGGATGATGTTTCCGACCCAGACTCGGTGGGAAGTTCACGCCAGTAGCCCCTCGATCACCATTCAAATTTAGATACGCGGGAACGCCCCAACCCAATCCAGCACCCGGCTCTGCCATGCCAAATACCGTCCCGGACTTCCATCGTGGCTGCGTGGCTGTCAATAAGGGTACGAAACCTCTGCAGGCAGCTGTCGCACATTGCTTCATGCAATCATGCTGCAGTCAATGGAGCCGCGCGCACGGTTATGGTTCTGTGATATTGTCGCGCGATGGTCAGACTTATCAACAGAGGGTGCATATAGGCCCGCATATGGGCGGTTATGCGGGGCTAAATCATTTGGGATCGAAACCGCAACAGTTCTGCACGGATCATTGACTTCTCAAGGTGCTTATGCGTTCCGAGGACAATGCAATCACGGGCGCAACCACAAGCCAGCAGGGAGGACTGATCCTTTCGGGGTCGGGAAGCAGCTTAGAGAACGGTTCCGAAAAAGGGACAGGATGACAGTCCTGCCTACAAATGTGGACAACAAAGGGTCCGTAGTCCTGATGAATACGGGGGCCTGTGTGTTCGATCAGAGTAGAAACTTCTCGGTTCGATCATTACCGCGCCGTTGCCCTTATGAGGGCTGCGCTCCCGTGGGCAGAAGATACGGGCTGATTCAACCGATACAGAAGGGAGGGGACCAAACCAACGGAAAGGAACCACAACCCATGAGCACCAACAAAGAACGATTCAACGACGCATACGCGGCTGCCATTTCCCATCTGGGCGGAATCAGCACTACCGATCTTCCAGCACTGGAAGATTGCCTCGCTGACCTGTATAAAGCATGTAATCCCTTGGCCTACGATCCGAGTAACCCTGCCGCGATATTCACGCCCGCCCAGTACCAGGGCTCCTGACATGGGGATTCGGGGGCTGGCCGGGTTTCCCGGATTGGCGGGGATTTTGCGGGTCCGGGGTCTTTT
>NZ_MQTS01000069.1 GCF_020532825.1 Arthrobacter sp. SO3
GGCGGGCACCGTATCCCCTCGCATGGGCTGGGGGCGGGCACCATATCCCCTCGCAGCGCGTCATGTTCCACCCCGAACCGCACATCGAGAAGGAAGGCGGCATCCTCAGATGCACATTAAGGACCATTGGGACCGTCTGGACCCTGCCACGCGGAAGTGGCTCATTGACAACCCCGGCTGCCAGATCCTTCCCAGGACCATCACCGCAGTTGTCGCTAAGACGGCGGGCGAGGACATTGCCAGCGGGCAGCACGGCGAGACGGTCCTGTCCCAGGAGGACCATGAGTTCATCCGTTCGAAGGCGACCGAAGTTTCAAACGTCTGAACCACCCAGTCATCGTGGAGTGACACGAAGGGCACACCTCTATGCCAGGGGTGCGCCTGCCGCGTGGCGGCCCGCCATGACTCGGGACAGAAACTCCTCCACAACCGCGGCGAACTCATCAGGCCGTTCGATCTGCGGCATGTGCCCCGTCTTCGAGAAGACGTGCGACTCGGCGCGGGGCAGCGCCGCGGTCGCCGACTCGAGGTGGCTGAACGGGAGGATGTGGTCGTGGTCGCCCCAGACCACCAGCGTCGGAATGTCCAACTGCGCCAGGGCCCCCACGAGGGACGTCCGCCATTCGGCCCTGATGCCGGCGATGGTTCCAAGGTCGCGGGCGATGTCGAGGACCGTCTGGCGGTGCGCCGCCCGCTGCGACAAAGCGAAAGCATGCTCAACCCGGGCGTCTGTCACCAGCGCTTTGTCGTAGAAGATCGACTGGACCGTGCGGCGGGAAGCCCTCTCGTCGGGACGCAAAAGCAGTTCCCCGAGCGGTCGGACCGTGAGCAGGCGCAGCACCAGTGCAACCTCTGTGCCGAATCCGGCGCTGTCGGCAAGAACGAGGGCTGAGACGCGGTGCTGATGGTCGGCAGCGAACTTCATGGCGAGGGCGCCCCCGAGGGAATTGCCGATCACGGGTAGCGGCTCGTGCACCCCGAGGGCGTCGAGGAAGGCGGGCAGGGCGCCGGCGAGCCTCGCCAGCGTCGCCGGCCCGGGGACCCCCTCGGAGTAGGCGAAGCCGGGCAGGTCCACGCTGTACACGGTGTGGCGTGCCGCGAGCCGCTGGTGCTGTTCGCTCCAGTCATCGAGGCTCTGGCCGATGCCGTGCAGCAGAAGCACCGGGTCCCCTGCACCGGTCTTCCGATAGCGCAAGCGGGTGCCCGCGGCGGTGATGTATCCAGTTCCGGGGAGCATGAGGGGATCCTGGGGCGCCGGGGTTCTCCGTCCCGGCGCAGCCACCTGTTGCCCGCGCCGGCCGAAACGAACATGGTCCGTCAGTCTGCCGGCCCTGAGCAGGGCGAAGTCGCGCACATAGTTCTGGTGCAGACGCCATGGCGAGCCGGTGCCCTGCCGGGGAAGATCTGCGGCGTCGCGAAGAATGTAACCGGCCATCAGGTCGATCAGGGACGTCAGCTCAGCGTTTGCGACGTCGGCGGGCGCCTTGGGCGCAACCCATTGCAGGTTCCGGCGGTCGAGGTACGTCAGCAGCCTGCAGATATAGCCTGCGACCAGATCCGCTTTTAGTGTCCAGGAGGCGTTGGTGTAACCGACGGTGAGCGCGAAATTGGGAACGCCGTCGAGCATCATGCCCTTGTAGGTCAGGGTGTTGCCCACGTCCACGCGCTCGCCGTCGACGGTGAGGGTGATGCCGCCAATGACGAGCAGGTTCAGTCCTGTCGCCGTGACAATCACGTCGGCCGGGATCGATCCCCCCGAAACCAGGTCAATGCCGTCCGGGGTGATCCGCGAGATCGTGTCGGTCACGATGTCGGCAGTGCCTGCGCTGATGGCGCGGTAGAGGTCGCCGTTGGGGATCGCGCAGAGCCGCTGGTCCCATGGCTCATAGGACGGGGCCAGGTGCGTGTCCACCGCAAAGCCCGCCGGCAGCTTGGCGAGGGCTGACTTGCGGAGGATTGCCTTCATCGTCTCCGGCCGGCGCCGGCTGAGCTGGTACGTCAGCATGGAAAAGAGAATGTTCTTGGCCCGTACGACGTCGTAGGCCAGTTGCGCGGGCAGCTTGCCCCGGAGCCGGTCGGCCAGGTGGTCCCGGGACGGCACGGGGGCGATGTAGGTGGGGGAGCGCTGCAGCATGGTGACCTTGGCGGCCGACTTCGCCATCGACGGCACGAGCGTCACCGCGGTGGCGCCGCTGCCAATGATCACCACCTGCTTGCCGTCGTACTCGAGATCAGCGGGCCAGTGCTGCGGGTGCACGATCGATCCGGCGAAGGTATCGGCGCCCTCGATGGCCGGACTAAAGCCTTCGTCATAGCGGTAATAGCCCGAGCAGACCGACAGGAACGAGCAGGTGAACGTGACCGTTTCAGTGCTCGACGCCGGACCGTCGTGCCGGTATTCGCCGCCGGACGTGCGGACGGCCATGACCGTCCACAGCGCGGTTTCGCTGGACCACTCGGCCGAGACCACCCGGTGGTTCAGCCGGATCCGGGATGCGAGGCCCTCATCCGCCACCGTCGCCTCGATGTAGTCGCGGATCGAATCGCCATCGGCGATGGCCTTGGCGCCGGCCCAGGGCCTGAAGGAGTAGCCGAGCGTGTACATGTCGCTGTCGGAGCGGATGCCCGGGTATCTGAAAAGATCCCAGGTGCCTCCCACCGCACCGCGCGACTCAAGAATCGTGAAGGTCTTTCCGGGTACGTCGCGTTTCAACCGGCTCGCGAAACCTATGCCGCTCAGCCCGGCTCCGACAACTAACACATCCACGTGTTCTCTCATGAAGCCAAACTATCGACTTAAAGTTGACAGAGTCAACACGGTGTTGAAAACGCGGGATAGGATGGGCGCATGGTTCAACGAGGAAGACGTACCGCAAAGGTCTCGGGGGATGAGCGCCAGGACGCAATCCTGGTCACAGCCGAGGCGCTCCTCGGCGGGCGCGCCTTCGACGACATCTCGATCGAGGATCTGGCCCGTGGCGCCGGGATCTCGCGCCCCACCTTCTACTTCTACTTCTCGTCCAAAGACGAGGTGCTGCTGGCCCTTCTGGACCGTGTCATCACCGAGGTGGAACACCGGGTGGGCGAGCTGCCGCGGGATTTCGAAAGCGATCCCGCCGGAGCGTGGACTCGTTCTATAGCCATGTTCGTCGAGGTGTTCACGTCCCACCGGGGCGTCGCCACCGCGGCGATCGCGGCGAAAGCCCGCAATGATGAGGTGCGGGCCCTCTGGTCCAAGTCGATGCAGTCCTGGGCCGACTTCTCGACCGAGGTTATCCAGTCTGAGCAAGCTAGAGGAGCCGCGCCCGGCGGCATCGACGCCCACGACCTCGCAGTCAGCCTCAACCTGATGAACGAGCGGGTCATCACCGCGGTCCTCAACCAGGAGAGTCCCGCCATCGCGGAGTCCCGCGCGTTGGCCGTGTTATCAACCATCTGGATCCGCAGTATCTACGGTTCCGTCAACCCCGGCCGCCCGTAACCCCCACGTCAAAAGGAACACCTCGAATGCCCGAAATCAAGACGCTGACCGTGCTCGGTACCGGAGTGCTCGGATCGCAGATCGCCTACCAGGCCGCCTTCCACGGATTCGCCGTTACGGCCTATGACCTCGACGACGAAGCCCTCGAAAAGGCCCGGGCCCGCTTCGCGCACCTCGCCGGCATCTATCGGGCGCAGAAGGTTGCCGGCGTCGAGGAGGGCCAAGCCGAGGCAGCCCTTGCCAACCTCCGCCTCACCGCTGACCTCGGGACCGCCGTCGCCAACGCAGACCTCGTGATCGAGGCAGTTCCCGAACGGATCGAGCTTAAGCGGGACCTTTACCGCAAGATAGCGGATCTCGCCCCCGCGAAGACCATCTTCGCCACGAACTCCTCAACGCTGCTGCCCAGCGACCTCAAAGATTTCACCGGCCGCCCCGACCACTTCCTGGCCATCCATTACGCCAACAACATCTGGGTGCAAAACATCGCCGAGGTGATGGGGACCGCCGAAACCGATCCGGCGGTGTTCGACGCCGTCGTCGACTTCGCCCGGAACAGCGGGCTGGAGCCGATCGAGATCAAAAAGGAGAAAGCCGGCTACGTCCTGAACTCGCTTCTGGTCCCTCTCCTGAACGCGGCCGCCGGCCTGCTGCTGCAGGGCATAGCCAGCCCGGAAACGATCGACAAAACCTGGCGCATTGCCACCGGAGCGCCGAGCGGACCGTTCCAGATCTACGACGTCGTTGGACTGGGAACCGCGTACAACATCGCCGCGTCCTCCCCGGACGCCGGGTCGCAGGCGTTCGCCAAGTACCTGAAGGACAACTACATCGACAAGGGCAAACTCGGCATCTCCACGGGCGAAGGCTTCTACACCTACTGAGTCCGCCCGGCGACTCCCCGCGGCGCCGCACCTCACGGAGCCGGCGGTGCAGGCTTGGTCATGGACTCGGGCGGTGGAGCGAATGGCGCGGCCGGGTAGAGCCCGGCGACCTCGAGCATGTAGTTCGCCCACTGCGGGCCGGCGAGCATGTAGCCGTCAATGTTCTTGTAGAACTTGCCGTTGATGGTGACGTTCTGGCCCGGCCGTTTCTGGCCTTCCAGCGTGTCCCCGAAGAAGGACGCGGTAGCAAGGCCGCTGGTGTAGCCGACCACCCAGGTGGCGCCGTTGGTGTTGGAAGTGCCGGTCTTGGCTGCGGCCGGGACCTGATTCTGGACCTTGGGTTCGATGTAGATTCCGGACCCCTTTTTCAGCACGTCCTGAAGCACAGAGTTCACGCCGCGGGCCACCTCGGGCTTGACCGCGCTGCGGCAGTCGCTGGTCTCGGCCGGAAGCTTCCGTCCTGACGCGTCGGTCACGTCCGCGATGGCGATTGGGGCACAATACTTGCCCTCAGCGGCGAACGTCGCAAATGCATTGGCCAGGTGGAGCGGCGCCACACCAATGGCGCCCAGCAGGTTGCCCAGCTGGTGCATGTTCACCGGGGCGTTGTCCACGCCGCTGTGAAGGCCCACGGCATCCACCATTCTCTGGATGCCGCAGAAGTCCAGTTCTGCGGCCTCAGCGAAGGTCGCCGTGTTGATGGAGTTGTAGAGCCCGTAATTGACGGGCATCTTGCGGTAGTAGCCCTCGTCGTTGTTCTGGAGATCGTCCGTGGCGCCGAGGGACTTTTGGGCCGTGTCGTAGGCTCCCAGGACCTTTCCACAGCTGGACTTCCATGGGAAGTCCAGGGGATAAGTCCGCCGGCCGGCGTCCACCTCGGCGACCATGGACTTGCCTTCGTTGAGCCATTCCGCGAAGGTGAACGGCTTCATCGTGGACCCCGGCTGGAAGCCGCCGGCGCCGTTCAGATCGTTGCCACTGGCGTCCTTGGCGTCCACATTGAAGTTCAGCTGGGTGTCGAACTTCCCGGGTTCGGGAAGAAACACGGTGTTTTGCGCCATCGCCAGGATCTTCCCCGTGCCCGGCCCGATAGAGACCAGCGAGGCGCCCCACTTGTCCGGGTTGGCCCCGGCGGTGGCGTCGACCTGCGCCTGCGCGGCCGCCTGCAGCCGGCTGTCCAGCGTGGTGGTGATGGTCAGGCCCCCGCGGTACAGCTTTTTCTCGCGATCAGGGGCGTCGACGCCGTACGCCGGGTTGTTGAGGATCAGATGCGAAACGTAGTCGCAAAAGTACGGTGCCATGTCAGCCGCAGAGCACCCCTGCTTTGCGGGCGTGATCTTCAGATCGACACCGCTGGCGACGGCGGCGTCATGATCGGCTTGGAGGATCTTCCCCTCGCTGAGCATTTTGTCCAGGACCTGGTCACGTCGCTTGATGGAGTTTTCCGGATGGGCGGTGGGATCGTAAAAGCTGGGGCTGTTGACCAGACCGGCGAGCAGTGCGGCCTGCGGCAGGGTGAGGTCCTTTGCGGAGGTACTGAAGAAATGCCGGGCTGCGGCCTCAATGCCATACGCGTCCCGGTTGAAGAACACGATATTGAGATAGCCCTCCAGGATCTGGTCCTTGGAGTACTTCTTTTCCAGCTCGAGGGCGAGCTTCATCTCCCGCACTTTGTCGCCGATGCTTTTCTGCCCGCTGAGGACCACCTGATCGCCCCTGTCCGCCGACACCAGGGACTCATTGACCACGTTCGTTACGTACTGCTGGGTCAGCGTGGATGCGCCTTGTCTGCTGCCGCCGGTCAGGTTGGCGGTGAGCGCCCGGAGAATCCCCAGCGGGTCGACACCGGCGTGCTTGTAGAAACGGCTGTCCTCGATGGCGACAATCGCGTCCCTGATGTAGGGGGACATCTGGTCCAGCGGGATCTTCACGCGGTTCTCCGCGAAGAAGGTGGCGATCGGCTTCCCGTCCGCGCTCAGCACCTTGGTTGACTGCGACGGCGGATCAACCACCAGCTCAGCGGGGAGGTTGTTGAAGAAGATGATTGACCTGCTGACGGCAACGCCGGCGGCAGCGACCCCAGGGGCCGCGAGGCTGGCGACCAGAACGCCGCAGATCACGCTCAGTGTTAAGAATCCGAGGACCCTCCAAAGGGCCGCGGCCAGACGAGATCCGACTCGTTTCTTCGGCGCCATGTTTAACCAGCTATCGCGCTCAAAATGTGTGATCAGAATACGCCGGAACGGCACCGAAGGGCCAGCGGGTGAAGGGCTCGGGAGGGCACCCTCGGCGCGATGACAAGGCCCCGCCGGACAGTGCCCTACCTGTCAGCCAGGTACGACAGCGCGGCAAGTACGTGGGCTTGAACACCCACGGACAGGCTCGGGTCCATCACGGGGGCGAATAGGGGGGAGTGGTTCGCCGGAATGTCCTGTGCCAGCGTTCCACCGCCAGCCGCTGCCCGGTACGCCTCGGCGTCGGCTCCGCCGATGAGCCAAAAGGTGTAAGGCACGCCGAAGGCTTCCGGAATGCGGCTGAAGTCCTCGGAAGCCGTCTGCCGCTCCGCCTGGTGCACCGCGTCCGGACCGAAGTGGGCGGTGAACGCGGTCCGCACCCGCGCCGTCACGGCCGCGTCGTTGCTGGTGAGCGGGAACTGGTTGTAGTACTCGAAATCAGGGTCGCGGGGAGCACCGGCGGCGGAGCACTCGCCCCTGACGATCCGCTCGATCGCGGCGAGCACGCTGGCCCGGACCTGGTTGTCATAGGTGCGGATGTTCAACAGCAGGGTGGCACGGTCCGGAATGATGTTCGACGTCGTCCCCGCGTGCAGCGCGCCAACGGTGACGACGGCGAACTCGCCCGGTTTTACCTCCCGGGCCACGATTGACTGCAGCCGGAGCACGATCGAGGCCGCCAACACCACCGGGTCCACGGACATGTGTGGCATTGAGCCGTGCGCGCCCTTCCCATACACAGTGATTTTGAGTGAATCCCCAGCCGAGAGGACCGGTCCTTCCGTCGTGGCGACCGTCCCCGCCGGCAGCGGCATCACGTGCTGGGCGAGGGCGACGTCGGGATGCGGCACTTTGGTGACGAGGCCGTCGTCGATCATTGCCTGGGACCCGGCACCGATCTCCTCGGCCGGCTGGAACAGCGCGATGTACGTTCCGGTCCAGGCGCCGCGTCCGTCCGCCATCAGCTTGGCGGCGCCGAGCAGCGCACTGACGTGCAGGTCGTGCCCGCAGGCGTGCATGACCCCGTTCACCGTCGACGCGTAGGGCAACCCCGTAGCTTCCGTAACGGGAAGCGCGTCCATGTCGGCGCGGGCGAGGACAGTGGGGCCATCTCCGTTTTCGAGCACACCGACGACGCCGGTGCCTCCAAGGCGGCTCACCGAATAGCCGAACGCGGCGAGCTTGCCCTCGACGGTCTTTGACGTCCGGTGCTCTTCGAGGCTCAACTCGGGGTGCCGGTGCAAGTCGGTGTACGTTTCGCGGATCCAGCCGAGTTCGGAATCCAGGGCGGCCAAGACTGTGTCGGAACTGCTCATGCGCGTCTCACTCTCGGAGGTCCGAAGCGCCACGGCAGTGCGGGCGCAGCTGGCAGAACCAGCTTAGACCCGGTCAGCGCCGAGCACGTCGACGCGCGATGCGCACCCGTCCGGGTGCGTCACCCCGGCCGGGGCATCGTGGGTGATGAGGACGTCAACTAATGCTTCGCATCGGAGGCCCCGCGGGCTAGCATGGCGGCATGAGTCGATTGCGTCGAAGCGGTCTTCTGGTTGTTGCCACGCTGGTTGCTGGCGTTGGGATAGCGACACTCACGGGGTGCTCTGGTCCGGCAGTAACATCCTTCGCGGGCGGTTGGGGGCAGACCGGCAGTGGTCAGCCCAATCTCACGATCACCGATGACGGTTCCTTCCAAGGAACAGACGGCTGCAATCGTTTGACGGGCAAGGGATCGATTTCGGGCGATGTCTTCGGCTTCGGCCCCATCGCATCCACGTCCATGGCGTGCAGCGATGTCGATACGTGGCTATCGCATGCGGACACCGCCAAAGTGGATGGGAGTGTGCTGGTCGTTTACGAGAGGGGTGGCGCCAAAATCGGAACGCTGCCCAAGCAGTGACGGAAGGAAGCCGCCACGCGGTCAGTCCTGGCGGTCGGGATCGTCGGAGTCCATGACAGTGACGTCCAGGGGCATGCGGTTGGCGCGGCGGAGGCGACCGGCCAGCACGTTGCGCACCCCGCGGGTCACCAAAGTGGTCTTGCTCAGAAACTTGAACTCGGCGGCGTCGGAGGTGACGAGGTCAACGAGGGGGCGGGCGGCGTCGTCAGGGGTCTGCCCCCATAATCCGACGACGACCTGCAGTCCGCCCAGTCGGTGCTCGTACCCGCGTTGGGACGTGACGTGCCCCAGCATGTCCGTCACCACCAGGCCCGGGTTCATCCCGTGCACCCGGACGCCGGTGCCTTTGGTCTCCAGCCGCAACGTCTCGGTGAACTGGCGGACCCAGCGCTTGCTCGACGCATACGCGTTCTGCAGCGCCACCGGCCCGTGGTCGCCCTGGCCGTAGACGTTGACGAGGTCCCCGTGGCCTTGGCCGAGGAACACCGGCAGCGCAACCCTCGACCCGTGGAACGTGCCGAGGATGTTCGTGCGCACCACCCGCGTGAAGTCGTCGACCGGCGTGGACGCCGTGGGCCCGAAGACACCGGAGGTCCCGGCGTTGTTGACCCAGATGTCGAGCGTGCCGCGGCTCAGGGCCTCGTCGCGCAGGGCCTCGACATCGGCCAGTTCACCGGTGTCGCAGCGACGTCCGGACACCTCGATCCCTTCCGCATGCAGCCGCTCGACGGCGGCCGCGACGTCGACGTCCGACCTCGACGCCAGCACCACCGCCGCGCCCTGATGCCCCAGCAGTCGGGCCATGGCAAACCCCAGACCGCGCGTTGAGCCAGTCACCACTGCCACGCGTCCGCGGAGGACGTCTTGTTGCGAACCCATGGTTCTCTCATACGCGAAGCGGCCCCGGAGAGCAAGAGCCCAAGTGTGGGTATAGTTCAGGGGTGCCGGCGGACCCGGCGGCTGCCCGCGCGTGAACCGGCGCCGTCTACCGGCCGCCAACCTCCGCGTTCTCCGGCGTGGCTGCGCCCGTTGCCGCCGGGGTGGTGGCTGCCGCAGTGGGATCAGCGCGGACATGACTTCGACGGCGTCATCGTTGGACAGCCCGTTGTCATGGCAAAGTGATCGCCAGGTCCAGAAGGAAACCGCGTGGCTGAGGCGGCAGCGCCATCGCACCCCGGAAGCCGGGGTCTCCCGTCGCCGCCATGGGCGGTACCGTCATCGGGCTGCATGCGGTGGGCTGGGGCGTGCTGGTGTTCAGCGTTGTTCCGCAGAACCTGCACATCAGCTCCAAGCAGGTCTTCGGCGTGGGGATCGGGGCGGGCGCGTATCTGCTGGGCATGAGCGCGAAGCCCTGGGATTCGTTGGCACGGCCGTCTCAGGAGTTTCCTCTATATCCTGGCGGCACTGAGCGTGGTCGTCCTTCTCCGCGCCGTGACGGAACCACGCGGGGTCCGCGACGGACACGCAGCGGATCCTGCGGGCGGTTCCCCCACCGGCGTGATGGTCCGAATCCTTCGGCCGGTCATGCAGAGCATCACGCGGCCCTGGCAGATGTACGTAGTGGGGATGCTTTTCGGCCTGGGCTTCGACACCGCCACGGAGGTGACCCTGCTTGTCGTGGCGGTGGGCGCGGCGACAACGGCGCTTCCCTGGTACGCCATTCTCATGCTGCCAACGCTTTTCACCGCCGGAATGTGTCTATTGGACACCTCGGACGGGTGGTTCATGAGTTTCGCCTACGGCAGGGCGTTCTCCAGACCGGACCGAAGGCCCAAGTACAACGTCGTACTAACGGGACTCTCAGCGGCCGTCGCCCTGACCATTGGGACCGTGGAAGTGATGTCGCTGACGACGGCCGGCAGCGCCGCTGCCGGCCCGTGCTGCTACTTCCAGGCCCTGACGTAGTCGACCTTTACTATGGAGGTTTTCCCGTACGCGGTGCTGGTGTCGGCTTTGCCGACATTCAGGACGAGGTATTGCGGGGCGTTGCCGTCGTCGGTGCGGAAGGACTTCACCTTGACGCCGTCCACGTAGACCTCAGAAACGTTGTCCTTACGCCACAGCCCGTAGGTGTGGAACTGGCCGCCCCAATAGCCCGGAATTGCTCCCTGGGGGTGACTTCCGGAGCCTGAGTGGTAGTTGGACGTCAAATTTCCGTTGATCACCTCGGCAATATCGTTCTCGCCCGTTTCCGGCCAGGATTGCCCCGTGGTCCACCAGGAAGGAAAGTTGTGGAGCACCTTTCCCTTGCCGGGGAAGGAGATGCGGGCCTCCACGTAGCCGGTCCGAAACTCATAGCCGATCTTGGCGGAGTCTTTCGGGTTTGAAGAGACGAGGGCGCCGGTGCCGGAGTTCGAGAGTTTCAGCGATAGGTGCCCGCCGCCGACGGAGACGTTTTTGGGGTCGGTCTTGACCTGGTTCGCTCGGCTGCCGCCGAACCAGGAGCGGGACCACTTGTTCCTGTCGAGGGTGGTTCCGTTGAACTCATCATCGAAGGTCTGGGTCCACGCGCCCGGGACTCCCAGGGGCATCTCTGCGGACTGGGTCGAGGCAGGTCGGGCAGCAGCAATGGCGGCTGAGTCAACGTCGGCGGCGACGGCGCCGAGGGCCGCTGTAAGGGACAGCGCGGCCGCCATCGCCGCAGCGGCAAACAACGTGGTGAGTCTCTTCATGGCTTACTCCCGGAGATCATCGAAACAGTGTGATGCCGGTCAGTTCAGCGAGTTCATCCAGGAGCCGGTCCTGGAAGCCGGGGTCGAACGCTGCAGGGGCAGGGGGGTGCCGCTTCCGGTGGTGCCAGTACCCGCCGCTGGTGAGGGCGGCGGGATCGTGGCTGGTGGCCAGCCATGTCTGCGTCAGGTATCCCAGTTCCAGGTCGTCGGGCGCGCCGGGGCCGCCCATTTTGGTGGGGACCCAGCCCGGGTCGACGGCGTTGCTCAGCACGGCAGGCCAGCGGCGCGCGACAGCAAGGGCGAGGGCGGTGATGTACAGCTTGCTCTCGGAGTACGCCCGGCCGGCGTTCCAGCGCCGCTCGGTCCAGTCGATGTCCTCCAGTGAGGCGCCGCCGCTTCGGTGCAGGCCGCTGCTGAGGTAGATCAGGCGGTCCGGCCGGCCGATCAGGGCCGTGAGCAGGTACGGCGCCAAGGTGTTTACGGCCAGTGTCCGGGCTTGCCCCTCGGGCGTGGTTCCCCGTGCGGGCTCCAGGTACCTGCCGGCGTTGTGAATGATGGCGTCCATCCGGCCGATGCTGTTCACCTGGTCGGCCAGCGACCGGGTTTCCGCCGAGCTGCTGAGATCGCCGACGACGACGCGGGCCGCCTGTGCAGCCAGGGCGCCGAGGTCGTTGGCGCGCCGCGGCGTTCGGGCGTGCAGAACGACATCATGGCCCCCACGGAGAAGGGTACGTGCCGCGGCCAGGCCCAGCCCGTCGGCGGAGCCGGTGATCAAGATGCGTGCCACGAAATCTTCCCCTCATCGTGGAAAATTACGGAACAGGGCCCGGAAGAGCGCATGGGGGACTCCTGCGGCGAGGCCTCCCAGTCCTCGTCCAATGATCACTGCGCCTGCTCGCTCCACCATGCCAGCTCCTTAGGACGGATTCATCCATTCAACGGAGGATCAGCTGAACTCAACAGGGCCAAAGGTCTTGGGATCCGGGCCCACCTGGGAGGCCGCAGTGGAGCCGGGTCGGATGCCGGGCTGATCTTCTCTGTGCCGCACGCCAAGGATTTCTACGGCATCGCCGGGCGGTCGCCCTCGCGCAGCCAGTCGTCGAAGAACGCGTCAAGGTGCTGGCCTGAGAGTAATTTTCCGAAGTCATCTGCATGGGCATCCGCAAAAGTACGGGGTTGTGCAGCCGGCTCTGAACACTTGGTTGTTCGAACCCGCGTGCACAACCTGGCGTTTTGCATCGAAGTCGTCTGCACAGAACGCTTGCGGCTGGAGCGTTGACGCTTCGCTGGGGGTTCGACGAAAATTCACGCTGAGCGGTCAGGCGGGGTCGCCTGCGCACTTGATGGCTCGGTAAACGGTTGAACGCGTTACCGGGAAGAGTTCGACAAGTTCCACGGTCGTGTGCTTCCCTGCACGGTGAACGGAGACCAGGTGTGTTTCCTGTTTTTCCGAGTGCTTGAGTTGCTTCCCCCTCAGGCGGCCCTTCGCCTGGGCGACCGCCATGCCCTTCCTGGTTCGGGCGCGGATCAGGTCGGCTTCGAGTTCCGTGACCATGGCCAGGACGTTAAAGAGGAGCCGGCCTAAGGGATCGGTCGGGTCGTGGACGGACTCGCCGAGCTCAGCTTGACCTCGCAGCGGGTGAGTTAGTCAACGATGTCCTTTGCATCGCGCAGCGACCGGGCCAGACGGTCGGGTTTGGTCACGACCAGGGTGTCCCCGGCCAGGCAGGCGGCCAGCGCTTCCCTAAGTCCCGTCCGGGCTCGGCTGGCGCCGGTGAGGCCCTGATGTGTGAACGTCTTCCCCGGGGTCACCTCAAGGCCCAAGGGAAACTAGGGCGTTCTTCTGGGCGGTGAGGTATTGGTCGTTCGTGGATACGCGGGCGTATCCGATCAGGAGTCCGACCATGGACTTGAATGTAGCGTATAGCCTCCGCGGGATTCTGTTGATCGAAGCAACACCTTCTTTCAAGGTGGTTCGACATGTATCTCAGCTCCTCGTCAGCAGCAGGCATCCGGTTTCTTGCCTCGGTAAAGCACGGGCATGGTCTCAAACCGTCCGCCCGACATGCTGGCATCGATAAAGAGGTCGGCTACCGCTGGCTGCGCGAGGAATACTTGCGCCTGCGTCGCAACGGCAAGACTCCGAGCGAGACGACAGCTGATCGGAGCGGACGGCCATCGCCCTATGGAATGAGTGCTTCTTCGTCGGAAAGTCTGGCTGGCCAGGTCTGCCTGGCTGACTTCCCTGATCGCTGCACGACCTTGATGCCGCGGGTCGGGCCCCGCTGCAGTGGAAAACGGTCCTGCACCGCCAGAACCCTTCCTTGTCGCTGAGGATTTCCAGGCTCATGTCCCCGCAGCCGGGGAACCGACAAGACGCCTTACCATGCGGATCCAGGCTCCTGGCGTCCTTGCGTCATCGGCCGGGATCCGGGTCTCGGACATCTTTTTGTCCGATGGCCGCAGCGCCTAGAACGTCCGCTGCGGCCGAGTGGACCGTCTCGTGCGAGCGGATCCGGAGTTCCGGATGGTGCAGGTCCAGGGCCGGGCGTTCCGAGCGGATGCGCGGCAGGGAGGTGAAGTTGTGCCGTGGTGGCGGGCAGGACGTGGCCCACTCCAGGGATCCGCCGAAGCCCCACGGGTCATCGACTTCGACCCTTGTGCCGCTGCGCCAGGTGATGTAGACGTTCCAGAAGAACGGGATCATGGACGCGCCCAGGAGAAAGGATCCGATAGTGGAGAACTGGTTCATCCATTGGAAGTTGTCCTGGGGCAGGTAGTCCGCGTAGCGGCGGGGCATGCCGCTGACTCCCAGCCAGTGCTGGATCAGGAATGTGGCATGGAAGCCCAGGAAGAGCATCCAGAAGTGGATCTGGCCGAGCCGCTCGTTGAGCATCCTACCGGTCCACTTCGGCCACCAGAAGTAGAATCCGGCGAACATCGCAAAGACGACTGTACCGAAGACGACGTAGTGGAAATGGGCGACGACGAAGTAGGTGTCGGTGACATGGAAGTCCAGGGGCGGTGAGGCCAGAATGATGCCGGTCAGACCCCCGAAGAGGAAGGTCGCCAGGAAACCAATGCTCCAAAGCATGGGTGTTTCGAAGGTGAGCGAACCACCCCACATGGTCCCAATCCAGTTGAAGAACTTCACCCCAGTTGGCACGGCGATCAGCATGGACATGAAGGAGAAAAACGGTAGCAGGACCGAGCCTGTGGCGTACATGTGGTGGGCCCACACCGTCACAGACAGGGATGCAATGGCGATTGTCGCATAGACCAGGCCCTTGTAAGCAAATATAGGTTTGCGGCTGAAGACCGGGAAGATTTCCGTAACGATGCCGAAGAACGGCAGCGCGATGATGTAAACCTCCGGGTGGCCGAAGAACCAGAACAGGTGCTGCCACAGAATAGGACCCCCGTTGGAAGCGTCGAAGATATGGGCGCCGAAGCGGCGGTCCGCACCGAGGGCCAGCAGGGCCGCGGCGAGCGGTGGGAATGCCATCAGGACCATTATCGCGGTGATCAAGGTGTTCCAGGTGAAGATCGGCATACGCCACATCGTCATGCCCGGAGCACGCATACAGATAATCGTGGTGATGAAGTTGACCGAACCGAGAATGGTTCCGAACCCGGACAGCGCCAAACCGAAAACCCACAGGTCACCACCGATGCCGGGAGAATATGTCGTGTCAGACAGCGGGGAGTAGGCCGTCCACCCAAAAGAGGCGGCGCCCTGCGGAGTGATATAACCAGAGACGGCGATCGTGCTGCCGAACAGGAAAAACCAGAACGCCAAGGCATTCAGACGCGGAAAGGCCACGTCCGGGGCTCCGATCTGTAGGGGCATGATGACATTGGCAAAGCCGGCGAAGAGCGGCGTAGCAAACATCAGCAGCATGATCGTGCCGTGCATGGTGAACAGCTGGTTGTACTGTTCCTTGGTCTGCAGGATCTGCATTCCCGGCTCGAAGAGTTCGGCGCGCATCAGCAACGCCATCACCCCACCCAGACAGAAAAAAGTGAACGAGGTGATCAGGTACATATACCCGATGGTCTTGTGGTCCGTGGAGGTAATCCAGTTGACGACGATGCGCCCTTTTGAACCCGGCACGACCCCCACCGGCCGCACGCCGGTTTCAGTAGCGCTATAACTGACTGTCATGGCCAACCCCCATGATCGGATGCTTGACGGCCGGCGCCGTCTGGCCCGACCCCGTTCACACTCTGCGGGTATGCGGTTTTTTCAGGGTAGCCCTTCTCCGGTTCGCGTGGAAGGTCGCTGGAAAGAACGGGATCCCAGGAAGGAACGGGTTCCGTCGGTGCGGTATTTACCAGCACCGGTGACGCCCGCTGCGGTGGCCCCGAAAAGCTCCCGCCGCCCAGAACAGCCAGGGCGGCAGCCAGCAGGGCTCGAACGGAAACGGTCCCAGCGACAACAACGACTAGCTCGCTCCCCGGGGCCGACCAAACAGGGCAAGCGATCTTTGCGTTCTCCTCCAATAAGCGGCCCGAGGACGCCGCCTTCGTGGACGAGCTGAAACGCCTGGACGGGTCCAAAGCCAACGTTACCTTCATTGCCACCATGACCGAACCCGAAAATTCGCACCAGCCCTGGGACGGAGAAACCGGGTTCTTCGATCAGGACAAGATCACCAAATACGTCGGGGATCTGCGCACTCTGATCTACTACCTTTGCGGCCCGGCCGGCCTGGTCAAAGCCATGCGCAGCCTCCTCACCGGTGCGGGCGTGGACGACGACGACATCCGCACGGAGGAGTTCACCGGATACTGAAATGCAACGAAAGTTACCTGCCCGGCGAAATGTGCGTAGGTTTAGTAGCCAATCTCCTTTATCAGTTGTGCAAAATGATCCAGACTATGTCGGACCGCATTCTCGTCCTTGGGAGAAGTTCTCAGGTATGTCCGGCGCGCAGATGGCTCAGAACCAGGCCGACGGGGATACTGACGGCCAATACAAGGTAGAAGGCCCGAAGGAGTGCGACCGCGATTGGCCGTTGGGCGTGGCGTGTTCCGGCGCCGGCGAGCACCAGCCCGGCCACCAGCAGGAGGCCGCCGGCATCGGTGATGACTGGGATGGCAGCGAGTGCGCCGGCGACGACCAGGGCGTTGCCGATGTTCCAGGACCCGAACAGCATCCACTGCTGTGCCGGTCGGAGCGGTGCGGCGCCGAGGGTCAGGCGCTGGTTGCTGATGGCACATTGGGCCACGCCACAGACGAGCACCAGATAGGCGGCAAGCCAGCTGCCGCGGTCGAAGTGCAAGGGGCCGGCGACGGCGGCGACAAGGCCGCCGAGAACGATGAAGCCAACGCCGGCTGCGTAACCGACTCGTTCGGGGACCCCGTTCATGTCAGCGACGCGGCCGAGAATTGGAGCCGCCAAGCTTCCGGACCACGGTCGAGGTAGCTGACAGTAAAGCGTCCCGGGGTCCGCTCCTCTACCTGGGCCAGGAGCGGGAGGGGATCGTGGGGTGCGACCAGAATCAGTCCCTCGCCGGCGCCGACCCCGTCGAGGGCACCAAAGACGGTGGCGTGCCGGATCGCGTGCGGGACGTTCCGGACATCCAGTTCCACGTATGCGGGTTCGTCGACGATGCCGCATTCGCAATGTGTGGCGCCCTTGGAAGCCGGGGCGCCGTCGTCGACCATTAGCGATTCGATGTCCGACCAGAGCGAACCGAGGGACAGTCCGCCTGTCCGGGCCAGGACCGGGAGGGCGTGGTCCGCGAAGAACCTTAGGTGCTGGCCGAGGTGCATACGCAGCTCCACGGCCACGCTGGCAACTTCAACATGACCGCGGAGGTTGGCCAGGCGCCAGATGATACCGGTGACGAGTTCGCGTTCTGTGCGGAGCCGGTGGGCGAGGTCGGCATCGATCCGGCTTAGGGCCGGATCGATTACCTCCTGTTCTGCCTCGAGCAGTGCGCCCAGCGTGTCGCGGGACCAGCCAAGCAGCGTTGCAAATGCCTGCCGCATCCGCTCCTCGTCGCCGGCAGCTGCCGCGTCGAGGAGTTGCGTTGTGTAAGTGGCAGCGCTCCCCGTGAGCTCTGCGTGCCTTGCGATTACGCGTTCGACGGCATCCGAATCCGGTCGGGTGGAGGCCAGCACCACGTTCGACCGTCGTGCCGGCTCCGGCGTCGAGGCGGCAGCGGGAGCGTCGACTGTCGCGGGGCTGTCCAGCCTGTGCGCGCGGGTGGTGGCTGGTGCACGTTCGCAGATGGTGAGCATCAGGTGCGCGGGCGTTAACGCTTCGACCGAATGCGGCTGGCCCGCATCGAGGTGGATGATTGCGCCGGTGGGCAGATCAACCCGTTCGCCGCCGACGTCGAGGGCTGCATGGCCGCTCAGCACCTGCAGAAGGATCGGCGCGGTGGCGGTGTGCTCTCTCATCACCGCGCCCTCGTCGATGGTGAGGCGGACAACGCCGGCTCCCGCCCCTTTGAAGACTCGAGTGGATCTTACCGCCCCGGCGTCGACCGGAAGTGCAGCCAGCAGAGCTTCGGCGTTAGCGGCGATCAGAGTGTGGTTTCCCGCAGTCATCATTCATCCTCCGTGGTCTCGAATGTGCTTTAAAAGTAACACCATCATTTTTATTCGATTACACTGGTTCCATGAACGGAGACCTGAAGGACCGGTCCGATGTCGCCCTGCTGGTAGAAGAGTTCTACCGACGCGCCTTTGCCGACCCGCTGATCGGGCCTATTTTCACCCATATAGCCAAGATGGATCTCGTCCGTCATCTGCCGATCATGTGCGACTTCTGGGAGACCGTGCTGTTCAGCGCCGGCCTCTATCGGCGTAACGCCCTGCAGATGCATCTGGTGCTTAACGCCCGTTTTCCGTTGCAGCAGGAACACTTCGAGCGGTGGCTCACCTTGTGGGCTGCGAACGTCGACGAGCACTTTGCGGGGGAGAAGGCCGACCTCGCCAAGATCCAGGCCACGCGCATTGCCGGGTCCATCCACCGGCGGCTTGAAGGCCGTTCCGGCAGCGATTTCGAGACCCTGAAGCCGCGCAGGGCCCGCGAGGAGGAATCGGCGGATGCCCGCGGGATCTGAAGCGGCGCCACACGCCGGACGTTCCGCGCCGGGCAGCGCCCTGAGGGACGAGAACTACCATTCCGCGTTGGCATCGCACACGCGGCGGCGTGTCCTCGACGCCGTGGCCGGTTCGTCCGGTCCCCTGGAGGCGCAGGCCATCGCCAGCGTGCTGGAACTGCACGTTTCCACGGTCCGGTTCCACCTGGACCTACTTGAGGAGGCGCGGCTCGTCCAGCGCGAATCCGGCGGGGACAGGCGCCGCGGCCGCCCGCGTGTGCTGTATACGGCCGTCCTCGAGGCCGAACGCGATGAGGGTTCACGGGAGCAGCTGATCGAGGTGCTCGCCGGAGCCCTCGCACGCAGCGACGCGGACCAGGGACGGAGCAGTGCCATTAACGCCGGCCGTGACTGGGCACGCGGGCTCCTAGCCGAACGCTCCGACTCCGTCGATCGACGGAGCGTGCTCCTTGAGGTCCTTGACGGGCTCGGCTTCGACCCATCGCCGGACGGCGATGCCATCGAGTTGCGGTGGTGCCCGTTCCGCCATGCCGCGAGGCGGCACCCGCAGGTTGTCTGCTCGGTCCACCTCGGACTCGTGCAACAGTTACTCGGCGGCGACGGCGACGCGCCGCCGGACGTGCATCTGCTCCCTTTTGTTCAACCAAGTCTATGCGTCATCACCCTGCCCTGAACCATTACACCGGTACCGAACCGATTGCTGTTTAGCTCCGGACTTAGATCGATCGCGGTGACGGGGCCGTCCTGTCCTTCGACTTTTAGCGGACGACTACACCCGAGGCAAGGCGCTGTGCAGCAAAGAAAGAGCGGGTGACAACTCGGAGGTCTCGGCTACCAGGTCGCCCTCGAACACCTGCAGGGGACCGGATAGGGGGCCGATACCCCGCGCCGGTGAACCGATTGGCCCGGCCGCACCCCGGCCCATATCACCTTCATTTTCGCGTCAGGCCTGGAACGCGCTGGCTGGGGCGCGGGCGCAGGCCTGCTGAGCGGTCCGGTGCATCCTCATGGTGATGTGGCTCCTGCAGGGATCGGGAGAGCATAATGTCACCGAGGACGAAGACCCACAGGGTTTTTCGCCGCTTCGGGCGTCACTTTTCCACGGAAGGTATCAGTGCCGTGCGGCAAGTCAGCGAGGAGGCTGGGGAATGTCGACTACAACGGATGTTCAGGTGCGCCGGGTCTATGATGCGACCAGGGACGACGACGGCATGCGGGTTCTGGTGGACCACATCTGGCCCCGCGGGATGACCAAGGCCAAGGCGGCACTGGACGAGTGGTGCAAAGACGTCTCCCCGTCAACGGAGCTGCGCAAATGGTACGGCCACGACCCTGCCAAGTTCGACGAGTTTGCCAAGCGCTACAAGGCCGAGCTTAAAGACCCCGCCCGGGCGCAGGCGCTTGAGCATCTGCGCGAACTCGCCAAGGGCCAACGGCTGACGTTGCTGACGGCAACCAAAGCCGCCGACATCAGTGAGGCCCATGTCCTGGCCGACCTGATCGGACGGTAGCCACCTTGCGTCCGGCGCACCCCAGGAGAAGGACTTCCGGAAGGAACCGATCCATGACTGGGAACGGCACAACCACTGACGCGGCCGGAGCTGATCCCGACCAGGCGGTGAGCAACACGCATGGCGCGAGGATCGTGGAAGGGGTGGACGGATCCGACGAATCCCGGGCCGCACTGCATTGGGCCGTTCCAGCAGCGCGGCTCCACGGCTTCGGTCTCCATCCGCCGACCAGGAAGACACGGAGTGAGAGTACGTATGGGAACCTTCGCGGTTGCCGCCGGTTTCTTTGCTCGCGGCGATGAGTCCAGCACATCGATGGTCCGTTACCCAAGGCGTGTTTTCGTGCCGAAACCCGGGGTCGGGTGCTCCTGACCTCCGTACGGACGGGGCAGAGGTTCTCCCGTCCCGCAGGTACCGCCCGGCCAGGGCCCGCAGCTCAGACCCGGCCCCAACAAGACGTGGTGCCGGGCGGCGCCGTATGAGGGCGGTGACGAGCGCGCGGATCAGTGGGGTTGGCACCGTGGCCGATGACATCGACCCCGGGGTTACCCGACGTCCACAGAAGTGTTTCTGCGGGTCGAACCACTGCATGCCGGCTCGGGCCCAGTCCGCTGGACCCCAGCGGACTGGGCCGCCGCGTTCTTTACCTAGCCCGCTCGTCATGGGAGGTTCCGGGATTTCGTCGGGTGTGGGGCGTGATGCTAGATGGATTGGCGGTAGCCGAAGAATTCGTGGTCGTTGTTGTACCCGCCTTCGCCGCCGCCGATGTGGGAGAAGTCCTTGACGAATTCGATGCCTTTGATCCATTTGACGAGTTTGAAGCCGAGCTGGACCTCGTTGCGCAGACGCAGCGGTGCGCCGTGTCCGTAGGGCAGCGGCGCGTTGTTCATGTCGTAGGCGAGCATGGTGAGGTGGTAGCTCATCTGTTCGATCGGCTGCGCGTCATAGTAGATGCCGCCGTCGGATCCTTCGGCGAAGGAGTAGAAGATCACCCACTTCGCCTCCGGGTCCGGCTGCACCAGGTCGATGATGGTTTGCATGGAGACGCCGCCCCATTTGGCGACGCCTGACCAGCCCTGGATGCAGAAGTGCTGGGTGATCTGCTCATGGTGGGCCAGTCCGTGAAGCTGGGCCAGGTCGAGTTCCACCGGGTTCTTTACGAGGCCGGAGACCCGGAGGCGGTAGTCGGCGAAGCCTGTGGCCAGAAGCGTTTTGTATTCGGTGGATTCGGGGTACTTGCCGTTGTGCCACATATACGGGGAAATGTCTTTTTCGGTGTACCGTCCGGGTTTGGAATCGAGGTGCTCGAACAGCCGTTGCGCCGGTCCGATGAGCGCAAACCCGATCCGCTGGACCATCCGCGGATGCCGGTAGGTGAGCGGGGTGACGCCCACCCAGATCACGATCATTATGGCCAGGGATGCGGCGAAGACCCAGAACCCGTACCAGTCCCCGGAGTTGCGGCCCGCATACATGTAGTTGAAGTTCCGCAGTGCCTCTGTCGCGACGACGAGGGAGACGTGCATCACGATGAACAGCACGAACCAGACCAGGACCAGGAAATGCAGCGACCGGGCGACCTGGATGCTGAAGACCCTGCTGATCCGCCTGAATTTTGTGGACAGCGCCGGGGACATGCCCAGCCCGGTGATGAACGCCAGCGGCGCGGCGATAAAGACCGTGATGAAGTAGGCGAGGACCTGGAGACTGTTGTAGGCCACCCAACTGTCGTCGGTTGGCCAGTTCAGGGAGGCGTACTGGATGGACATCGAGAGGGCATTGGGGATGACGTCCCAATTGGTGGGCACCAGGCGGAGCCACTGCCCCGTGGTGAAGATGAGAAGGTAAAAGATCAGGCCATTGAGCAGCCAGAGCGTGTCCATACCCAGGTGCCACCAGCGTGCCAGTCCGATTGAGTGCCGCCGGCCCGGCAGGCCCACGCCGTCGGGGAGGGTGATGGAGTCCTGCTTGGCCGTGTACAGCGGGTCTGCCGGTACCGGCGTCTGCATCCGGAACCATTCCTTGCCCGGGGTTGAGTGCCGGGTCCAGTACAGCCTCGGATGATCGGCAAGGATGGCTAGCCCTGCCCGGATGATGGGGACCAGGAGCACCATGTTGAAGAAATGCTGCCACCCGATCCAGGCAGGGAACCCCGCCCGGGCTTCGGCTCCGGGCGGAACAACCCGGCCCGGATATTCCCTGATGAACTCCGCCACGGCGGGGACACCACGAAGTCCCTTGGCGAGGGCCACGGCAGTGATCAGCAGCACGAAGCCGATCGGCAGCAACCACAGCAGGTTAAACCATTTGCTGTTCCCTATGCGCACCCGCGGCGCCACCCCGTATTGCGCAGGAGCGGACCCGGCCCAGGAGTCATCGACGACGGCGTTCGCTTCCGTTGAGAGCTCCTCCCGGAAGCTGGCCGGCGTCCGCGGGCCCGTGGCGGAGACAGCGGACCGGGAACCGTCCGGGTTGTCCAGATTATAGTCACGTGCCACGATGTACCTTCGATCGGTGATGCCCGTGCGGCTTCCGGGGATGCCTGATCCCTGATCCCCAGATTACGCTTCCGCGATGGACAGGCAACGGGAGATCTGGGATGACGGGCGCAAGGTCCCTCAGCGCGGGCCGAGGGGCTGCTGACTATCTACGCGGCGGTATGGGCACTGGGCCGTCCGTGGTCGGTTTCGTTCGTCTTCGCTAATGTCCGGCTGTCGTGGATACCCGGGCGCCGGTGTCCGGTCCGGGATCGATGGCCCGATATACTGCCCCACGTCTTTCCGTCCATGCGGGCGAGCCGGCCCCGATCATCACCTTTGTCTGCTGCGTCATTATCCCCTCGATCACCGGCAATCCCATGGCGGGCTGCGCCCGGCGGGTTGACCTTTCCCCAAGCGGTCGTAGACTCACAGGTGAGTCCGCCGTCCGACTATGTACGTCCTTGGGTCGCCGGCGCACGGAGCGAGGAGGGGCCGGTGTCAAAGACTGCATCCTGGACTCTTTACCGCGGGCAACAGGGACAGTGGGCGTGGGTCGCCCACCGGATTACCGGCGTTGCTATTTTCTTCTTCCTCCTCGTGCATGTCCTGGATACTTCCATGGTCCGGGTATCGCCCGAGGCCTATAACGCCGTCATAGGCACCTACAAGAACCCGGTCATGGGCATAGGGGAGGCCGGCCTGGTCGCGGCCGTGGTCTTCCATGCGTTCGGCGGTGTGCGGATAATCCTCATCGATTTCTGGAAGAAGGGCCCCAAGTATCATGTCCAAATGCTTTGGGTTGCCCTCGGACTGTGGGCAGTGGTGATGATCCCCTTCCTTTTCATCCACCTTTCCCATGTTTTCGGCGGCCACTAATAATGTCCGCCATCATGGGAGACCGGAAGAGCCCCAACAGGGAGCGCAGGAGTCCATGAGCAGCCCCCAGGCCACCGAACCCGCCTCGAAAATAGATCTGCCGCACTCTGTTGGAGGGGGAGAGATCCCCACCTTCGAAGTCACCCTGCGGATCCGCCGCTACAACCCGGAAGTCTCCGACGAGGCCCGCTGGGAAGACTATTCGCTGACCATGCACGGCACGGACCGGGTCCTGGATGCGCTGCACAAGATCAAATGGGAAATTGACGGCTCGCTGTCCTTCCGGCGTTCCTGCGCCCACGGGGTGTGCGGTTCCGATGCCATGCGGATCAACGGCCGCAACCGCCTGGCCTGCAAGGTTTTGCTCAAGGACCTCAACCTGGACAAACCGGTGACCATTGAGGCCATCAAGGGCCTGCCGGTGGAGAAGGACCTGATTGTGGACATGGAACCGTTCTTCCAGTCCTACCGTGAGATCATGCCGTACTTCATCGGTGCCGGCCACGAGCCGACGAAGGAGCGCCTGCAGTCCCCCGAAGAGCGTGAACGTTTCGATGACACCACCAAGTGCATTCTGTGTGCCGCGTGTACGGGCTCGTGCCCGGTCTTCTGGACCGACGGACAATACTTCGGTCCCGCGGCGATCGTGAACGCCCACCGCTTCATCTTCGACTCCCGGGACGACGCCGGCGACTTGCGCCTTCAGATCCTTAACGACAAGGAAGGTGTCTGGCGGTGCCGCACCGTCTTTAATTGCACGGAGGCTTGCCCGCGTGGCATAAAGGTCACGCAGGCCATCGCCGAGGTCAAACAAGCCATCCTCTCCCGGCGGATATGACGCTCCGGCGCCGGGTGGCACCCGGCGGCGCCGACCGCCGGCGGTCCGCGTCAGCCGGCCAGGAGCTGACGCAGGACTACTGGATCGGCGGCTACGTGTACCCCGGCCCACTCGCTCTTTTGGGGCCGGGCAGTGAGCCTGGTCCGCACCCCGGTTCTCGCCGGTCACCGTGAGGTAGCGCCCACTGCCGTCCTGGCAGGCACCGTCAGCAGACATATGCATAAGGCACGATCACAGGAAAGGGGTTCCACCATGTCACTGCCAAGAACCAGGCTGGTCAAGAAGGAAGCAGCAGCCGAAGAAACAATGCTGTTTCAGTTTGAAAAGCCCGCGGGCTTTACGTACAAGGCCGGCCAATTCGCGGACTACACCCTGATCGACCCAGCGGAGACCGATGCGGAGGGAAACACCCGCGGATTCTCCATGTCCAGCGCCCCCTACGAACCCAACCTGATGTGCACGACCCGCATGCGCGACACGGCATTCAAGCGTGTTCTCAAGGACATGCCGATTGGGACCGAGGTGGAGCTGGACGCCCCCTACGGATCCTTTACCCTGCACAACAAGGTCGCCAGGCCCGCGGTCTTTCTGACCGGCGGAATCGGAATCACACCCGTGCGCAGCATCACCCTGCAATCGGTCCATGACAAGACGGGGCACAGGATTATTGTGTTCTACTCCAACAAACGTCCGGAGGACGCGGCCTTCCTGGACGAACTGGGCCGCGTCGCCGGGGCACAGGCCAACGTCACCGTCGTGGCCACCATGACCGAGCCCGAAAATTCGCGGCAGGCCTGGGCCGGGGAAACCGGGTTCATCGACAAAGACATGATAGCCAGGTACGTCGAGGACCTGACCGTGCCGATCTACTATCTCTGCGGTCCTGCCGGCATGGTCACCGCCATGCGTAGTCTCCTCAACGGGGCCGGCGTCGACGACGATGACATCCGCACGGAGGAGTTCACCGGCTACTAAAAGCCGGCTGGCCGGAGGCGGCCGTCAAGCACTGAACGGGGCTGCTGCTGCGGGCCGGGGTAGGCGACGGCCACGCGGAGGCCCTCCGGGCCCCGGCCCTAGTGAACGTCACCTCCCCGCCGGTATGCGTTTAGGTGTAGCAGCCAAGGTCCTTGAGCACCTGCTCGAAATGATCCGGCGCCGCCGCACTGTCGGTGGCCCACATCAGGTGGTGCTCGGCGATACCGCCCGTCGGGTGCCCTTGTCGGCTGCCGGTGGCCACCAGGTAGATCTGGAAGCCGTCCAGGGCCAGAAGCAGCGCCCCGTTGCCTTGGCGGCATGCCGCTGCCTCAGCTGCACCAGGTGATCCAGGCGCTGTTCGGCTGGTTCGACTACCACCTGCACGAGTTCCGCACCGGGGGATTCCGCGGACCCGCGTATGCGCCGGTGGACCTGGACGGCGACAGCGACTTCTACGGCGATGCTTCCCTTGACGAATCGAAGGTGACCGTCGGCGAGCTGCTGCCGGCCGCGGGCAGCACCATGAGCTACACGTACGACTTTGGCGACAACTGGGTGTTCGCCATCAAGGCGGAGAAAATTCTGCCGGCCGACGACGGCGGCGGGCAGCTGCCGCGGTGCACAGCCGGGCGCGGCGCGGCGCCGGCGGAGGACAGCGGCGGCACGTGGGGCTGGGCGAACGTTGTCGAGGCAGTGAACGATCCCAGCCACGAAGAGCACCAGAAATATCGGGAGTGGCTGGGAATGCTGCCGGGCGAAACGCTTGATCCCAAGGCCTTTTACCTGGACGAGGCCAACGAGGACCTGGCTGACCTCTTCTGACAACTGCGGCGCGCTCATTAAGCCTCAACCTCCCGCGACGGAGACGGTGCTCCAGGGCCTCAGACCCTCTACATTGAAGTTCATGATGACTTACCGATTCGCTGCCTGTAGCGCGTCCACGGACGCCCCATCCGGCCGGTGCCGCGGAGCGCTGTTCGGTGATTCCGCCTGACAGCACCGTCCCGCCGGCGGCCGGGAGGGAGCCCGGGGCTCCGCCGCCCCGGCGCGCAGCTGATCTGCTGCGCGCGTTGCGGGTGCGGAACTTCGCACTCTTTTGGACGGGCCAGCTCATCTCCGGCACCGGCACGTGGATGCAGATGGTGGCGATGGCCTGGCTTGTGCTGGACATCAGCGGGTCCGCTGCTGTCCTGGGCCTGGTGACCACCATGCAGTTCCTGCCGCTGCTGATGTTCGTGCTGCCGGCAGGAGTCCTGGCCGATCGTCTCCCCAAGCGGCGAATAATGCTGGCGGCCCAGGCGCTCGCTACGGTGCAGGCGCTCTTGCTGGGCTTTCTGGCGCTGTCCGGCTCCCCGCAAATCTGGCAGCTGGCCCTCCTGGCATTCACCCTCGGGGTGTCGAACGCGTTCAACAATCCTGCCCAGCAGGCGTTTGTCCCCGAGATGGTGGGCCCCACGCTGGTGCCCGATGCCGTGGCGATGAACAGTGTGCAGTTCAACTCCGGCCGGATGATCGGGTTTGCCCTCGGCGGCTTGGTGGTGGCGCATTTTTCGGCCGCAGCCGTATTTTTCATCAACGCGGCCAGCTTTACCGCGGCACTTGGCGCCTTACTTGCGCTCCGCAGCGGCGAGCTTCGCGTCTCCCGGGTCAGGCCCGCCCGTCACGGCGCCCTGCGGGAGGGCCTCCGTTATGTCACTCATACTCCCGCTGTGCTATTTGTCCTCGGGGCACTGGCCGTCGTCGGTACTTTCGGCTACAACTGGCCAGTCGCAGCGCCGCTGCTGGCGCGCGATGTGCTGAATGTGGAGTCCGTCGGCTTCGGCGCGCTGATGTCGGCGTTCGGTGCCGGGTCACTTGTCGCCGGCGTCGGCCTGGTGGTCATCGGCGGCAGCAACGACCGCCGGATGATCACCTCGGGCGGGGCTCTTGCGCTGATATTGATCCTCCTCGGCATCTCACGGTCCTACCCGGTGAGTCTTGGGCTCATGGTGCTGGCCGGACTCAGCGGCACGGTGTTCACCACCACAGTCAACACCCGGCTCCAGGGGCTCGCGCCGGACCGGTTGCGCGGCCGGGTCATGAGCCTGTTTGTGCTCCTGCTCGCCGGCACGACCCCGTTCGGCTCGGCCCTGCTGGGCTTCGGTGCGGAGGCCTTCGGCGTCTCGGCCACCATCATCGGATTCGGTGTCATCACCTTGGCGGGGCTGGCCGGACTGCTCGTCCTTCGCGCCCGGAAAGACCGCGCTGTCCCTCGCGGCGCCGTTCCAGCTCGACGACGTCGCGGGCGAAGGAGAACATGAGCAGCGGAAATGCTACTGCCGGCGCCGCACACGCAAGAACCGGGGGAATGCCCGGCGTCAAGGCAAGGAGCAGCGCGAACGGCTGGAAGGCCCCGATCGCCTTGCGCGCCTTGCTCGAAGGAACCGGCGCGCGAAGGTGGGGGCGAAAGCGGCCGGCGGCCACAAAAACGTAGTACAGGGCTCCGATGCCGAGGGTCCAGGGCCCGATAGCAGCCGCGGCTGCGGCGGACAGAACAAGCACCAAAGCGGCGTCGGTCGCGGTATCAAGTCGGGCTCCCGCCGCGGACGCAGTTCCGGTGCGCCGGGCGACAGCACCGTCGACGGCGTCGAGCAGGAAAGCAGCGGCCCCCATGACGACAAGGAGCGGGTCGTGGGGGGAACCCGTGAACAACACCGGTACGGCCAACACGGCGCAAAGGGACACCAGGACGGCCCGCAGCAGCGTGACCCGGTCTGCGGGCGTCGAGTAGCGGGGATGGCGCCGCAAGAGGGAGGCGGCGGGCCCTCCGATGACCACGGCGCCGGCGCCCAGGCCGACGGACAGAAGACCGAGCCCGGGGGAGTGCACCGCGGCGAGCCAGCTGCCCGCGACAGCGTACGCTGCAACAGCGGCTATCGCGTCGGCCGATGCGTGCTCCGCGGTCCTGCTTTTCATGAGCCACCTCGCCCACATGCTAGCAACAGCATCCTGGCCCGACTACCATCCCGTCATGAACGCGAAACTCTGTGCCTACCTCAGCTACCGGGATGCACCAGCCGCACTGGAATGGGTGGAGCGGGTCGGGTTCAACGTGGTCCGCCGCCAAGGCGGGCCCTCAGGCCAGGCAGTTGTGACGGCCCCTCCGCCACGTTGCAGAGCACGTCTGCAACATGGCGTTGTCCGGCAACGCGGTAACAAACAGCGGGATCGGAGACGAAGCCACGATTTCCCACCGTGATCGGGCGCATCCGTGTCAGGATCAGGTATGCCCCGCCTCATGCTGCTCGACACCGCGTCGCTGTACTTTCGAGCCTTCTACGGCGTGCCCGACACGATCCGCCGCGCCGACGGCACGCCCGTGAATGCCGTTCGAGGGCTGCTCGACATGATCGCGCGGCTCACTGCCGACTATGACGCGACGCATCTGGTTGCCTGCTGGGACGACGATTGGCGGCCGCAGTGGCGCGTTGACCTGATCCCGAGCTACAAGTCGCACCGGGTCGCCGAGGTGGTCGCGGGTGCCCCTGACCTGGAGGTGGTGCCGGACGCGCTTGAGGCCCAGATTCCGATGATCCGCCGGGTGCTCGGCCTCGCCGGCATCGCCGTCGTGGGGGCTGCCGGACATGAGGCCGACGACGTCGTCGGCACCTACGCCAGCCACGCAGGGCTTCCCGTGGATGTGGTGACCGGCGACCGCGACCTCTTCCAGGTCATCGACGACACACGCGACGTACGGGTGATCTACACCGCGCGTGGCATGAAGAACCTCGAAGTCCTGACCGACGCGGTGGTCGTCGGAAAATACCGTGTGCTGCCCGGGCAGTACGCCGACTACGCGACCCTCCGCGGCGACACCTCCGACGGCCTGCCGGGCGTCTCCGGCATCGGCGAGAAGACCGCCGCGTCGCTGCTCGGGGAGTACGGCACGCTCGACGGGCTGCTCGCGGCGGCCACGGATTCGGGAAGCGGGCTGTCGGCCTCCGTCCGGTCGAAGCTCGCCGCGGCCGCTGACTACCTGGCAGTCGCGCCAGCCGTCGTGAAAGTCGTGCGCGACCTTGAGCTGCCGACGCTGGAGCAGGCCGGCGCGCAACTGCACCCCGCCGTCGGGGATCCCCGGGCCGAACTCGAGCGTCTGGCCACCGAATGGAACCTCGGCGGCTCGGTCAGACGGCTCCTCGACGCGCTGGACCTGCGCCACTGAGGGGGAGCGCCCCGGTCAGTCCTCTTCATCATTGGATCGGTCGGGCTTCTTGGTCATGGACTCGGGCGGCGGCGGAAACGCCTCGGCGGGGTAGAGCCCGGCGACCTCGAGCATGTAGTTCGCCCACTGCGGGCCGGCGAGCATGTAGCCGTCGATGCTGTTGTAGAACTTGCCGTTGACGGTGATGTTCTGTCCGGGGCGTTTTTGGCCGTCCAGGGCGTCGCCGAAGAAGGAGGCGGTGGCCAGGCCGCTGGTGTAGCCGACCACCCAGGTGGCGCCGTTGGTGTTGGAGGTTCCGGTTTTGGCCGCCACCGGGTACTGGCTTTGGACCTTGGGTTTGATGTAGACGCCGGACCCCTTCTTCAGCACGTCCTGAAGCACGGAGGTGACGCCGCGGGCAACGTTGGGCTTGATGGCATCACGGCAGGACTTGGTTTCGGCCGGAAGCTGCTGTCCCGCCGCATCGGTCACTTCCACAAGGGCGACGGGCTCGCAGTACTTGCCGTCATTGGCGAACGTGGCAAATGCATTAGCCAAAACGAGCGGCGCCACACCAATCGCTCCCAGCAGGTTGCCCAGTTGATGCATGTTCACCGGGGCGTTGTCCAGGCCGCTGTGGATTCCTGTCTTGTCCACCATTTTCTGGATGCCGCAGAAATCCAGTTGCGCGGCCTCCGCGAAAGTGGCGGTGTTGATGGAGTTATAAACCCCGTAGTCGACGCGCATGCGGCGGTAGTACCCGGCGTCGTTGTTCTGCAGATCATCGGCCGCTCCGAGGGCCCGCTGCTTCGTGTCGTAGGCCCCGAGGACTTTGCCGCAGCTGGATTTCCAGCGGAAACCAAGCGGATAGGACCGGCGGGAGGCATCCACCTGGTCGGCCAGGGACTTGCCCTCCTGGAGCCACTCCGCCAGGGTGAACGGTTTCATGGTTGACCCGGGCTGGAACCCGCCGGCGCCGTTCAGGTCATTGCCCTTGGCGTCCTTGGAATCCACGTTGAAGTTCAGTTGGGTGTCGAACTTCCCGGGTTCGGGGAGGAACACGGTGTTTTGCGCCATCGCCAGAATTTTCCCCGTGCCCGGCCCGATGGAGACCAGCGACGCGCCCCACTTGTCCGGGTTGGCCCCGGCGGTGGCGTCGACCTGCGCCTGCGCGGCCGCCTGCAGCCGGCTGTCCAGCGTGGTGGTGATGGTCAGGCCCCCGCGGTACAGTTTCTTCACACGCGCGGGAAGGTCGACGCCGTAGGCCGGGTTGTTGAGGATCAGGTGCGAAACGTAGTCGCAAAAGTACGGTGCCATGTCAGCGTCGGCGCACCCCTGCCTCCCCGGGGTGATGTTCAGGTCCACCCCGGTGGCGGCGGCGGCGTCGTGGTCCGCCTGGGAGATCCGGCCGATGCTGAGCATGGCATCCAGGACGTGATTGCGTCGCTGGATGGCGTTGTCGGGATAGATGGCGGGGTTGTAGAAGCTGGGGCTTTTCACGAGGCCGGCGAGCAGGGCCGCCTGCGGCAGGGTCAGGCTCTTGGCTGTGGTGCTGAAGAAGTAGCGCGACGCGGCTTCAATGCCGTAGGCGTCCCGGCTGAAGAAGACGATGTTGAGGTAGCCCTCCAGGATCTGGTCCTTGGAGTACTTCTTTTCCAGTTCGATCGCGAGCCGCATTTCGCGCACCTTGTCGCCGATGCTCTTCTGCCCGTTGAGGACGATCTGATCGCCCTTGTCCGCGGACACCAGGGACTCGTTGAGAACGTTGGTGACGTACTGCTGGGTGAGGGTTGAGGCGCCCTGCCTGCTTCCACCGGTCAGGTTGGACGCCAGGGCCCGAAGAATCCCCTGCGGGTCGACGCCGGCGTGCTCGTAAAATCGGCGGTCCTCGACGGCGACAATCGCGTCCTTGATGTAGGGAGACATCTGGTCCAGCCCGACCTTCACCCGGTTCTCCGCGTAGAAAGTGGCGATCGTCTTCCCGTCCGCGGTCAGGACCTTCGTGGATTGCGACGGCGAATCGACCGTCAGTTCCGAGGGGAGGTTGTTGAAGTACGTGGCCGATGCCTTAAGGGCAACGCCGGCCCCGGCCAGGGCGGGGACCACGAGGCTGGCCGCGAGGACACCGCAGACCGCGCTCACGGTGAAGTAGCCGACGACCCTCGGGCAGGCCGCGGAAAGCTTCGAACCGGGTCGTGACATGTCCCGACCCTAGGGGCGTTCCCCCGGAGGGCACCTCATCCGAAACGGATGGTCCGGCCGCCAACACCAGCAATGTGCTGCGGGGAAGTGTTGAGTGTCGCACCACCGCGTAGTAGCGTGACAAACACTGTCAACACGCATCACATGGACTCGGGAGCGATCATGGCATTTATGACGCGTGGGCTGGTGGCCGTCACCGCGGCGCTGGCCCTGAGCGTGACGGGCGGCGCCGTCGCCGGCCCCGCGTTCGCCGATCCGCGGGAGACGGTCAAGGACTCGACCGCCACCGGGTATGGCGGCGCCGTGAGCACCGTGGACCCGGAGGCATCAGCGGCGGCGATCGAGGTCCTCCGCAAGGGCGGCAACGCGGCGGACGCCGCCGTCGCCGCAGCCGCGACCCTCGGCGTGACCGAGCCGTACAGCTCCGGGATCGGCGGCGGAGGCTACTTCGTGTTCTACGACGCGAAGGCCGGCGAGGTCGGCACCATCGACGGCCGCGAGAGGGCACCGGCCGGAATGCCGCAGGACGCGTTCATCGACCCGGCGACCGGCCAGCCCTTCCGCTTCACGCCCGAGCTCGTCACGAGCGGCGTGTCCGTTGGCGTCCCCGGCACTCCGGCCACGTGGGAGCGTGCTCTGGACCGCTGGGGGACCGTCAGCCTCGGCGATGCGCTCAAGCCGGCCATCAAGGTGGCGACCCGAGGCTTCGTGGTCGACGACACGTTCCGCCAGCAGACCCTCGACAACAAGCTCCGCTTCGGGGCGTTCACCTCGACCAGCAACCTCTTCCTTCCGGGCGGCGACGCCCCCGCCGTCGGCAGTGTCTTCCAGAACCACGAGCTCGCCGAGACCTACCGGCTCCTCGCGAAGGAGGGCACCAGCGGTTTCTACGGCGGCCCGCTCGCAGCGGAGATCGCGGCCACTGTCCAGGCCCCGCCCAAAACGGCCGGCACACAGCTGCCCGTCCCCGTCGGGCACCTGACGACGGCGGACCTCGCCGCCTACCGTCCCCTGGACCAGGCGCCCATGCACGTGGACTACCGCGGCCTGGACGTCTATGGCATGGCGCCGTCCAGCAGCGGCGGCACCACAGCCGGCGAGGCGCTGAACATCCTGGACTCGTTCAACCTTTCCGGGATGCCCACGCCCGGCGCCCTGCATCATTACCTCGAGGCGAGTGCGCTGGCGTTCGCGGACCGCGGCAAGTACGTAGGCGACCCGGCGTTTGGCGACGTCCCCACCGCTGCGCTTACTGACCCGCTGTTCGGCAAGGAGCGCGCCTGCCGGATTGACCCGCTGCAGGCGGCTGCCAAGCCCGTCCTGCCGGGGGACGTGTCCGCGTACGACGGCGTGTGCCCGGCGGGCGCCGCGTCCGCCGCCGACGAGAAGGATACCGAAAACATCTCAACGACCAACCTGACGGTCGCGGACAAGTGGGGAAACGTCGCTGAATACACGCTCACCATCGAGCAGACCGGCGGGTCCGGCATCGTGGTCCCGGACCGCGGCTTCCTGCTCAACAACGAGCTGACCGACTTCTCCACCGTCTACAACGCGGCGGACCCGAACCGGATCGAACCGGGGAAACGCCCGCGCTCGTCCATGTCGCCGACCATCATCCTCAAGGAGGGCACGCCGTTCCTCGCGCTCGGCTCGCCCGGCGGATCGACTATCATCACCACCGTCCTGCAGACGATCCTGAACCGGGTGGACCTGGGCATGACCATCTCGGAGGCCATCGCAGCGCCGCGTGCCTCGCAGCGGAACACGGCCAAGGTCACGGCGGAGCCGGAGTTCATTGCGGCGTACGGGAGCCAGCTGACGCCGTACGGCCATCAGTTCACACCGTCGGGTGACGCGTTCACCTCGGCAGCAGAGATCGGTGCCGCAACCGCCATCGAGTTCCTGCCCGGCGGTGGCATGGTCGCCGCGGCCGAACCCGTAAGGCGCGGGGGCGGATCCGCGATGGTCCTGAACCCGTCGGCGAAAGGATGAAAAGTGGCGGGGGGCGTCATGCGCCGGGATCCCCAAAGCCGGCGGAGCGCCCTATCTCGTGGTGCTGCATCCATGCAAGCATGGGGGCTCACCGAAAACGCACTGTGAGGGGACTCGATGAAATCCAACGAACTGCTGCTCGACGCCTTCGTCCGAATCCGGGAGACCGTCGCCGCCACGCTTGACGGGGTCGATGGCGATGCCCTGGTCCGCCGGCCCTCAGGAAACGGAAACTCGATTGCGTGGCTGATCTGGCACCTCAGCCGGGTGGAGGACGCCCAGCTCGCCTCCGCCGCCGGCCTGAAACAGGTGTGGACCTCTCAGGGGTTCGCGGGACGCTTCGGTCTGCCGCTGCCGGAACGCGACACCGGCTATGGCCATTCGACCGGGCAGGTGGACTCGGTGAAGGCCCCTCCGGAGCTGTTGCTCGAATACTATGACGCTGTGCACCGGCAGACCGCGGAGTTCCTGGGTCTCCTCGGCGATGTGGATTTCGACCGCATAGTCGACACCCGCTGGGACCCGCCCGTCACGCTCGGGGTGCGGCTGGTCAGCACTATCGCCGATTGTCTCCAGCACGTGGGGCAGGCCGCGTATGCCAAAGGCCTGAAGCCGGCCCCCGCACGCTAGCCCGCGCGCTAGGACGGGTGGGTGGCCGTAGTGCCGGGATCGGCGTCAATGGCCGCGGCAACCAACCGGTCGAAACTCACCGTCCCGTTCTCCGGGGGCACCACGGTGAATACCGCGAGCCACCTGTTGGGCGCATCCTTCTCCAGCGTGGCAATCCGTTCCACATGCAGGGTCAACCCGGGCACCCCGCCAACGAGGAGCGGCCGCCGCTCGCCGCTCTTGATCATGCGCTGGAATTCCTTGAACGACAGCTGGTCGCCGGGAGTGTTGGTCACCTCGGCGACGGTATCGTTAACTTTTTTGGTCAGCCCGCGCATGAATTTCCGCCGGCCCGAGCGGGCGGGAAAAGTGAGCAGGGCCGCGAAGAAGACTGTGAATAGGACCACGGCTCCCAAACTCCTGAGGCCGGGTACGAAAATCATCAGGATCAGGCAGAGGATCACACCGACGATACTGAACAGAACGAACTTGATCACCGGATGTTCGCCCGGCGTCTTGGACCAGCGGACCAGGACCACGGTGTGTTTGCCTGGCTGATCGAGGGAATTTCCCATGACTAGTACCCCTTTACTTCCATGAGCGCTTCGGCCAGGATGACGGCTTCGCGTGCTTCCCTGAGATCGCTCAGCAGGCCCATGTCAGCGAGGGCTGGAGCGGCCATGGTTGAGCCGGCGAGTGCAGAAAAGATGCTGCCCAGCTTTTCGCGGTCCCGTGACAACATCCGGGACGAATTCAGTTTGACCCTGCTTGCTTCCAGCTCCAGCAATGACTGGTGGATTGCCGCGAGACGACGGTGCATCACAGACAGCTTTTCCGTGATGCGCTGGGTACGCCCCGCGAGCATGGACTGCATCTTCCCTGCCACATCGTGGAGCTCGCTCAGTGCGGCGTGGGTGTGCAGCGAACAGGGCTGCTGGGCGAGCTGCTCGCCTACGTCGAGTCGACGGCGTTCCCATTCCCGCACTGCGGATTGGTAAGGTCCCAGGAGCAACGAGACGGCTGCCAGCGCCTTGTCCAACGAGGCCGCCCGCGTGCTCAGGTTCGTTGTCGCGGCGTCCAATCTCGCCAGGAATTCGTCGTAATTGTCATGAGCCGGGGTGCCGTTGGTCTTCATCGGCTTCCCGCAAGCCGTGCCGCCGCGCCGCCGCGGCAGTCCCGCCCGGGACGGCGCGATCTGCCTCGCCGGTATGTGACCCCAACTCTCATGGCTAGAGAATAGAGGCTCCGGGCACGTTGTCATAGGGTCCGCCCTTTGCCCGGTCCTGAAGCCCGCAGCGGGCACCGCATCCGGCGGACCTTGACACTGACTTTTGCGGACACAGAGACTGAAAAGGTCCAGGCAGCTCACCGAGGCTAGGGAATGGAAGAGAAGATGACCGGTACAGGTTCGTTCGTGATTGTGGTTGGTTTTGACGGTTCCGAGAGTTCTCAAAATGCCCTGCAGTGGGCCGTGGACGAGGCGAAACAGCGCAACGGCCAGCTTCGTCTCATCACGGCCTGGAGCAAACCGGCGCTTGCCTGGTATCCGGCCCTGCTGGAAACGGCCGTCGGCGAAATCGTGACAGAGGACTCCCCGGAAAAAGCAGCAGAGACGTTCCAGGCTGCGGCCCTGAAGACCGCTGAAGATGCGGGGGTGGCCGCCACCGGTCAAGTCGTCCACAATGACTCGGCGGCGTCTGCACTTCTCGAGGCCGCCAAGTCCGCGGACCTCGTTGTAGTTGGCTCCCGCGGCCACGGCGGTTTTCCCGGCCTGCACCTGGGCTCGGTTCCGGCCCAGGTCATCGGCCATGCACCCTGCCCGGTCCTCGTCGTCCGGCCCAAGGCCACTTAGGGTGTGAAAGCCCAGCCTGGCCCGGTCTTTATCGGCGCCTTTTCGATCAGCGCTCCCGACGTTCCTGCGGGGGCATTGCGGGAACCGTTGTAAGGGCAAGGGGGACGGCCTACCATGTGGCCACAGCCCCACGCCGGGGACCAACTCCGGGACCTGCCCTCAAGGGGCTCCGGGCACACCTTCGGATGCCCGGGTCCTGGACATCACGGGACGGTAAGAGACCATGGCCAAATATCTGTTCGAAGCGACCTACGTGGGTGAGGGCATCAAAGGCCTCATGCGCGAAGGGGGCACCAAGCGCCGTGAAGCGCTTGTCGAAGCCCTCAAATCTGTCGGAGGCTCACTGGAATGCTTCTACTATGCCTTCGGCAAAACCGACGTACTGGGGGTCTTCGACGTTCCGGGCCCGGCCGACGCCGCAGCCCTTTCCCTCATGATCAATTCGACCGGCTCCGTGAACGTTCGTCTGAAACCGCTCATGACTCCGGAAGATCTTGACCAGGCGGCTAAGAAGACACCGTCCTACCGGGCCCCCGGGCAGTAAATCTCCGACAGGGGCTAGCCGGCGTCGTCCGGGGTGCTGTCCAGCTCCCCGAACCGGCTGAGCTGCAGGAGGGTCGCGTCGCTGTCGCCGTCGGGCACGGCGTCGCCGTGCCGGTGGATGATCTTCCACTCGCCGTCCTCGCGCCGGAAAATCGTTGTGACCGGCATAACGGCTGCCAGGAATTCGTTGTGGCTGTCCACGGTCTTTCCTTCGTGCGAGCTCCCGGAACCAATTATCGGATCCCAAAAATGCCGCCGCAAGATGGCGTGGGACCGTCCGAAGCGGGGTGCAAGGAATAGGCAAACATTCGCTCCACTCTTCAGCGGATCCTCGGCGTCAACCCGCTGAGCGAGGACAGCCGGCCTTGGTACAAGGGTGCTTTGGACCGGGCACGACGGCGTCGGGCAGCCTGGGTGCTGGGCTTGCCGGCCGCCGGACTCCTGTTGATGACCGCCGGCGGACCGCTGGGGCCGGCAATACTTCATGCGCTGACCGGCCGCTGAACTACAGAACCGTCAGCCGCGCCGAGGCGGTGAGCGTGCGACGGCCGATGCCAGCGGCAGAACTGCATGGCTACTTCCCGCGAAATCTTGAAGCATGTGCACGGAATCATGCAGCAAGCGCATCGGCGGGCCGCGCGCATTTTGCGGCTTTTAAGTGATGCAGGAGTTCACGACGCTCGGGGGAGAGGACCCGGGAGTTCCGCACCGAAGGAGCCTCAACAGGTTCCGACCCCGGCAGTGGTGGTGCGGTGGATTGGTAGGTGTGTCCGGTGGGGGTGGTGATGTCGAGGGTGTGTCGGGGTCCGGGGCGTGG